>CALVRH010000011.1 GCA_944358535.1 uncultured Bacilli bacterium | reverse complement strand
AAAACTTGACATAAAAAAAGCTATATAAAATATAGGCAAACTTTATCTTTCTTAAATGGTCAATTGTAAAACTCGGGGAGATATTGAAAGAAGTATTAGGGCAAGATTAAAAAAATAAATTTTGAAAAAAGGCTTTTATGTGTTATAATATAAGAGCTTTATAAATTGGGGCCGTTTTTTTGGTTTCGACAGGAATACGGAAGAATAAATGGCAAGTCGGAGGGACACGTTAAGTCCAAACTTAAATATAACTGGAAACAGAAATAATTACGTACCAGCATTTGCCTAAGATTGGTAAGGTACACTCTTTTAATTCTTTTACTTTCGGAGAATTTTAAGGGTTCGCTTTTAGAAAGTTATATCGCTATTTAGCCTAAAGATAGTGATGAATTTTATAGGCTTACTAGCAAACGTAGTTGTTAGTTACTAATCTTTACTAGGACAGTTTTTAACTAACTAAACTTGTAGATGTTTATTTGAAAGTGTTTTTGGACAGGAGTTCAAATCTCCTCGGCTCCACCATATTGATAGTTACTCGAACTTTTTATTCGAGAGTAATAAATGTTAACTAGAAGTACCGTCTAGTTTTTTTTATTTGAAAATGGAAGTGATGACTTTCCTTTTTAACAAAATTTATGTTATTGCATTTCAATTAAAATTAAAAAGTGCTATAATTAGAATAGACTTCAGTATAATGTTATGATTATACTGTTTTTTGATGGAGGAAATATGAAAAATAAAATTACAAAAGAGGATTTATACAAAAATTTAGACATAATTAATCAGTGGATTAATAATTCAGATAGTAAGGCTTCTATTATATTAGGTCTTGTAGGTATCCTTTTGACAATTGTTTTTACAAATGGGAGTTTAACTTACTATATAATGAAAATTATAAAAGAAGTTTTCTTGAATATTAATTTTAGTGACATTCTTTATTTGCTTTTCTTTCTAAGCTCGATAGGTATTTGCGTTTATGGCCTATATGCTTTAATAAAAGTCTTAATTCCTACGTTAAAAATGAAAACTAATAAAACAAAATCGTATATGTACTTTGGAAGCATAGCTCAATATTCAAGCTTGAAAGAATATAAAGAGGATTTATTAGAAATCAATGAAGAAAGTTTTATTGATGATTTGCTGAATCAGGTTTATCAAAATTCTATTATTTGTAAAAAAAAATATATAAATTTTACTAAAGGGATAAAATGTTTCATAGGAGGATTTATTAGCACATTAATTTTGTATTGTATAGGAATTTTGATATATTTATGAGGAGTTAGATAATATGTATTATGATTACAAAAAAGGAAAAAAGAAGATAGAAGAAATTTTGAATAATAATACGGAAATACAAAACAAAAATATTCCAAAGGATGATAATAATTTTACATACGATAATGGCATAAGAAGTTGGATTGGATCTATTTTTGTTGATATAGTTGGTTCAAAAAAATTAATCGAAGGTGAAAAAGATATAGTTGTAGCAAAAGTGTTAAGAAGTTTTACTTCTGAAATTATTTCAATTATGAATAGTACCAACAATGCTCGTCAAATTGGAGTTAGAGGAGATTGCGTTTATGGAGTGTTTTCGACTCCATATCAATCGGATATACTGGAATTATTGGCTCTTTCTTCATATATTAATTGTTTTATTAATATGTTAAACAAATTATTTTCTAAAAAGGGTTTTCCTAATATAAATGTTGGCATTGGTATTGGAGTTGGAGAAGATTTAATTGTAAAAGCTGGGAAAAAAGGAACAGGTATAAATGATAGAATTTGGATTGGTAAAGCAGTAATAGATGCTTGTGTACTTGCGGACAAAGCAGGACGAAATGGTAATGGAATAATTGGAGTAAGTAGTTTAGCTTATAATAATTTTATTGAAAAGTTAGAAGAATCAAATTCAGAAGCTCGTAGCTGGTTTACTCAAAAATACGATTATGACATAAATTCTTCTACATATTATGCTAATATAATAAATACTGATTTTGATGATTGGATTAAAGAAAACTTGTAATATTTTTAAAACTTGATATAATGATATGAGTTAAGTTTATTACTAACTATTAGTTTTGTGCTAAAAGTTGTTGTACGTTCTCCCGAGAGGTACAGTATTGATAATCACTCAAACTAGAAATAGTTTTTTTTATTTCGTGGTCGAAAAGTGGTCGAAAAGTGGTCGAATAGATTGATAATATTTTGGGATTTGTATATAATAATATTAGGTGATGAAAATGTATAAAGAAGATCAAGAAACAGAATTAAAAGTTGAACTTACAAAAGATATAAAAAAAGAAATTGTTGCTTTTGCAAATACAAATGATGGAACTATTTATATTGGTATAGATGATAATGGAAAAATTATTGGTTTAAAACGAGCTGAAAAGGATTTAGAAGCATTAAGTGGAATGATTCGTGAAGGAATTAAATCCGATTTGACACTTTATACAAAAATATATATTGAAAGAGTTGAAAATAAGGATATAATCATAGTTAAAGTCAGTGAAGCTCCAAATAAGCCATACTATCTATCTGATAAAGGATTAAAATCATCAGGAGTTTATTTAAGACATGGTAATGTATCAGTTCAAGCAAATGAAGAAGTTATAAAAAGACTGTTAATAGAAAGCAATAGTAATACTTTTGAAAATAATGTTTCAAAAGTACAAGATTTACATTTTGAATATTTAAAAAATATTTTTAAAAACCATAATATTGAAATTGATAATAGCAAGTTTAAAACATTAAATATTATAAACTTAAATGATGAATACACAAATTTAGGTTTGCTTTTATCAGATGAGTGTCCTTATTCAATAAAATGTGCAATTTTTAATGGAAATAGCAAATTAGAATTTAGAGATAGAAAAGAGTTTACTGGTTCTGTTTTAAAACAAGTAAATGATACATTTGAATATCTTGATTTATATAATAAAACAAAAGGTAAAATTGTTGGGCTTGAAAGAATTGACACTAAAGATTATCCAGAATATGCACTTAGAGAATCATTATTAAATGCAGTTATACATAGAGATTATAATTTTACTGGGAGTATATTAGTATCATTATTTGATGACCGTTTTGAAATCACTTCTTTGGGAGGCCTAGTCAAAGGAATTAATATGGAAGATTTATACAATGGTGTATCTGAATCTAGAAATCCCAATTTAGCTAATATATTTTATAGATTAAAATATGTTGAAAGTTTTGGTACTGGTATTGGAAGAATCATAGAATCTTATAAAGAATATGATAAGGAGCCATTAATATCAAATACCCAAAATACATTTAAAGTAACTTTATATAATGTTAATTATGTAGATAAAAATAATATAAAAATATTACCTACAAATTTAACTCAAGAAGAACAAATTATTGAATATTTAAAGAAAAATAATAAAATAAATAGATTAATTGTAGAATCTTTATTAGATGTTTCAAAAACTAGAGCTAATGATATTTTAAATAAAATGATAAATGATAATATTTTAATTCAAAATGGTACTGGTAAAAATACATATTATGTGTTAAAATGAAATCAGATTGATTTTATATATCAAATTATCAATTAGTTGTAGATAACTTGCCCAATGGCACCAAATTGATAATTACTCGAACTAGAGATAGTTCGTTTTTTTAAAATTTTAAATCGCATGGTCGAAAAGTGTCTGAATACATTGATAATTTTAATTTATAAATATAAATAACATCTGTTTATTAGTAAATTATATGGTAAAATAATATTAAGGTTTTTAAGATTTTCAGATGTGGTTGAAGAATTTGGAAAGGAGCCATTATGTTAGAAAAAAATAATATACAAATGATTGAAGAAATTAAAGATATAATTATTAGTAGTAGAAATAAAATTGCTTATGAAGTAAATAATACAATGTTACTAGCTTATTGGAATGTTGGTAGAATTATTGTTGAGAACGAGCAAAATGGAAATATTAAAGCTGAATATGGTAAACAAGTCTTAAAGGAGCTTTCAAAAGAATTAAGAAAAATTTTAGGCTCTGGTTTTTCGGTATCAAATCTACAATATATGCGTAGATTTTATCTTAAATACCCAAAACAACAGACACTGTCTGTTAAATTGAGCTGGTCACATTATTGTGAATTATTAAGTATTGAGAACGATGATGAAAGAAGTTTTTATGAAAAAGAATGCGTTAATTCAAATTGGAGTGTTAGAGAGTTAAAAAGACAATTAGAAACCTCATTATATGAAAGATTATTATTATCTGAGGGAAAAAGTAATAAGGAAAAAGTATATGAATTATCAAAAGTTGGACAAACATTAGCCAAACCAGATGATATTTTAAAAGAACCATATGTTTTTGAATTTTTAGATATTAAAGAACCAAAACCTATTTTGGAGAAAGATTTAGAAAGAAAATTAGTTCATCATATGGAAGAATTTTTACTTGAATTAGGTAAAGGATTTATGTTTGTGGGAACACAACAAAGAGTAACTTTGGGGAATACTCACTATTATGTAGATATGGTTTTCTATAATAAAATCTTAAAATGTTATGTTTTAATAGATTTAAAAATTGGGACTATGAAACCAGAATACGCAGGACAAATGAATATGTATTTAAATTACTATAATGCTGAAGTAAATGATGAATATGATAATAAACCAATAGGAATTATTCTTTGTAAGAGTAAAAAAGAAGTAGCTATGGAATATGCTTTAGGTGGTTTATCTAATAATATTTTTGCTTCTACTTATACTTATTATATTCCTAATAAAGAGCAATTAATTAGTGAAGTTGAAAAAGTATTAAATGAAACAGAGGCTAAAGACTAGTCATTGTATTAGGAAAATTGAAAGAAACTAACTAATTACAATAAAATTTATAATTATTTATTTTAAAGCGTATTTGTGTTAAAATGTATATAGTGATTGATTTATATGTCAATTACCTTTGGTAAAAGTTGTAGATAACTTTCCCGGTGGCACCAAATTGATAATTACTCGAACTAGAGATAGTTCGTTTTTTTTAATTTTAAATTGCATGGTCGAAAAGCTGTCGAATACATTGATAATATTCTTTGTTTTGTACTTTTATATTAACGTTAAAATACAGTTTAATTTTATTTTGAAAAAAAGTTTAAAAATATTGTATAATAATGTTAGAAAATTTAGTAGAGTAAAATACTTGATATTTTAGAAAAATATGATTGGGTGTGTTATTTTATGGTAAGAAAAAAAATATTATTAGATGTTGATGAGGTGATTTGTTCTTCTGGTTTTTTGTCAGCTGTTAATGAGTTTCTTGGAACAAATTATGAAATAGATGATTTTACGGATTATTATATTGATAGAAAAGCTATCCCTAAAGAGAAAATAGAAGAATTTAAAGAGTTTGTAAATAATAGAAATTTATATGAAAATACTTATATTTTGCCTGGAGCAACTGAAGTGATTAAAAGATTAAATGAAGTATATGATATTTATATATGTTCGGCATGTGTGAATGGTTTAAATGTTGAAGGTTCAGGAAAAATATTTATGGATAAATATAATTTTTTAATTAAAAATTTTTCTTTTTTAAATCCTGAATATTTTATTTTTACAAATACAAAAAATTTATTTAAGGCGGATATTCAAATTGATGATAGGTTATCTAATTTGGATGATGAAATAGAAATTAAAATTTTATTTCCGTCATATCATAATAAGAATGTGACTGATGAAGAATTAAAGCAAAAAGGTGTGCTTAGAGCTGGATATGATTGGCGTAATGGTTGGAACGAAATTGAGAAGATATTATTAAAAGATTAAAAATTATAAAGAGGCGAATATTATGAATCAAGTATTTGATGTTAAAATTAATGTGATGGAAAATGTGGATTTGGATATAATAGCTAATATAGAGTATAAATGTTTTAATGGAGAAAAATTATCTCAAAATGAGGTTGATTATTATTTAAATTATGTAGTTTATCAAACTAGGAAAATACTTGCATTAAATAGACAAAAGGATATAAATAGTTATAATTTTAATTTTATGTGTGATTTGGCTCAATCTATTATTGCTAGATATTTTGAAAAGTTAAAAATTTCTTATAAGCCGGTTGAAACTGGAAAAGCAATTACTAGTGATATTTTAGGACATAGTTTTTTAATAGCAGATTTTAATTTGGATGATGACAATAAGAGTTATATTATAGATCCAACTTATAATCAATTTTTTGATGTTAGTAAGTGTGCGGAAAATAATTTTAAAGTTATTAATGGAATAGTAGTAAAAACTCCTGATTTAGGATATTTTGCTTTAAGAGCTGATGATAATGTTCAAAGTGTGGTTAAAAAGTTACTTAAAGCAGGTTATATTGAATTAACGGAAAATAATGCGAAGGTTTATGGTGATTTATTTTATAAAACAAAGACTGGTAGTGTTAATTATTTTAATTCTGATTTAGAAATGGCAGGAAGTGTATATATTAAATCTTTTAAAAAATCTTTATTTAAATTATCTTATACAGAGGAAGAACTTGAAGATATGGGAATGAGTTTAAATACTTTGAGTAATTTTAATCATAAAAAAATGGTATAAATTTTTTATAACTTTCCACAATATATAGTGAGGAGGGAAGTTATGAAAAAAGTATTATATTGTTTAATGGCAATAGTTTTGCTTACTGGTTGTAGCTGCAGCGCTAATATGGGTAATACGCCAACTAAGAAAGTTGAAGAGTATTTAAATAAATATCAAACTAATGACGATGATGTAGTTAGTGATTTGGATAATGTACTTACAAATGATACAACTCTTACTTCAGATGAACGAACTGATTATAGCGATTTTATGAAAAAGCATTATCAAGATATGCAGTATGAAATAAAAGACGAAATGATAGATGGCGATACAGCAACTGTAGATGCAGAAATTACGGTAAGAAATTATGCGAATGCGATTAATGAAGCTAATCAATATCGTATAGATAATTCAGATGAATTTAATGATGAAAATACATTTGCCAAATATAGACTTGATAGATTAAAGGAAGTAACTGATACTGAAACTTATACAATTACTTTTCATTTGACTAAAGAAAATGAAGAGTGGAAAATTGAAAATTTAAGTGATGATGATTTAAGAAAACTAAGTGGTATGTATGGAGTTACTGATGTTAATACTACTGTTCCTAATGATACTAGTGATAATACAACTAATGATACTGATAATAATAATGGTATTATTGGTGATATAGTGGATGATGCAACAGATGATATGACTGATAATAATACAGCTAATGATAATAATACAAATAATGATAATAGATAAAATTATATATAATATTGTTATGTTTGATACATGGCAATATTTTTTGTATTTTACCTTTACGTAAAGTTATTTTAAGGTAAATATATTTTATTGAAATTTTAAACTTTAATATGTTATACTTTTTTTGTATAAGTAAATATTTTTTTGGGAGTTTATAGGTGATGATATGTATAACGATAAGTTAGATGTTTGTAATAAGGTTATTTCTAATGATGTGTTGTATGATATTTTAGAAAAAATGAATGAAAAAATATTGGAATTAAATAAAATTTGTCAAAAAGAAAAATTAGAGAATGCCAATCGTAATTATACGGATCAAGTTTGGACAATAAAAGATTTTAATGGTGGTGTTAGATGTACATTTTCTTTTTCAAACAATACGAGGGTTACTTGTGATAAATATAGGGATATTGTAGCGATATTTAATAGTCGTTTAAATGAAATTAGTTCAATGGTGATTAGTTTTAGCTGTTATTATATAAAAAAGCAAGATGGACAGATAAAAGTAATTAGCGATAGTATTGTTTTGTTTGTTTATGAAAATAGTATGAATATTAATCTTAATATAAGTAGTGATAATGATAAAATATATGATGTATATCAGTTTATAAAAGATCAAATTTTGAGTGCGCCTGAACGTTATGATAGAGTTATAAAAAAGAGAAGTAGTATTATAAATATGATTTGTTTTTCGGTTGGATTTATTCCTAGTATTATAATTTTAACACTGCTAATTTTTGTACCAACAGTGAAGATGTTATATGAAACAGTTTATATTTTATATCCAATTGCTCTTGTGATATTTTCTTTTATGTTTGGTTCGTTATTAATTAGATTTAAATTATTACAATTATATGCACCGTTATTGCCAAATAAGAAGTATGTGGGTTATGATAAGGAAACTTATAAAAGTATTTATAAAGATGATATAGATAATTATGTTGCGAGTGCTGAAATAATAATTGGTAAAAATTGCAATAATATTAAAAATAGGGAAAAGATTTTGCATTTAGAAAAAAAATGTGGTAGTTTTTTACCAATTGAGATAGGTTTAATTGTTATTTTTTCTATTGTTGTTGTATTTATTTGTAAAATATTAAGTTAGTGTTAATTTCAACTTGACTCTCCAGTTTACTGTAAGGTTATAATGTGTATGAAAGGCGGTGAGAGTGTGGTTTACAAAATCGGTGATTTTTCTAATTTAGTAAATATTCCTATTAGAACTTTAAGATATTATGATGAGATTGGATTACTTAAACCAGAAATTGTGGATAAATTTACTAGTTATAGATATTATACTGAAGATAATGTGATAGAAGCTCAGTTTATTACATTGTTAAAAGAAGTTGGTTTTACTTTACAGGAAATCATCGATTATAAAAGATTTATAAATGATTTTGATAATGATGATGATGGTACAAATCAATTTTTACTTCGAAAACAACAGCAAATTTCTGAAGAGATGGAAAGGCTTCAAGAACAATATGATAAGATTACGATTTTAAGAAAGAAATTTAAAGGTAAAGTGTTAACTTTAATGAAGGAGGGAAAAAAATGATTATTAAAAATTTAATTGTAAATGGAGGATATAAAAGTGGTAAAACATCAGGTATTATTATGCCAATGGTTGATGATTTAATCAAAGAAAATAGAAGTTTATTGTTTATTGATAAAAAATATGAATATTATGGAAATTATGCTGAAAAACTTAAAGAAGAAGGGTATGAAATTAAGGTTTTAAATTTTGATACACCGATGTATAGTGATAGTGTTAATGTGCTTTCAGTACCTTATAAATATTATAAGGAAGGGGATAAGGATAAAGCTTATGAAATAGTTAGTGAGATTGTAAGTGCTATTTTTCCAAGTGATGTTAATGGTGATCCTTTTTGGACTAATTCAGCTATTTCTTTAATTAGAGGTTATATTTTAAAATTATTTGAACTTGCAAAAGAAGAAGAGATTAATTTTTTAAGTGTTTCTAGGTTTTTGGATACTTTAGACGAGGAAAATATTAAAGAAATTAGTGATTTTCTTTTGAAAAATAGTGGTGATGCTGCATACCGTGATTTAGTATCAATTTTGTCTGCTCCTTATGAGACAAGGGCAAGTATTATATCTGTTACAAGGTTGTATATTAATAAACTCGTAAATTATGAAAATAAATTAAATGTAATTAGTACAGAAGAATTTAAATTAAGTGATTTCTTTATTACGTCTGAAAGAACTGTTATTAATAAAAAGTGTGCTTTATTTTTAGTTCCAAAAATGGAAGATAGTGATAATGAACTAGTAAAAATGATTCTTGCTGAAGCTTATCAGTTATGTAAAAATCAGAGTTGGTATTTTATTTTAGATAATTTTGATATGATTAGTAAGATGAATAATTTTAAAGAAATGTTTTTAGCTTCTATTTATAGAAATATTTATATGGTAATTGGAACTCGTGATGTAGATAGTTTAGTAAAGAAATATGGCAAAGAAATATTAGATGTTTGTGATTTAAAAGATAGTAAAGATTTAAATGGAAGCGACATGGATAAAATGCAGGCGGATTTTAAAATAGTTGCAACTGATTTAAGGGCTGATTTACCAGTTTTAAAGAAAAACGAGATTAAAACATTTGATATTTTAGATGCTATGAGTAAGTAAATGGACATATTTGTCCTTTTTTTTGTATATAATTTTTTAGGTGGTATATATGAAGAAAATCATTTTGATACTCTTTTTATTTTTACCTTTTAAAGTTTTTGCCTATGGAACAAGTGCGAGGTCGGCTATTTTAATGGATATGGATAGTGGCCGGGTACTTTATGGTAAGGATGTTCATTATGTTCAAAGTGTGGCATCTATTTCTAAAATTATGACAGCTGTGGTGGCAATTGAAAATAGTGATATTGAAAAGCAAGTGACAATTGGTGATGAAATTTTAAAGGCTTATGGTTCAGGAGTTTATATACAAATAGGTGAGAAAATGAAAATAAAGGATTTACTTTATGGACTTATGCTTAGAAGTGGTAATGACGCAGCTTTAGCTATTTCGGTGGCAGTAGCGGGTGATACGAAAAAGTTTGTATCGATAATGAATGATAAAGCTAAAGTTCTTGGTATGAAGGATACAACATTTAATAATCCTAGTGGATTAGATGAAGAAAAGGGAAATTTTTCTTCAGCTTATGATATGGCTTTACTTATGAGTTATGCAATGCAAAATAAGGAGTTTAGAAAGATTACAGGAACTAAAGATTATACATTAAAAACTAATAAGAATGTTTATAAATGGCACAATAAAAATAAACTTTTGTCTAGTTATAAGTATACGACAGGTGGTAAAACAGGGTTTACAAAAATTGCCAAAAGGACTTTAGTAACAAGTGCAAGTAAAGATGGTATGAATTTGACTGTGGTAACAATTAATGATGGTGATGACTGGGACGATCATAGGGGTTTATATGATGAAGCTTTTAATGAATATGGATCATATAGGATTTTAAATAAGGGTGAAATTAATATAATAGGTGAAAATTATTATGAGAAAGATAAACTTTATTTAAAAAATGATTTTAATTATTTACTTAGAGAAAATGAAAAAGATATTGTTAGGCTTAAATATGAGGTTACCAAAAAAAGAAAGTATAAATCTGGTGATAAAGTTGGGGTTGTGAAATTTTTTTTAGGAGATGAGGTAGTACATGAAGAGAATATTTATGTTAAAAAAGTTCAAGTGAAATCTAATTTTTTAGATAAGATTTTAAGTTGGTTTAAGAATGATTAATAAATTATGGATTGGACTTATTGTTTTAGGCTCTTCGTGTTTGCTTTTAACCGGTAAAAGTGATGTTTTAAATACGCAAATATTATCTAGTGGTAAGGCAACTTTAGAACTTGTTATGCAGATTTTTCCACTTATGTCACTTTGGCTTGGAATTATGAATATTGCGAAAGAATCAGGCTTACTTTTAAAACTTTCTAAATTTATTTATCCGCTTTTACACAGAATTTTCCCTGAAATACCTAGAGATCATGAGGCTTTTGGTTTTATTTCATCAAATATACTATCAAATATGTTTGGACTTGGTAATGCGGCTACACCGTTTGGTTTAAAGGCGATGGAATCACTACAAAAATTAAATAAAAATAAAGAAGTTGCTAGCCGGAGTATGATTACTTTTTTAGTGATTAATACATGTGGTCTTTGTATAATTCCAACGACGATTATTTCGCTTAGAATACTTTATGGTAGTGATGATCCTTCTTTTATTGCAGTACCTTGTTTAATTATTAGTTTTTTATCACTTTTATTTGGCTTATTTATTGATAGGATATTGAGTAGGAGGAATCATAAGTGAAACTTATTTCTAATTTATTTATTCCGATTATAGTTTTGGTGGTTATAATTTATGGATCTTATAAGAAAGTAAATGTTTATGATAGTTTTGTAAGTGGGGCTAAAGAGGGACTTCCTATGGTGTGTTCGATGTTTTTTTCACTTTTGGCAATGATATTTGGGGTAAATATTTTTTTGAATAGTGGAATTATTGATTATTTTTTTGATTTTTTAAAACCTTTTTTGATGCTTGTCCATATTCCTGCTGAAGTATTGCCAGTAGCTATTATGAGGCCTCTTTCTGGTAGTTTTGGACTGGCTTTGCTTAATGATTTGTATAAGTTATATGGTCCTGATAGTTTTATAAGTGTTTTGGCTTCAGTTATTCAAGGGTCTAGTGATACGACAATATATGTGATAACGCTTTATTTTGGAACAATTGGTATTAAAAAAATTAGATATGCTTTATGGGTTGGGTTACTTACTGATTTATTTATGGTTTTGCTTTCTTTAATTATTGTTCCCTTGTTTTTTTAGAGGTTATTATGTATAATTTTTATAGGTGATTTTGATGGAAAGGTTACAAAAGATTATTGCGAATAGTGGATATTGTTCAAGAAGGAAAGCAGAAGAATTAATTAGTGCGGGTAAAGTAAAAGTAAATGGCGATGTTGTGACTTCTTTAGGAAGTAAAGCGAGTTATGGTGATACTATTATAATTAATGGTGTTACTTTAAAATTAGAGCCTAAAGAATATGTTTTGCTTTATAAACCTAGGGGAGTAGTTTCAAGTGCACATGATGATAAAGGACGTAAAACAGTCATCGATATAGTGGGAAGTGAAAATAGATTATACCCAGTTGGAAGATTAGATTATGATACTAGTGGTATTATTCTACTTACGAATGATGGAGAGCTTACGAATTTACTTATTCATCCATCACATGAAGTAGAGAAGGTTTATGTAGTTAAAATAGATGCGGTGGTTGATCCTAATTTAGTTAAAAGTTTGAGTAGGGGTGTTATTATTGATGGTAGAAAGACGGGTAAGGCGAGAGTTAAAATTAAAAAAATAGATAAAAAGAAAAAAAGTTCTTTGATAGAACTTACGATTTATGAGGGAAGAAATCACCAGGTTAAGAAAATGTTTGAAGCAATTGGCTATAAAGTTTCTAAACTTAAAAGAGAGAAGTTTGCGGGACTTACTTTGGATGGGTTAAAATCTGGTGAGTATAGACATTTGAATATAAAAGAAGTGAAAACATTATATGCAGTAGCTAAAAAATAGCTACTTTTTAATTTTTATTTATAACTTTGTTTTAAATGTTAAAATTAATTATTGATAGTCTCATATTCTCTTCTCATTTAATAGTATATGAAAAAGAAAACTTAAAATTAGTTTTCTTCTATTTCAATAGCTTCGGTTGGGCAACCTTCGGCAGCCATTTTTACATCGTCATTAATTTCGTTTTTGACTGCTTTTGCTAGTCCATCATCATCAAATTCAAAGACTTCTGGACAAGTAGCTGTACAGGCGCCACAGCCAATGCATTTGTCTTTGTTTACGGTTACTTTTGCCATTTTTGATACCTCCATAAAAATTATAAATAAAACTATTAAAAAAAGCAAGGGTTACTTTTAAAATATGACAAAATATGATATTATTAATAATAAGAGGTGGTTTGGGTGGCATCAAGGATGGAAAGGTATTACAAAAAAGAAGTTCAAGGTAATTCTAGAACAAAACGGAACACACGACTTTATAATAGTATTTATTCATATGGTAAATATAGTAATATTGAGGGTATCGCTTCTATTGATAATACTAATGAGATAGATATTACGAAGGTTAAACAAATGCTTGATAATAGAGAAAAATATCAAGCTGAAAGAAGATATCGAAGACTTATGTCTGAGGAAAATAAAGTTCCAGAATTGTCAACTAGTCCTAAAAAATATAGGGATGATGAACGTACTTATGATATTATGGATGTTTTAACGAAGGCTAAGAAAAATAAGGAACCAGATGATAAAGAGCGGGTTTTAAGAAAAAGTAGTTATGATGTTTTAAAAAATTTGGATTTAAAGAGGCAAACAAATAGACATAATTATAATGATGACGATGATATGGTTCAAACGATTTCAAATACTAATATGCTTAACAAATTAGATGATGTGGATTTGGCTATAGATATGTTTAGTGATTTGCAAGGACATAATGAAAATACCCAAGTTGGCAAAATTGATGATATAAAAGAATTTATTAAAACTAATCAGTATGATAAAAAAGAACAAACTATGGATAATTCGTTCTTTACATCTGATTTGAAACTTAGAAAAAAGGATTTTGCTCCTTATGGAGAAGATGAGAAGAGAGGAAATGTTTTAAAAACTATTTTTGTAACAATTCTTATTTTAGGAATTATTGCTGTTATTGGAGTTTTGGTTGTTCAAAAGTTAGGTCTTTTTTAAACTTTTAAAAAAGGTTATTAAAGGGATGATTAAGCCAGTTATATAAAGTATGTATATTAATATATTTTCAAAATAGGCTATTTCTGTGCCCTTAGTTATAAATATAATATTTGTTAAAAATGCGAAGGTTAAACAAACGATAGTCATAATAATATTGTTTGTTTTTTCTTTGATTTTAAAGGTTTCTTTAAGGGCTTCTTTGATGAAAAATAGGGATATCATTATTTGAACAAATAATGCGAGAAACCATTCTAGTGATAGGATACTTTCAACTCTATCAATTATGTCTAAAATGCTTACTCTTTTTAGAAGGTGGAAACTAGGGTAGTTATATAATTCCGATAAGTGAATGCCAAATATACTTATAGTTAAAAGCATAACATTTAAAAGTGAAAGGCCACTTATTAGATAAAATATAAAACTTTTTTTAGGTGAGTATCCTTTTATATTGTTTTTAGGGATGATGTTTAAAAGAAATAGTGGTATGATATTGAAACCGATAAAACAAAAAGTTCCATACAAGATATTATTTGGACTATTGTTTAAAATTGGCTTGATATTGTTTAAATCGATGTTTCCAACAAGTCCAGATAAAATGACTAGAATGAAGAATAAGGAAATATAAAACATAATAAGGCTTACTTTACCGAAAACATGAAAATTTTTAGTTATTGTATAAATGACAGGAAGTATTAGGATAATAATAATTATAATGGTTGGTGTCCGATACAAGTATTGTGAGTCGATGAAGTGAACGACTATCCAAAAACTACATATACCAAAAATTAATGTTCCAGCGATTAAGATTAGATTTAAGAAGGTACCAAATTTTCCTAAAAGTTCTTTATTGATTTGAATAATGTTTTTGTCTGGAAATTTATTTTTTAAATAGGAGTATATAGCTACTGGAAAAAATCCTATGATTATGGCAATAAGTATGCTTATCCAAGAGTCTTGGTGAGCGGTATTTAGTAGTATTTCAGCTGTTATTTCAATAAAGGTGGCTCTGGTTAAAAACCATAAAAGTGTATTATATTCTAATGAGGTTATTTTTTTCATTATTTATCCTCCTTTATTGTGTTAATTAAAGAGCCAGTTGCATCTATTTTTAAGTCTGTTTTTACTTTGATATTTAAGTTTGGAAAGTATTTAGAATTCCAATTTTTTTCTAGTTTTTTCCATGTTTTTGGATCATTTTTATATATTAGGTTACCAAAACCAAAGATATCAGCTTGCCATTTACTTTGGACTTTTTTTATAACTTTAGTTAAATCTTTTTTTAATGATGAGCTCCAAGCTTTTTCTATTTTGTTTATTTCTTTATAATTTTGGATATCTATTTTATTATTGATGTTATAAATATCACCAACTCCGCTAATTGTTATTTCAATGTTTTTTTCATCTAATATTTTTATGGTTGATTTTAATGAGCTTGTTTCAATACTAATATCTTCATTTTGGTATTTAACATTATAATTTATTTCTTTGGAATCACCTTTTAAGACATTGATGGCCCAGCTTTCTTCTTCTGTGGAAAAACCTTTTAATTTATCACCTTTATAAATAGCAAGAGGACCTAACATTAAATATGATTCTGGTTCAGTTGTTTCTAGATTTTTTTCATTACTTCCTTCTTTGACACTGCCATTTATGGTTATAGAAGGTAGAACTGGATCATAGCCTTTTTCTAATATTTGACTTATAAAATTACTGTAGGTTATAGATGTAGCAATGGATTTTGTTTCAGAGTTGGATTCAATTAAGGTTGCTATACTTTGGGAAGGAAATGATTCTAAGGGGGAGACTATTTTTAAGATGTTTTTTGCTTTTTCATCTTTAGCTTGGAGTAAGTAAAACTTTTTTCTAGTTTGGGGATTTCTAAGTAACCAATCGGCTATTTTTAAAAATCCATCTTTAGCAATATCTTCGGATATAACAACGACATTTATATGGCCTAAATATACTTGTTTAGGTACAATTTGTTCAATGTCTTTTGAGGCTTCGGCAATAGTTTTTCCTTTACCTGTGTAAACGGTTGTTTTGGCTTCTCCTTCTTTGGCAGATGTTTGGGCTTTAGGAGAGTTGGCAATTAAAAAACTTAATTCATATTCATCATCTGTTTTATCAAAAGCGACAGCTGTAACAATTGATAGGTTATTTAACTCTTCATAGCCTGCACATCCAGTTAAGGTTATGGTGATAATAAGGATTGTTAGAATAAGTGCTAGTTTTTTCATTTTGTCCTCCTTTGTCTATGAGGGTTTATGGTGCTTACATAGTCAGGTCTAGTTATAATTTTTTCTTCAGGAGCTTTATATATGGCGTTTGCTTGATCATTTTTAGAAAATGGAGCAAAAGGTGCAAGATAACTTGTTTCTAAGTTTTCTAATGATGATAGTTTTACAAGCCAAATAATAGCGAATGATAGGATACCAATTATGCCTAGAATACTAGCGGCTAATATGAAAATAAAACGCCATGATCTAATACCATTCATGAAATCAATATCAGTAAAGATTAAACTACATATAGATGTAAAGGCAACAACTATAACGGTTATTGGAGAGACAATTCCAGCATCTACAGCGGCCTGCCCTAAAACTAAAGCACCAACAATACTCATAGCAGCTGACATACTGCTTGGACTTCTTAAATCACTTTCTCTTAATATTTCAAAGATTGTTGTGAGTAAAATTATTTCAAAGGTTGTTGGGAAGGGGACTCCTTCTCTTTGAATAGCTAAAGATATTAAAAGTTTATCCGGTATAGTGTTTTGGTCATATGTGGTTATTGCTATATATATAGCAGGGGTAAATATGGTTATGATTAAAGCAATAATTCTTAAAATTCTGGTAAAAGTAATATTTGATGATTTTTGGTTTTGATCTTCTGATGTATGAAGATAATCGATAAGAACGTTTGGTAAGATTAAGGTGAAAGGACAGTTTTCAACAAAAATAACTATTTTGCCAGATAGTAAAGCTTGTGATACAACATCGGGTCTTTCAGTACTTTGAATTTGAGGAAAAACGGATTTTTTTGAGATTAAATAGTCTTTGATGTTACCGCTATCTAAAACACCATCAATGTCTATTTTTTTTAATCTTTTTTTAATTTCTTTTAATTTTTTTTGGTCAGTGATACCATTTATATAAGCTATACTAATTCTGGTTTGGGTTCTCCTACCTAATTTTATTTCATCGAACCATAGGTTTGAATCTTTTATTCTTTTTCTTATTAATCCTAAGTTTTTTGAATGACTTTCGGTGAAACTATCTTTGGAACCTCTTAGTATTGGTTCACTTGTGGATTCGGTGACACCTCTATCTAGCTGGGCTCTTGTTTCCATAATGATTGCTTCACTAAATCCGTCAACAACAATAATTGTAAAACCACTTGATAAGAAATAGGGAAACTGAGTGTAATCATTTATGGTAAATAACTGACTATTGAATAAGCTATTTTTTAGGGCATCAAAAATATTTTGGAAAAGATTTTTATTTATTTTTGTATAAAGTGTTCCTTTGATAATAAAGTCACTGATTGTGCTGGCTTGTGATGAACTTTCTAGAAAAATAATACCGATATTTGTTCCTTTAATATTTATAAGTCTAGTGTTGACATCGGGACTATTTCCGTATAGTTTTTTTATTTTTTCAATTACCTTTTTTGCACCTTTTTCAATTTTTTCCATAATATCCCTGCTTTCTTTTATATTATGGACAAAAATACTTTAGTTTATGTTATAATTTTTGAAAATACAGTTTAATTTATTTGTAGTGTGAAACTTTTTTTATTTTTTTTAGCAAAAATGTTTCACACTTTTATTTGAGATGGTATAATATAATAAAAGGATTTGGTAATATGAAAAATGATTTTGAATTTATAAATGTTTTAACAAGTAAACAAAAATTAGAAGAAAAATTGAATTTGATGATTTATGGCTCTGCTGAGATAAGAGAAAAAGGTGGGAAGAAGTATATTTATGTACATTATAGAGATGGTGGCGTGCTAACTACGAAGTATGCGGGTGAATATACGGATGAATTATATAATTTGATTTTGAATAATAATGCAGAAGTAAAAAAGATAAAGAAAGAAATTAAAGCTTTAGAGAAAAAGTTAAAGGAATTAGGATATAGTTTTCCAGGATTAAGCGATAAAGTTAAATTAAATATTGATTTTGCAAAAAGAAATATGGCGATGACAATTTATGATCAAGCAATATTAGAAGGAGTTGCGACAACTTTTGTGGATACTGAAAATATTATTGAAGGTGGTAAAGTAAATAATATGACTTCAGATGATATTATGAAAATAATTAATCTAAAACATGCCTGGGAGTTTATTTTAAATGAAAATGTAGTTTTATCTCCAGATAATTTTTCTTTACTTTCACAGATTAATAAATTAGTTATAGAAGGATTTTATTATAATGCGGGTGTGGTAAGAAGTACACCAGTTAGAATAGGTGGAACAACATGGTCTTTTAGTATTCCTATAGAAAGTGAGATAATAAGTGAGATAGATGAGTTAGTAAATAGTGATTTAAGTGAAGTGGATAAGGCTACCGAACTACTTTTATATGTGATGAAAAGACAAATATTTATTGATGGTAATAAAAGAACAGCAGTTTTGTTTGCAAATCACTATTTGATTTCACATGGTTTAGGAATAATTGCGATCCCAGCTGATTTAACTGATGAATATAAAAAGTTATTAATTTCATATTATGAAGGCAAGGATGAAAGTAAAATAAAGATGTTTTTAAAAGAAAAATGTTATATTGCATTAAAGTGAGGATAAATATGGAAGAGGTTTTAGTTAAGTGTGAAAGATTAGATCATTTTGGTAGAGGAATTGGTTATGTTTCTGGAAAGATTATTTTTGTATCTAATTTTTTACCAAATGAGGAAGCTTTAGTTAAGATTATTTTAGATAAAAAAAAGTATATGGTTGGTGAAGTTGTTCAGTTTGTTAAAAAATCTAATGATAGAATAGAGCCTAAATGTCCATATGAAAAATGTGGATGTGCTTTAAAGTGTTTAGATTATTTTAAAACTTTGGATTTTAAAAAGAGTAAAGTTACGAATATTTTAAAAAGATATGGGAATATAGATTATGCTGTTAAAGAAATTGTTCCTAGTGATAATATTTATGGTTACAGGAATAAAATAACTTTGAAGGTTAAAGATGGTAAGATAGGTTATTTTAAAAATGGAACAAACGATTTAATAGAAATTAATAGATGTGAAA
The DNA here is from genome assembly GCA_944358535.1 of uncultured Bacilli bacterium. Lineage (GTDB taxonomy): Bacteria > Bacillota_I > Bacilli_A > RF39 > UBA660 > Coprosoma. The sequence continues at coordinate 22,434 of CALVRH010000011.1, read as the reverse complement.
TAGCAAGTAAAAAAAGTAATGAGATAATTAAGGTTTTAAAAAAAAGTGATTTAAGTAAAGTGAGAGAGATTGTTATTAAAGATTTTGGTGAAGTAATGCTTATAATTAAAGGTGATATGAATATAGAAAAAATAAAACCTTTAGTAAGTTCAATTTATATTAATGATAAATTAGTTTATGGTAAGGAATTTTTGATAGCTAAGTTAGGTGAATTTAAATTTTATGTTTCTAAAGATTCATTTTTTCAAGTTAATATGGATGTTGCTTTAAAACTTTATAATAAGGTTTTGGAGTATTTAGATGGTGGGAAAAGTGTTTTAGATTTATACTGCGGAACTGGAACAATTAGTTTATTTTTAAGTAGATATTTTGATGAGGTTACTGGTATTGAGATAAATGAAGAAGCGGTTAGATGTGCCTTTTTAAATAAAGAATTAAATAATATTTCTAATGTTAGATTTATATGTGGTGATGTTAGTAAAATTGTTTATGATTTGAAAGCTGATAATATTGTGGTTGATCCACCTAGAAGTGGTTTAACTAGTAAAGGTATTAGTGATATTTTAAATATTAATCCAGATAGAGTGGTTTATGTTTCATGTGATCCAATGACTTTAGCTCGTGATTTAAAATTGTTTGAGGAAAAATATGATGTAAAAGAGGTAACTTTATTTGATATGTTTCCATGGACTTATCATGTGGAAAGTGTTTGTTTATTAGTTAGAAAATGAATTTTATGGAAAAAAATTTGCTTAAAATATTTTAGTAAACTAATGGTAGAGTTTTAATTATTAATTTTGTGGTATGATTATTTTAGAGGGATATTTATGGATAATAATGAAATTGGTAAGTTTATTGCACACTGTAGGAAAGAAAAAGGTTTGACTCAAAAGGAATTGGGCGAAAAACTTTTTGTGACTGATAAGGCGGTAAGTAAATGGGAAAGAGGAGTTAGTTTACCTGATATTACTATTTTAGAAAAACTCGCTGATGAACTTGATACTGATATTTATAGTATTTTACAAATACCTAAAAAAGATAAAAGTTTAGCTTTGGAAGTCATTGAAAAAGAAAGAGTAAAAATTAAAAATCAATTTAAAAGAAAGTTAATAGTGCTTTTAATTATTGGTGTTATAATTTTAGGAATATTTGTATTTAAGATGGTTTCTTTTGGTTATAGTGTTAAACATGTGAAGTATACACATTATGATAACAAATTAATTAATTTGGGAGTTCCTAAGTTTTCATTTTATATGCAAAATAGTGAAAATAATTATTCGTTTAAAAGTTTTAGAGGGAAAGCTGTTTTAGAAAATGAAATGAAAAGTTTTTTAAATACTTTAGAATTTATGACATGTAATGATACGGTTTATTATTATGATGAGAGTGTAGATATGACGATTACTGATTATTCTGTTAGGGGTAATATTTTATATAATACAATTTCTTATTCTGTTAGAAATGGTAATTATTGTAACTTATTTTGGATAAAAGATTATGATAAAAAATTAGGTGGTTTTACTTCAAAAGTTATGAATACAGACGATATAAATATCATATTTATTCCTTTTGTAATGGAGGATGATGGTAGTAAATTTCAAGGTACATTAATGATTACAGATAAGGATGATAAAGCGATTGAAACTTCTATGGGAAGTTTTGAGATAAAAGATGATGAGCTTATATATTATAGGGAAGAATTTAATGATAAAGATGATACGTTTGATATTCCTAATAAATCTATATTTAAAATTAAAGATAAACAATTGATTTTAAAGGATAACTATTTATCTAAATATGTAAGTGAGGTTATTTTAAAGTGATGATTATATGAAAAAGTTTTTGTTAAAAGTAAAGAATGATTTATTTGCTTATAGTTTTTTGTTTTTATTTATATTTTTGTTTATTCTTTTTATTTTATATTTATTTAATATTAGGTTTAGATTATGGTTTATTATTTTAATTTTGATTATTTTCCTTTTAAGTTTAATTGCTGGAATTATTCAGATTGCGATTAAGGAATCTCAAGTAGTGAAAATTGTAATTATATTGCTTATAGGTTCATTTATATTATTTTGTTTATTATTTTATAAAATTTTTTTGGATATATTTTCATTTTTCTTATGTCCTGAGTATGTGACAACACTTGATGGGAAAAAATATGTGGCAGTAGTAGTGCAAGGTTTAGGGGAAACTGATATTGCTTATTATGATTATTATGGACTATTTTTAATGGGAACGAATGAGAAAGTTCATGGGCAAGGTGATTATAATCCTTATACATATGATGGTATGAATGATATACATTTGATTTATTTTGATGATAGTGGCAAGAGGATATTTGAAAAGAATGTAACATATAATAATGGTAAAGTAATAGATGAAAAAGACTATGGTAATTATGATGTAGAGATTGATTTCAAGGCTATTGATGACAATGTTTTATATGAAGTTAAGTTTGGAAAAACAGTTATTAGAATTAGAAAGACTGACGATGTGATGCCACAAAATATGGCGGTTAGTGTTTATAAAAGTACTGATAAGGGGAAGAATTTTCAATGCATATCAGATTCTATTATAGTTAGTCAAGAGGCTAAGTTTATATTTTTAGATGAAAATATAGGTTTTATTATTTCAAGTGGTAACATTTGGCTTAATAAGACTAGTAAAGATTTATATGTAACAACTGATGGCGGAAAAACTTTTGATGTTTCTAAAATTAATTATAAAAATGAGGATGTAGAATATATGAGTACCATAGATTTCCCATATTTTGAAGAAGATATTTTACATTTAGAATGCTCTATCTATACTTTAAATGATAAAAGAGATGGGTATAAAGATGTTAAGTTAGATTTTATAAGTGAAGATAATGGTTTAACTTGGAATTTGAACTGATTTAGGGTTGGGTCAGATTTTGAATGTTAATAAGAAAGTACAGTTTGGCGCTTATTTAGAAAATATTGTTTATAATGAACTTATTTATAGGGGGTATAATGTAAGTGTTGGAAATAATAATGGTAAAGAAATTGATTTTGTGGCAACAAAACATAATTTGATAGAGTATTATCAGGTTACTTATTCACTTCAAAATGAGAAAACAGAAGAAAGGGAGTTTGGAGCTTATAAAAATATAGAAGATAATTATCCTAAATATGTGATTTCAACTGATACATTAGATTATTCACAAAATGGTATTATTCATAAAAATATTATTGATTGGTTATTGGAGGAATAGAAATGTATAAGTTTTTAGATAATAAAATTGTTTATATGATAGATAATACTGAAAAAGGTGTTTTAGAGTTTAGAATAAATGGTAAAGAGGCAGATATTTATCATACATATGTCGATGATGATTTGAGAGGAAAGGGTATTGCTTCTAAATTGGTAGAGCTGGCTTTTGATTATTTTGATAAGAATAATTATGGGGTTAAATGTTCATGTTCTTATGCAAAAAGTTGGGCTTTAAAACATAATAAAAAAATTCTATAAGTTTGCTACTTATAGTTTTTCTTTTCAGAAAATATTGATATAATATTTGTAGTAGTTAGAAGGTAGATATATGTCAAAGATTATCAATAGTATTTTAGGATTTGCGATTGGCGATGCAATGGGAGTTTTTTGCAAGTATAAAAAAAGGGAGGAATTAACCCCAAAACCGGTAATTAAAATGGAAGGTTATGGAGCTTTTAGTGTTCCGGCTGGGTCATGGTCTGATGGGACGTCTTTAGTTTTAGCAACGATTTCTTCTATAGTTAATAGTCATGGAATTAATTATGAAGATATGATGAAAAGATTTTGCAGTTGGATGAATAATGGTGAATATACGTCTACTGGAGTGGCGTTTGATATAGAAGATATTACTAAAAAAAGTTTACTTAATTATTTTACACATAAAGCAGGAGTAATGGACTGTGGAGAAAGTTTTATCGATAGTAATAGTAGTAGTTCGCTTGAGAGGATGTTACCTGTTGCTTTATATACTTTTTATGATGATATGAAAGATGAAGAATTATTACAGTTAATTCGAGAACTTTCTTCACTTACGCACGGTCATGAGTACAGTATTATGGGGTGTTTTATATATGTAAAATATGTACATTTTTTACTTTCTGGTTATGATAAGTTTAAGGCTTATGAGAAGGTTAAAGGATTAAATTATTATAAATTTAGCGAAAATGCGAGAAGAGCTTATAAGAGGTTTTTAACGACAGATATTTATAAATTGGATTTAGATTATATTAAATCTAGTAGTTATATAGTGGATACTTTAGAGGCAGTAATTTGGACTTTTTTAAATACGAATTCTTTTATGGAAGGTATTATTGGAGCAATTAATTTAGGTGATAATACTGATGCGATTGGAGCTTTAACTGGAAGTTTATCAGGATTAATATATGGAATTAATACAGATTTATTGAATAATATACAAAACAAAGATTATTTGATTTCTTTAGTAAATAAATTTGATGAAGAGCTTAGACTTAATATTTTAAAGTTTGATAAGGTCATAGATGATAAATATGGAATTATTAAAGGAGATAAGGATGTATTTTTTATTAAAACAGGAGTTTTAGGTTCTATTTATGGGTATCAAAATAGGTATTTAAAATTGGCAAAGAGAGTAAATTTTAAATATGGGCTTACAGTGATTGTGTCGGCTAATTTATCAGATTCAACTTTAGATGATGATTTTAAAAGATTAAGTGATTATATAAATGATTCTAATTTATATTTTATGGGAGATTCTAATGGAGCTGTGCAAGGTATTCAGCAGGAGTTTAATAATGTAAATGTAAAAAGAATGTTACTTGTAAATTTACCGCTTATGATAAATTTACACAAAACAAAAGAAGGTATTAAAAATTATAGTGGTAAATTGGTTTTGGTGTTTGGCAGTAAAGATCCCTCTTTTAATTATTTGCCTTTAATTCAAGAGTTTAGAAATGCTAATGTGGTGGTTATACCTGGTCAGGATCATAATTTTAGTAAAGGTGATGAATTTTTATATTTGCCAGATAAATATTTATTTAATGATTTTGAGGATAAGAGTAAATGAAAGTATTGATGATAAAACAATAATATGTTTCATTAACTATTTATGGAATTATGAAAATTTTAATTTAAAGAAGTGATTTTGATATCACTTTTTTTGAATTTTATCATATAATTTATAGTATTTGAATTGTCATATAATTTATAGTATTTGAATTTGACTTTACTTTGGTAAAGTGTTAATATGAGTATTCACAAAAAGGAGTTGAAATAATGAAATATATAGATGAAAAAAGTTTTGATGAAAGACAACTTTTAGAGATAAAAAAAGGTAAAAAACATGGATTATCTAAAAAAGAAATATTACTTTATGCGAATCCTAATTTTGATAATTATAAAATGAAATTGTTTAGAAAAGCTTTAGAAAATGGTCTACCTTATAAGTTAGGTTTAGTTATTACATCTTCATATTTAGATTATTATCAAATTTTAGAAATTTTAAAAGCATATGATAAAGGCGTTTCTTTAAAGGTATTAAAAAAATATGCGAATGGTGATTTTGATTTTAATCAATTAAAGGAAATATATAAAGGTTTTGAAAATGGGCTTTCAGAGGAAGAAATTAGTAAGTATGCTAAGGCTGAATTTTATTATTATGAAATGTGGTTAATGAGGCTTGGGTTTGAAAAAGGTTTTGATGAGAAGAAGATGGCTCTTTATATGAATAGGGATTTTTCACAAGGACAAATGTATCAAATTTATAAGGGGGTAAAGCATGGACTTACTTTAAATCAATTAAAGCTTTATGCAAAGAAGGAATATGATGAAAATCAAATGTATGTTATTAGGATTTGTTTAGAAAAAGGATATAATCTTGATGAGATTAATTTTGATAAAATAGCTAATTCTAATATTTTAGAAGAAAGTTATATTGATTTTTTAGATAACGATTTACTTTTGGAAGAGTTTTCTTCTGCTGGTGAAAATAAAAAGTTAGAAAAAAGCTTATCTTTGCGGTAAGCTTTTTAAATTTTAGAAAAATAAGATTTTGTTTTTAAAATGGCTTTGTAATTATTTTTTTACTAGTCTATATAGATTATATGATGGGGTGTTGAATAGTCTAAAATTATAATTAGATACTCCAAGACCATTTGAAATGTATAAATCAGAATTTTCTAGTTTGTAGTGGCTATCATAATATTTTTTTGCTCCATCTGGTAACATTATTGCACCAATGAAAGGTAATCTTATTTGACCGGCATGAGAGTGACCAGCTAAAATAAGATTGAATGGATTATTTGATAAGTCATCGATGGTGTCTGGTTCGTGAAGTAGTAATATTTTATAAATTGGGCCATTTTTGTCAAAAGAGTTTAAGTAGTCAATAGATGTTTTTAATTTATCATTAATGCTTAGTTTGTCTTTGACGGTACTAGCTCCAGCAATGAATATATTTTGATAACCATCATTATATATGGTGTCATATGTGTTGTTTAGGTCTTTAAAGCCACCATTTGAAATGATATTAACCCATTCGTCAAAATTTAAATCATTATTACCATTTATGGCATATTTACCAGCTTTAGCATTTATTTTTTTTAAAAGGTTACTTATTTTGTTTGCCATATTAGTAGTCATGTGAGTATCTTTATCGATGAGATCACCGGTTAAAACAACAATGTCTGGTTTTTGTTCATTAATACTATTAACTAGTTTTTGTAAGCTTTTTTCGTCAAATAGTCTACCATAGTGTATATCAGATATATGGACGATTTTAAATCCATTAAAGTTATCTGGCCAATTATCTAAAGTTATTTTTTGTTCTTTAACGGTGATTAATTTAGGTTCGATTAAAAAACCATAGGCAATAATTGCACTGATGATTAAAATTATAAATATAAATATTTTTAAGAATGAAAAGTGTTTTTCTTTATCTTTTGCCATTTTATCACCTATAATAATTTTAGCACATTTAAAAAAAAGACAAAAGTCTTTATGAGAATATGAATAGAAAAGTTTGTAAAGCTAAAATTAGACCATTATGCATAAAGTGGAAGAATGATGAGGTAAAGATATTGTTTGTTTTTTTAAGCATATAAGCAAAGGCAATGCCACAGCTACAGTAGGATAGCAGATATAATGGGAATAATTCATTTAGGGGATTAGTTAATAGATGAAGTCCACCAAATACTAAGCTTGATACGGTTATAAACAGAAAGTCATCTTTAAAGATAGCTCTAAAGCCTAATCTAAAGACACTTTCTTCTAGTAAAGGAGCAAGAATAGCGGCTGATATAAAGGTGTATATTGGGAAAGATGTAAATTCGTTTCGAATAGCAGTCTCATTGGCTGATATGCCACCACCTAGTATATTTATTAAAATGTTTGAGGCCATCATGGTGATTAGACCAATAATGTAATATTTTAAGTTTTGATCAAAATATTTTCTATGGTTTTTCTTTAAGTCTTGGAAAGCTTTTTTATATTCTTTTTGAAATATGTAAAAAATTATGGATATCATTAATAATTCGACAGATAGAGTGTAGATTATTTTAATTATATTTGGTAGTTCATTTGTATTTATATGTAATAAAGCAAAAGGCAAAGTTTGAAAGTAGCTAAAGAAAAAATAGATGAAAATTACGGCTGCGCCTTTTAATATATATTTCCAATTGTTTTTGTTAGTTCTTGTTATCATTTTTATCACCTACAACATTATAGCACGCTTTTAGGGAAAAAAGATAGATAATGTAAGCCTATTTATAAGAAAAAAAGTATTAAAAGTAAAGAAATTATGATATAATGGTTTTAGACGTGCAGAAAAGAGTGGGACTACCCACTCTTTAATGTAGTTAAGGAGGTGCTTTTTTGGAAGATAAAATTAGGAATTTATTAGGTAAGGCTATTGAGGATGCTGGGTATGTTTTAGATGAAGTTTTTTATGGTATGGAAGATAATGTAAATACTTTGAGACTTGTTATTGATAAGCCTGGCTATATTAATGTTGGTGATTGTGTGAAGGTTAATGAGATAGTTAATCCAATATTAGATGAAGCTGATCCAATAGAAGAGAGTTATGTACTTGATATTTGTTCTAAAGAGAAGGGAAGTGACGAAAATGAACAGTAAGGAATTTAAATTGGCTTTGGAAAATTTATCAAAAGAAAAAGGAATTGATAAAGAAGTTATTTATGATGCAATGGAACTTGCTTTAACTAGTGCATACAAGAAAAATTATCATTCACTTTCAAATGTGAGGGTGGATATAAATAGGGAAACTGGTGAGATTAAGATTTATTCTTATAAAACCGTGGTTTTTAATAAGGAGTATGAAAAAGAAGATGGAGTTTTAGAAAAGGAAATTATTACTGATGAAGATGGTAATGAGAAGGAAATAGAGAAGGAATTCCATTTTGATGATAGAATTCATATTACTTTAGAAGATGCACAAAAAGAGGTTCCAGGTATTAAAGTTGGAGAGACAATTGAAAAAGAAGTTACTCCTAAAGATTTTGGTAGAGTAGCGGCTGCGACTGCTAAGCAAGTTGTGGTTCAAAAAATTAGGGAAGCCGAAAGAGAAATTATTAATAACGAATTTGCGGATAAGCAAGATGAAATGATGAGCGGGTTAGTCGCTATGGAGGATGTTCGCAATTATTATATTGATTTAGGTAGAACTCAAGGTATTTTACCAAAAAGTGAGATTATTCCTGGGGAAACTATTAAGATGGGTTCTAGTTTGAAAGTTTATATTACTAAGGTTGAAAATAATTCTAAAGGACCTTTAATTTTACTTTCTAGAAAACATTATGGATTTGTTAAAAGGTTATTTGAACTTGAAATTCCAGAAATTAATGAGGGGATTATTTTAGTTTACAGTGTGGCAAGAGATGCTGGAAATAGAACGAAGATTGCTGTTTATTCAGAAAATCCAAATGTCGATCCAGTAGGTGCTTGTATTGGTGAACATGGAAGCAGAATTAACAGAATTATTTCTGAACTTAATGGTGAGAAGATTGATATTGTAAAATATGAGGCAGATGAGGCTAGATTTATTGAAAGTGCTTTAAGTCCTGCCCAGAATTTACATGTATTTGTAACCGATGAGAAGAAAAAAGAAGCTTTAGTAGTTGTGGATAATGATAATTTATCACTTGCTATTGGTAAAAAAGGTATGAATGTGAAATTAGCAGCTCGTCTTACACATTTTAAAATTGATGTTGAAACTATAGAGCAAGCTAGAGAAAAAGGTATTAGTATTTATGAAGATTAGAAAAATACCAATGAGAATGTGTGTAGTTACGAGAGAAAAATTACCTAAGAGTGAGCTTATTAGGGTTGTAAAAACTCCAGAAGGAAAAGTTATTATTGATGAAAGTGGTAAAGCTAATGGTAGAGGAGCTTATTTAAAAAAAGATAAAGAGGTATTTTTAAAGGCTCGGAAGCATAAAATACTTGATAGACAATTAGAGGCTATAGTGCCTTTAGAAATTTTTGATGAACTTAATAATTTAATAGATTAATAGAAAAGAGGTGCATAAAGATGATGAGTGTGAGGGAATATGCAGATGATATTAACCGCAATGTCGATTTAGTTTTGGAAAAGTGTTTTGAACTTGATATCGATGTGAAAAATGAAGATGATATGCTTGATGAAGAGGCTATTATAATGTTAGACAACAGTTTTGACGAAATTAGTGAGGAGTTAGAGGATGAAGAGATTGCTGAAGAAGTAGCTTTAGAAGAAAATAGTATGAAGGATGTTAAGAGTAGTCAAAGCAAGAAAAAAAGTATTAAGAATAATAAGAAAAATGATAGTAAAAAAAGTTTAGCACAGAAGAAAAAAGCTATGTATAAGAGCAAGGAAAAATTACAGAGTAATGCGCCTACTCATGATGAAAATGTAGTTTTATATAAGGAAAATATGACGATTTCAGAATTAGCTTTAGCTTTAGGGGTAAATGCGAGTGAAATTATTAAAAAACTATTTACTTTAGGTTTGATGGTTAATATTAATAGTTCTATTTCGTTTGAGAATGCGGAGATAATAGTTCTTGATTATGGTAAGGAACTTAAGAAAGAAGAGACAGCTAATGTGGCTAATTTCGAGGAGTTTGAGGTATTTGATAAAGAAGAAGATTTAGTATCTAGACCACCAGTTGTGACAATTATGGGCCATGTTGATCATGGTAAGACAACATTACTTGATGCTATTCGTAAAACTAATGTAGCAGAAGGTGAGGCTGGTGGAATTACGCAAGCTATTTCGGCTTATCAAGTTAAGTATAATGAGAAGTTAATTACATTTATTGATACTCCTGGACATGCAGCGTTTACAGAAATGAGAGCTAGAGGCGCTAGTATAACGGATATTGTTATTATTATTGTAGCTGCTGATGATGGTGTTATGCCACAAACTAGAGAAGCGATTGATCATGCAAAAGCGGCTAAGGTGCCAATTATAGTGGCTATTAATAAAATGGATAAACCAGGAGCTAATCCTGATAAGGTTATGAATGAGATGGCTGAAGCTGGTTTAATGCCAGAAGAGTGGGGTGGAGATACTATCTTTACTAAGTTATCAGCGATAACTGGTGAAGGTATTGGTGATTTACTTGAAAATATTTTACTTATTGCGGAGGTTAATAATTATAGGGCTAATCCAAATCGATATGCAATGGGTACAGTTGTAGAGTCAAGACTTAACAAACATGTTGGACCAGTTGTTACAGTGCTTGTACAAAATGGTACTTTACGTTTGGGTGATCCAATAGTAGTAGGTACGTCTTTTGGTAAGGTTAGAACGCTTAGAAATGACAAGGGTGAGGAAATTACTAAGGCTTTACCATCTCAACCGGTTGAGATTACTGGTTTAAATGATGTGCCATCTGCTGGTGACAGGTTTATGAGTTTTGCAACTGAAAAAGAGGCTAAGAATATTGCGTCTGCTCGTATGGCACAAGCAAGAATTAGAGAAAATAAAGCTAAATCAGCTGTTTCTTTAGATGATTTATTCGCAAAGATTGGCGAAGGTCTGAAAGAGATAAATGTTATTATTAAAGCTGATGTTAATGGTAGTAGTGAGGCTGTTAAAAATAGTTTACAGAAGATTGAAGTAGATGGAGTTAAGATTAATGTTATTAGAAGTACGGTTGGAGGAATTACGGAAAGTGATATTGTTTTAGCTAAAGCTTCTTCAGCTATTATTATTGGTTTTAATGTTAGACCTTCTAAAGAAATTCAAGATAAGGCTAAAGAAGAAGGTGTTGAAATTAGGTTTTATAATATAATTTATAAGGCTGTAGAAGAGATGGAAGCAGCTATGAGGGGTATGCTTGATCCTGAATTTGAAGAAAATATTTTAGGAAATGCGGAGATAAGACAGATATTTAAGTTTTCTAAGGTTGGTAATATTGCTGGATGCTCTGTTACTGATGGTATTATTAAGAGAGATGCTCAAGCTAGAGTTATTCGTGATGGTGTGGTTGTATATGATGGTAAAATTGGTTCATTACAACGTGAAAAGGATACTGTTAAAGAGGTTAAAAAAGGATATGAATGTGGAATTACTATTGATGGCTTTAATGATATTAAGGTCCGTGATATTATAGAAGCTTATGAGATGGTAGAGGTAAAAAGGTAGTACAACTTAGGTGGTGATGATATGTTTGAATATTATAAATTAAGGAAAAATTTTGCAGAGGCGGTAGGTTTTGCATTTGAGTTTCTTCCCGACAAAAAGGGTAAGAGTGTTATGCAACTTTATATTGTTGTTACACATGATGGTGAGTATAATTTTATTAAATATCATAAATATAAATTTCGTACTTATGGTATGTGTGAGGTTATTATTGATGAATTTAAAGCAAAACCTTTAGAATACTTTTTGCCTATGGAAGTTCAGCATTCGGTTCAAAAGGTTAAGAAGCTTAAATAAAAAATACTTTTTGAAGGTGGTGTTAATTTGTTTGATAAATTCCACAGTAAGGTTGGAGTTGCTTATAAGATAATAGAAGATAATGAAACTGGTGATTATTTATTAGTGTTATATAAGATAAAGCTTGATAATGGTCAATATGTTTTCATTAAATATAAGGAAGTTCAATCTTTTAGTTTTGCACCTTTGTATAGTTTGATAGATAAGGTGGAGGCTAAACCTATCGAATATTATTTGGGGCATGATTTTGGAAGACAATTAAAAAAGACGAAGAACTAGCAGGATTAGTTTGCTAGTTTTTTCGAATATGGTATAATGTTATGGTAATGAGGTGATATGATGAGTAATATAAAAAATGAAAGAATATCTGATGCTTTAATTGAACAGATTAGCTATATTATTGCTACTGAGGTTAAAAATAAAGATATTAATTTTGTAACAATTACGGATGTTAAGGTTAGTAGTGATTTAAGTTATGCGAAGGTTTATTTTACTGTTTTAGATGAAAGTAAGATAGATGTTACTACTAAAGCATTAAGAGAAGCTCGTGGTTTTATTCGCCATGAATTACGTGACAGAGTAGATATTAGACAAATTCCAGAACTAGAGTTTGTTTATGATGAATCTATTAAAAATGCTCAGAAAATAGAAGATATTATTGATAAATTACATGAGGATAAGTAAGTTATCCTTTTTAATTTACTATGAAATCGCTTTGAAAAGTGTATATCAGGTTTTATGAAAAGTGTATATTAAATTACTTGAAAAGTGTATATTAAAATGTTATAATCATTTTAATGAGGTGAGAAAAATGAGCTTAAAGAAAGAAAATTATCGTGAAAGGTTAATCGATGATAAAATTTCTAAATATTTAACTATTTTTGGAGCAGTTTCAATCGAAGGTCCAAAGTGGTGTGGGAAAACATGGACAAGTCTGAATCATGCAAATAGCGTTACTTATATGACTGAAAGAAGTCCAAGAGATTTAGCTAAAGTTGATCCTAAGTATATTTTTATAAAAGAAAGACCACAACTTATTGACGAATGGCAACTTGTGCCTAGTATTTGGGATGCTGTAAGACATGAGTGTGATAGTGATCATGAAAAGGGAAAATTTATTTTAACTGGCTCAACAACTTTATCAAAACAAGAAAGCGAAGAAGAAGTTTTTCATTCGGGGACTGGGAGAATTGCAACAATGAAAATGTATCCGATGAGTTTATATGAATCTGGTGATTCGACTGGTGATGTGTCAATAAGACAAATGCTTGAGAAAAAAGTAAAATGTGGATATGTTAGAAAAGTTGAACTTGATGAACTAGCAAAATTAATAATTAGAGGTGGATGGCCAGAAAATATAGATAGGGATGATAATGATATTGATATAATTCCAAAAAGTTATATAGATTCGATTATCAACAAGGATATTAATGAAAGGAAAGATAAAAAAAGAGATTCAAATAAAATGAGAATGCTTATAAGATCTTTGGCTAGAAATGAATCAACTGTTGCTGGTAATGAGACTCTTATAAAAGATATAGAAGAATATGAAACTGAAAGTGAACTGATAGAAAGTAGAATAACTGTGGCAGATTATATTAGTGTTTTGGATTGCTTATATTTAACAGCTAATCAAGAGGCTTTTAGCGTGAATTATCGCTCGTCTAAGCGAATAGGAAAATCTCCTAAGCGGCATTTAATTGATCCATCACTTTCTTGTGCAAGTTTGGATTTATCTGTTTCGAAGCTTCTAAATGATCACCATACTTTTGGTTTGATGTTTGAGGCACTTGTAGAAAGGGATCTTAGAGTATATATGGATTATTTGGATGGTCATTTATATCATTTTAGAGATAATGTAACAGGTGATGAAGTAGATGCAATAGTAGAATTTAGAGATGGAAGTTATGGGGCTATAGAAATAAAGCTTAGTGATGGAAGTGTAGATGAAGCTAAAAAGAGTTTAATGAAATTTTATAATAATGTTTCTATTAAACCAAAATTTATGTGTGTTATTGTGGGCCACTATGAGGCAGTTATTCAAGATAAAGATACGGGAATATATGTTATTCCAATAACTTCTTTAAGACCATAATTATTTATATGGTGTAAATTTAAAATGCTACTTTAAATTATTTTATAAAAAATTTTGACAAAGGGGAAAATATTGGTATGAAATTACTTGACAAACATAAGATTTATATGTATAATCGTTTTTGTAATTTGAAAAAGGAAAGAAGAAGTATCCACTTCTCACCTGATTGCCTGTAGCAATGGGTTTAATGCTAATATAAGTTTATAACTTTTATTTAATGTGCATGTAGTGGATACTTTGTATTCACTTTTTTATTGGAGGTGTCTGGTATCGCAAGAGATAAAGATTTGTATATCAATGAGCAAATACGAGCAAAAGAGGTTATGGTAATTGGTCCGAATGGAGAACAGTTAGGTGTTAAGCCTATTAAAGATGCACTTACTTTAGCTGAATATGCAGGTTTTGATTTAGTACTTATGAATCCAGGAGGCAAACCACCGGTTTGTAAAATAATGGATTACAATCGTTTTAAATACGAAAATAAAAAGAAACAAAAAGAAAACATGAAAAAGCAAAGAGAAGCTAATTTAGATATGAAAGAATATAAATTATCTGTAAATATCGATGTTCATGATTTTAATACTAAGTTAAATAATGCAAGTAAGTATTTGGAAAAAGGTCATAAGGTTAAAGTTAGTATTAGGTTTAAAGGCCGTGAGATTACTCATAGCTATTTAGGTAAAGATGTTTTAATGCGCTTTGCGGATGCGACTCGCGATATTGCTGTTATTGAACAAATGCCTAAGATTGATGGTCGTATTATGGCAATGATACTTGCGCCAAACAAAGAAAAATAGGAGGAATGTTTGTGGCTAAAATTAAAGCGAAATCACATAAAGGATTATCTAAAGTTTTAAAGGTTAGAAAAAGTGGTTCAATTAAATTTCAACCAGCTATGAAAAACCATAAGTTGACTCATAAGAGTAATCAATCAAGAAGAAGAAGACATCATGATAGTGAAATGAGTTCATCTGATATTAAAAGATTAAAAGATTTAATTAATAAATAGGAGGGATATAAATGAGAGTTAAAGGTGGAACTATTCATCGCGCACGCCGAAAGAAAGCTTTAAAACAAGCTAAAGGTTATTTCGGTAGTAAACATAGATTATATAAAACTGCAAAAGAACAAGTAATGCATTCAGGAGCTTATGCTTATAGAGACAGAAGGAATAGAAAAAGAGATTTTAGAAAGTTATGGATTACAAGAATTAATGCAGCTTGTAGAACAAATGAGATTAGTTATTCTAAGTTTATCAATGGTTTGAATAAAGCTAATGTGGAAGTAAACAGAAAAATGCTTTCTGAAATTGCTATTGCTGATCCAAATGCATTTGCAGAACTTGTAAAAGTAGCTAAAGCAGCTTTAGAAGGTAAGGAGTATACTCCAAAAGCTGTTAAATCAGAAAATAAAGAAGTAAAAGAAGATAAAAAAGAAGCTAAAGAGGATGCTACTGATTTAAGTAAAATGACTGTAGCTGAACTTAAACAATTAGCTAAGGAAAAAAATGTTGAGGGTTACTCAAGTATGAAAAAAGCTGAATTATTAGCAGCTTTAAAATAAGGGGTTAGTCCCTTTTTTTCTATAAGGGGTGTTATATGAAAGATTTATATATAGATTTTGATGGAGTTATTTATAATTCTATTGAGGTATCTTATAAAATGGCTGAAGATGAAAAAATTTCTAAAGACTATGAGAGTTATTATCAGTTTTTTAAGAATTTGGATTGGTGTGAAGTTTTAGAAAAAAGTTTTGAGATTAATGATGCTTTTAACTGTATTAGAAAAATTATAGATAGTGGTAAGTTTAAGGTATTTATTTTAACGCATGTTGTTTCGATGAAAGAGGCTATGGTTAAAATTGATTTAATTAGGAAAAATTTAGAAGATGTAATAATTATTCCAGTACCTAAAAAGGTGTCTAAGAATAAAATGGTTAAGGTTAAAGAGGCAATTTTAATTGATGATTATCCAGAAAATTTAAGAGAATGGGCTATGGATGGAGGATATGCTATTAGATTTGATTTGGATATGGATGGAAAAGGTTTTCCAGTTATTGATAGACTAGATGAAGTTATTGAAATGTTTTAAATTCTATGTACAAAATGCATGAAAAAATGGTATAATTGTACTACTTGGAGATGAGGATATGTTAGTATTAGCCAAAGCTGTACTGTCAATTATGTTAGGGTTCTCAGTCTCAGTTATTTTTGGCTACTTTGCTATTAAATGGCTGAAGAGAAAACATATTAGACAGCAAGTTAGTAACACTTTAGGAGAAAGACATAAGAAGAAAAATGGTACGCCTACTACTGGAGGTATAATTTTTATCATTCCGACGGTTTTGATAATGATAGCTCTGGTACTTACTGGTAAGGTAGAATTTTCTACTAATTTATTTATTGTATTATTTGTATTTACTGCTTATGCAATATTTGGTTATATAGACGATTATTTGATTATTAAAAAACATACTAATGAAGGTCTTAGTATATTTTGGAAACTCGTTTTGCAAATAATTGTGGCGTTAGTATTTTTCTATATGTTTTTAAGTAGTGGTAATGATCCAATTGTAGATATTCATACTTTAGGTATAAAGCTTGATTTAGGATGGCTTTATGGAATGTTTTTACTATTTGTACTAGTAGGTAGTAGTAATGCTGTGAATATTACAGATGGTTTGGATGGCCTTGCCGGAGGACTTTCAGCGATTGCGTTTTTTGCTTTTGGTATTATTACTTGGGGGGCTAATTGGGCTTCTGGTAATGAGGCAATTGCAATATTTTGTTTTGTTTTAGTTGGATCATTAGTTGGATTTTTGGTTTACAATTGTTATCCAGCAAAAGTATTTATGGGTGATACTGGATCTTTATCTTTAGGTGCTGCACTTGCGAGTGTAGCAATCATTACAAACCATGAAGTAACACTTATTATAGTGGCTGGGGTGTTTGTAATTGAAACCCTTAGTGTTATTATTCAGTGGATTGCAATAAGTAAATTTCATACTAAAGTATTTTTGATGGCACCACTTCATCATCATTTTGAGAAGTTAGGTTGGTCAGAGACTGATGTAGTTAGATTATTTTGGTCAGCTGGACTTTTACTTAGTATGGTAGCTATTGGATTTGGTGTGTGGATATAGGAGGAAAATAAATGGCAAAAAGTGAAAAAGAAATTGAAATTATTATTGAAGGAAAAGAATGGGAAGAGGCATTAGATAAAGCTTTTAAAAAGGCTAATAAGAAAGCTAAAATTGATGGTTTTAGACCTGGAAAAGCTCCAAAAGATGTATTTATTAAGCATTATGGAAAAGAGTCTTTATATATGGATGCAGCTGATTATGCGGCAGATATTGCTTATCAGAAATTATTAAAGGATTATGCAGATGATGTTAAGGAATTGGTGGCTCGTCCAGATATAGCTTTAACTAATATCGATGATAAAAAAGTTACTTTTAAGTTTACTTTGACTATGAGACCTGAGGTTAAACTTGGTAAATATAAAGGTTTAGGTGTTAAGAAAGATGAAGTAAAGGCTTCTGAAGACGAAATTGAAGATGCTATTAAACATATGCGTGAAAGATATGCAGAAGATGTATTAAAAGATGGAGCTATTGCTGATGGTGATATTGCTGTAATTGATTTTGAAGGGTTTATCGATGGTAAAGCTTTTGAAGGCGGTAAGTCAGAGAATTATTCTTTGAAGATTGGTAGTGGAACATTTATTCCTGGATTTGAAGAAGGGTTAATCGGGCTTAAATCTGGAGATAAGAAGGATGTTAAGGTTACTTTTCCAGAAGATTATCATGCAGAGGATTTAAAAGGTAAAGAAGCTACTTTTAAGGTTACTGTTCATGAAGTAAAAGAGGTTAAAATTCCAGAACTTGATAAAGATTTCTTCGATGATTTAGGAATGGAAGGTATTACTACTAAAGAGGAATTAGAAGCACAAATTTCTGAAAATATTATAGCTCGTAAGGAAATGGAAGCTGAGAATAAATATATGGATGATTTACTTGAGGCCGCAGCTAAAGATGTCAAAGTAGATATTCCTGAGGCAATGATTAGTGAAGAGTTAGATAGAATGGTTCAGCAATATGCCGATCATTTGAAAATGCAAGGAATTACTATTGAGCAGTTTTATCAGTTTACAAATTCTGATGAACAAGCTTTAAAAGATCAAATGAGACCAGAAGCTATTAAGAGAATTACTTATAGATTAATGCTTGAAGAGATTGTTAGAGAAGAAAAAATTGAAATTGATGATAAAGAGGCTAAAGAAGAAGCTAAGAATTTAGCTGAAAAATATCAAATGAAGGAAGATGAATTCTTAAGTGCATTTGGTGGCCTTGATATTGTTAAATATGATATGAAAATGCGTAAGGCTATGGAAATCCTAAAGAAATAGGGTTTCTTTTTTTGATAAATTTGGAAGTAAAATTTATTTTGTTCAATTTTATAGATAATTTTAGTATATAAGTTTAATTTGTTACATATAATATTTATAGTTATCGTGTAGATAATATGTAGTTAATTTGTTGACAATATTATGATAATATGCTATATTATTTATGAAAGGAAGTGATTAATATGGCTAGTTTAACGAGTGCGATTAATGTCAATGTTGATGCTAAGGTAAAAGAAGAGGCAACAGCTATTTTAAAGGATTTAGGACTTAATATGAGTACAGCTGTTAATATGTTTTTAGTACAAGTTATTAAAAAAGATGGTATACCTTTTGAGATAGTTAATCCTAAGCCTAGTAAGGATACTTTGAAGGCACTTGACGAAGCAAAAAAAATTATAGAAAATTCTAATATATATCCTTGTTATGACAATAGGCAATCTTTAAAGGATTCTTTATTGGCTGATGATTAAATATAAATACAAAGTTTTTTATTCAAAAAAATTTAAAAAGAATTTAAAGAAAATGTTAAAACAAGGAAAAAATATAGAAAAATTGTTAGATGTTGTTGATAAATTAGCTTTAAAAGAAGAATTAAATGAAAAATATAAAAATCATATGTTGAAAGATGATAAATATTATAAAAATTGTGGTGAATGTCATATAGAGCCTGATTGGTTATTAGTGTATCAGTATTATGAAGATGAATTAATACTGGTGTTAGTAAATACTGGTAGTCATAGTGATTTATTTAGATAGCAAAAAAACGTTATGGATTTTAACGCTTTTTTGCTGAAGTTAAGTGAAATATATTCAAATGCGAATGTATTTTTTTTTCAAAAAAATGTGATATAAAGTGTATAGGAAGAGGTATAAATATGAAAAAATATATGCTGAGATTATTTGATGATGTCCTGGAAAAAATTAAAATATAGGGGGCTGTTTTAACTATTGGTCCTAAATGGTACGGAAAATCGACAATTGCTAAGCAGTGTGCTAAAAGTGTTTTGGAATTTCAAAACCCAAGAACTAGAGAAAATAATTTGGAAATTGAAAATACAAGGCCTGTTTTTTTTTGTTAGAGGGTAAAACCCAAGACTTATAGATGAATGGCATGCATCAATGATTTGGGCTGTTATTAAATATGATATTGATAATAAAGGGTTATATATTTTTAATAGGTTTTGTAACACCTAGAGATGATGAACCTATGCATACTTGGACTGGAAGAATTATTAGATTACTTATGAGTTTATTTGAATCTAATGGTAGTGTTTCTTTAAAAAGTCTTTTTAATAATGTTACTGATTTAGGTGCATTTCTGATAAGAAATTTGAAGATATTGTGTTTGGAGTATGCGGAGGATGGCCTAGTGCGATTGATTTGAAGAAAGAAGATTCTTTAATAGTACCTAGAGATTATTTGGAGTCTTTGATTATGAATGATGTTAAGACGGTGGATGGGATTGTTAGAAATCCTAATGGACTTCGCATGGTTATTAGAAGTTTGGCTGGAAATATATGTACAACGTCTAGTTTGGTAACTATTAAAGATGATACCTTTTATAATGGTTAGACTATTTCTGAGAAAACGATTGTGGATTATTTAATGGCTTTATCAAAATTATATGTAATTGATGATGTAGAGGCGTGGTGTCTTAAGCTTAGGAGTAAAACTGATATAAGGACTAGCGTGACAAGGTGTTTTACCAATCCTTCTATAGCTATAACTGCACTTAGAGCTACTGATAAAGATTTACTTAAGGATTTTAGAACTTTTGGCTTTAGTTTTGAAACGATGTGTTTTAGAGATTTAAAAGTTTATGATCAAAGTTTAGATGGTGATGTTTTCTTTTACCGTGATAAAAATGGTTTAGAGTGTGATGCAGTTATTCATTTAAAAGATGGTAGATGGGGAGCTATAGAAATTAAACTTGGTAATAAAGATTCTATCAAAGAAGCGGCTAAGAATTTATTAAAGTTTTCTAGTATTGTAGATACTGATAAGATGAATAAGCCTTCATTTTTGATGGTACTTACTGCTACTAAATATGCATATAAAAGAGAAGATGGAGTATATGTTGTACCAATACCTTGTTTAAAAAATTAGGAAAAGCTTTTGTGATTATGAGTTAAATA
The DNA here is from genome assembly GCA_944358535.1 of uncultured Bacilli bacterium. GTDB lineage: Bacteria > Bacillota_I > Bacilli_A > RF39 > UBA660 > Coprosoma. The sequence goes on along the minus strand of CALVRH010000011.1, from coordinate 1,863 downwards.
AATTTAGATGTTGATACAGAAGTATATGAAAAGTAATGCTATCTTAGAAAAATTAAATTTAAATATTGATGAGGTGATTACTATGTTTTTAAAACGGGTAATTATACAAAAAAATATTACTTTTAAAATAAGTGATTAATGAAAATAAAGGAACTGATTAATTTGCTATTAGTTCCTTTATTTTTTGGTTATATTGTCTTGTGTTTTGCATTTTTTTAATTATGTTTTTATCTCTTTTTGGGTTTTGAAATAGTACATAGGCTTCAACATTTAGAGCTTTGGCTATTATTTCTAGTTTGGGAATAGTTGGACAATGCATTCCTCTTTCAATATCGGTTAGGTATCTAGATGATAGGTGACAAAGTTCAGCAAGTTTTTCTTGTGATAAGTTATTTTTATAACGGTAATATTTAATGTTGAAAGTTAGTAAGTCTTTTAAATTTGTAAATGTTAGCATCATATTAATGATCTCCTTCGTAAAGTATGATACTATTTACTGCAAAATAATGACACGAACTATTTACCGCAAGTTTTAAATGTGCTATACTAATTATAAAGTAGATAATTAGTATTTGAATTATTTTGTAAAATTATAACTTATAACTTAATAAAATGTGACAATATTTGACAAGATAAATCAATTATAATGTAAAAAAGTATGGAGGAGTTAGAAATGAAAGAGAGAATAAAAAAAGTAGTTTTTGAATATTTACCTGGTTTTGTATTAGGCGTAATAACAGCAATTAGTATAAGTGTAATTGCGGCTACTTATTTTCCAAGTAAAGATGTTACATACGATAATACTGCGAGTGGACTTGAAAGTACAAATGTTCAAGGAGCCATAGATGAACTGTATGGAGTATGTTTCCCACCAAAAGCTGGCGATCAAATAATAGAAGATCAGCCACTAGAAAAAGATCCATATGAATGTAGATATTTCTTTACAGGAGCAAACCCAAATAATTATGTAACCTTTAATGGAGAGAAAGCAGGCTGGAGAATTATTTCTGTAGGTTGTGATGGAACTATAAAGATAATGAAAACAACAAATATAAATACTAGCAATTCTTTAGCATGGGATTCATCAAATAGCAATAATTGGGCAAGACCAGCCAGTTTAAATACATATTTAAATGGAACATATTTAAATAGTTTAAGTAGTGAAGCACAAGGTCAAATAGTTGCATCTGATTATAGTATAGGTGCAGTAACATCTAATAACAATAATATAAGTTCACAAGTAACCGCTGAAAATAGTAAAAAATGGAAGGGAAAAATAGCTTTACCAACATTAAGTGAATATCTAAGAACGAATTCAAATGTAAATTGTAAAACATACCAATTATATGATAGTAATTATACATGTAGAAATACAACGTGGATGTATGATTCAAATGTTGCTTGGTGGACCTTGTCGCCTTTTTATAACTCTCGCTACGTGTTCTTCGTGCTCACCAATGTCCATGCGGGCGGCTTTGGGAACGGCGCCACGAACCTTACGGGCCGTGTGGTCAAGCCTGCCATAACTCTTTCTTCTGAAGTCCAAATCACGGGAGGAGATGGTAGTCAGTCAAATCCTTATACTTTAGGTTAAGTATAAAACAGTAGGTAGAACAATTTCGCAAACTCCTATAGGAGTTTGGTAGCGGGGCGAATGCCTCGCTATTGCCGAAAAATAAATTTTTCGGCAATATATGGGGCAATACTAATATGTTTGGGTCTGTTACCTTGTCGCCTAATTCTGACAACTCTAACAACGTGTTTTATTAGACATGTCTAATAAAACATGTAAATGTCAACATAAAAGTTTATAATTATGTCAAAGTTAAAACCTTATAAATTGAGTGAATAAAAACCACTCAT
>CALVRH010000010.1 GCA_944358535.1 uncultured Bacilli bacterium | reverse complement strand
TGAAACTAAAAATACAAAGATTATATCAAAAAATAAGAAATGCAAGAAAACATATGATACATGATATAACAAATAAACTAATAAACGAAAATGACATTATAGTAACTGAAAATTTAGATGTAAAAAGTATGCAGAAAAATCACTACGTAGCTAAAGGATTAAATGAAAACCCAATTTCTGATATAATTAGAGTACTTAAATATAAAGCTAACTTTAATAATAAAAAACTGATACAAATAGATAGATATTATCCAAGTAGTCAACTTTGCAATGTTTGTAATTATCAAAATAAGGAAGTAAAAAATTTAAGTATAAGGAAATGGGAATGTCCAGTATGTCATACAGAGCATGAACGTGATTATAATGCAGCAGTTAATATAATGTTCAAAGGTTTAGAAAAATACATGTTATATCTAGAGCAATCTATTTAATCAATAAATTTTGGTAAATAAATAATATAAATTAGGGTAGCGACTATCCGATACTGGTCTATGGAGAAGCCTTAGGTTTCTGTGAAGTAGAAAAAGCTTACCGTGAGGTAAGCTAATGCCAAAATTTATTTTGGTATTTTGTTCTTTATAAAAATTTTAGCTAACTTTGTTAATCAAGAATGCATAAATATACATGTAGTTATTGACAAAACTTCAAAAAAAATGTATATTACTTGTACATCTTTAGAAAATTTGTTTGGCTTTAAGTTGAACAAAAATAAAACAGATGTTATAATTAAATTGGAATTAACCTCCACAATCTGCTAATTTTTGCGTTCATTTCGTGGTATATTCCAAACAGAGTAATTTGAACGACGGAGTGTCATCGACCGTCGCCGGACGAAAGTCTTAAGTGTAGAATTGGGGCAACCCTTTTCGATGGGATGCTGGAAGTGATGCCCAGCCAAGTTGCTCAACGGTCTGCCTGCGGGCAGGCCTATTTTTTTTAGAAGGTGTTATATGTGGGGAATAAGAGTCAAAATTTTGAATATATAGGAAAACTACATCCAGCTATAGCTGAAAGGTGGAATTTGCAAGAACATGCTAACAAACCTATAGTTGTTTATAGTAATGTTAAACAACATGTAATAACAAAACACTTAAAAGATTTTGGTAGTATAGAACAAATTGAGTATATATGGTCAAAATTGAGTAAAGTTATAAAAAAGCCGGATGAAGTATTTTATAATAAAACGACCAAAGGATTAGAATATTATAAAAAAATAGGAGATATGATTGTAGTTGCAGTTAGAATTAATTTTGGCTCTACATTAAAAATTAAAAGTTTTTACCCCGCAAATTCAAATAAAATAAATAATCGTCGTGCTAAAGAAGAACAACTAATGTTAGATGGCGAGATAGATGATATTTTTATATAATAATCAATTAAACCCTAGGTTTTTTCCTAGGGTGTTTTTTTGTAGAGATAAAAGAACAATATCAATAAAATTTTGTACCTAATTTGTACCTAATTATAAAAATATATTAAAAAACCGTTGATTTTCAGCGGTTTATTTTTATAATGGTGCTGGAAACAGGACTCGAACCTGCGACCTGCTGATTACGAGACAGCTGCTCTACCAACTGAGCTACTCCAGCACATCAAACAATAATATTATATAATATTTTAAATAATTTGCCTAGTTTTTTATAAAAATTTTACTCAACATATTTGCAAAACCTATGTTTTCTAGCTAAATAATGATATAATCTTATAAGAAGGTTAAAAGTAGGGTGATGTTATGGCTGTAATAAAAATAATGGATGAACTTTTAGCAAATAAAATAGCCGCTGGTGAAGTTGTTGAAAAATGTGCCTCTGTCGTCAAAGAACTTGTCGAAAATAGTATTGATGCTGGAAGCACTGAAATCAAAGTTGAACTAGAAGATGCCGGAACTAGACAAATAAAAGTTACCGATAATGGTAAAGGAATGGATAAAGATGATGCAGTCCTAGCCTTTTCTAGACATGCCACTAGTAAAATAGATGATGAAGATGACCTATATAGATTAACTACTTTAGGTTTTAGAGGAGAAGCTCTTGCTTCCATTGCAGCTGTCAGTAAAGTCGATCTAAAAACATGCATGAATGATATTGGAACCCATGTAGTTATTGATGGGGGAAAAATTAAAGAAGTCGGCTTAGGTGATGCCAGAAAAGGTACCACCATTACCGTCAGTGAACTATTTTATAATACCCCAGCTAGACTTAAACACATGAAAAGCTTGTATACTGAATTGGCTAATATTACTGATTATATAAATAAACTTGCCCTCTCTCAGCCCAATATCAGATTTACCTTAAAAAATAACGATAACATCATTCTAAGAACCGATGGAAAAGGAAATATTCTAAAAGTAATTCAAAGCATCTACGGAACTGATGTTGCAAGAAAAATGGTTCCTATAAAAGGAGAAAATCCTGACTATGAAATATCTGGGTATGTATCACTCCCTGAAGTTCATCGCTCAAGCAGAAATAATATTGTCACTATCGTCAATGGAAGAGTAGTCAGAAACATGGATATCAATCGTATCATTAATGATGCTTATCATTCGTATAAACCAGATAATCGTTATCCAATTACCGTAATAAATATTTTAGTTGACCCAAGCGTTATCGACGTCAATATTCACCCAACTAAAATGGATATTAAATTCAGTAAAATGGACACCTTACTAGAACTAATTAGTCTAACTATTAAGGCTGCTATTACTGATAGGAATCTTATTCCAGAAGTCTCTGTTAGAAAAGAAAAACCAAAAAGGGAAGAATTGAGATTCGACCTAGAAAGACACTCTCATGAAAATCCAAAAGTTGAAACTAGAGAAATAACCTTTGATGAACCAGAAATTCCAGTAAATGAAAGCATTTATGAAGACGAAATAAATGGTGACATTGTTCACGAAGTCGTCATGGAAGATGATGAATATAAAGTCACTACAAAAGAAGAAGAAAAAGAATTTATGCCAGAAATGTATCCAGTTGGTTTAGTCCATGGAACATACATCATTGCCCAAAACGAAAAAGGTATGTACATTATTGATCAGCACGCCGCTAAAGAAAGATGTAATTATGAAAAGTTTAAAGAAGCCATGGGAAAACCAAATATTGCAAGTACACCTTTACTTTTTCCAATAACAATTGAACTATCAAATGATGAATTTATTATTCTCAAAGAAAACATGCATATCTTAGAAGAATTAAAATTTAAAATAGAAGAGTTTGGTATCAACTCAGTCATTGTGAAAGAACATCCAACTTGGATTCCTAAAGGTTACGAAGAAGAATCAATAAGAAAAATCATTGAAATAGTCATTACCACTAAAAAAGATTTTAGTATCGAAAAATTTAATGAAAAAGTAGCTACCATGATGAGTTGTAAACACGCCATTAAAGCAAATACTAATATTACATTAGAAGAAATGGAAGCCCTAATCACTGATCTTAGAAACTGTAAAAATCCCTTTAATTGTCCACATGGAAGACCAACCATGATTTATTATTCAAACTACGACTTAGAAAAATTATTTAAACGTAGTGGTTTTGATACAATCAAATAGAAAGGAAAAAAATATGACATACTTAGATTATAGTGCCACAACTCCTGTTGATGAAGAAGTTTTAGATAGCTTTGTCAAAGCGACAAAATATATTGGAAACCCAAATTCTCTTCATAAACTAGGAGTAAAATCTAAACATTTAATTGATGCAAGTACTAATCAAATATCCAAAATATTAAACATTAAGCCAAGCGAAATCATATATACATCAGGCGCTAGTGAAAGTAATAATACCATCATTAAAGCTATGGAAAAATTTCAAAATAGAGGTAAACATATAATCACCACTAAGCTAGAACATTCATCTATCTATGGTCCACTAAAACAGCTAGAAGAAAAAGGATTTAAAATAGATTATGTCCCATTAGAAAAGGGTATAGTTAAATTAGATGAATTAAAAAAACTATTAACAGACGATACTGTATTAGTTACAATAAGTATGGTCAGTAGTGAAACTGGTATTCGCCAGCCCATTGAAGAAATCGGAAAACTTTTAAAAAACTACCCCAAAATAATCTTTCATAGTGACATAACTCAAGCTGTTGGTAAAATAAAATTTGATTTAGCTAATGTTGATGCAGCTAGCTTTTCTGCCCATAAATTCTTTGGCTTTAAAGGAATCGGTATTTTATATAAAAAAGAAAATCTGAATATAGAACCTTTAATCGCAGGTGGTAAAAGTACAACAGTATTTCGTAGTGGAACCCCACCTTTAGAACTAATTGTTTCTACAGCCAAAGCCTTAAGACTAAGTTATCAAAACATAGATGATGATATTAAAAAAGTACAAGAATTGAATCAAATAATAAAAAATAAATTAAAAGACTATCCAAATCTTTCAATCAATAGTAATGAAAACTCCATTCCTCATATCTTAAATATAAGCATTAAAGGAATTAAACCAGAAACTTTGCTCCATAGTCTAGAAGAAAACGATGTATATATTTCCACTCAAAGCGCTTGTTCTATAGGAAATGCATCAAAATCAGTTTTAGCTCTCACAAACGATGAAGAAAAAGCTAAAACTAGTATTAGAATAAGCCTATCTAAAAAAACTACTAAAACCGATATTGAAAACTTTCTCAAAGCATTTGATGAAAGTTATAAAAAATTGCTAGGAGGAATACAATGAAAAAATTGTTATTAATATTAACCATGTTCTTAATTATACCATTTGCCAAAGTAGAAGCCAAAGAAGTTGATGTAACTTTATTTTATGGTGATGGTTGTCCGCACTGCGCTAAAGAAGAAGATTATCTAAAAGTCCTAAAAAGCCAGCTAGGTAAAAATGTAAATATTCAAACATATGAAGTTTGGGATAATGAAGAAAATAATGAATTACTAACCAAAGTTAGAACCACTTTAAATGACAAAGGAGAAGGTGTACCTTTAACCGTTATTGGTGGTAAAGTCTTTGACGGATTTAATGACGAAATAGGTAAAGAAATCAAAAAGACCATCCTTGATAATCTTAAACAAAATAACATAAATGTTGTTGAATTAGTTAAAGATGGTAAAGCAGTGCCAACAAGTACTACTTTAGATAATAATCCAACCATTCATTTTACCTTATTAGGAAATACTAATGTTAAAAAAACAAGTGCTGCTACTATCACCATGACCGAAGGAATAGGGGATGCCATTAATTTAGGCTCCCTTTGGATAATATTATTCTTAGCTGGAATAATGCTTACCATATATAATAATAAAAAACGTCTAATATTAGGTGGCGTATTCATTATAACTAGTAGTATAACCTATATGATAATTACATTTACTGGAGCTGAATTTACCATCAATCAAACCACTTTCATTAGAACATTTATAAGTATTGTTGCCATCATAGTCGGAGCCATTAGCGTTGACGCCCATATTAAAATAAATGTTCCCAAAAAAAGTATTCTTCAAATACTTCAAGAATTATTTGGTAAAAAACAAATGATAATGTATGCATTAGGTGTCATTGTAACTAGTATCATAACCACATTTACCTTAGTTAATCAAGCTCATAGTTCACCAACTTTAGTCCAAACCGCTTTAGAGATTCAAGGTGTTTCTAACACCACCATCTATATGCTTTTATATTTCCTTATGTATTTAATTACTAGCCTAATTCTAGTAGGTATTGTAAACATTATTATTAAAGAACTTATTATTGAAAATACTATAGGAACATATAATAGATTAATAGCTGGTATATTAATGTTAGTAGCAGCCTTCATCTTAATATATTTTCCAGGAATATTCATGATGGCATAACAAAAGAGTTCAAAAACGAACTCTTTTTAAATGTCTTTACGCATAACATCCTTGCTTTCAAACCGCTCACCATTACTCATCTCAAAATATATTTTAACTCCACATTTATTTAATAAAGTCTCAATCATTTCAAAAGTAGGTTGCCTAAATTCCGTCTCATAATTTCCTAAAGTTGTTCGGTTAATATTTGCTAACTTTCCAAGCTCCTCCTGTGTAAGATTAGCTTTACTTCTCGCATACTTAATAATTTTTCCTATCATTTTACATCACCATTCACATTGTTGCATAATGTGGCATTTTTGTCTTGACTAGCCACGAAACGTGGAGTAAAATTATATTAAAGGATAAAGTAGAGAGGAATAGGTTATGAAAGAAAAAATAAAAAAAATTCTAAAAAACAGAATATTTATATGCATATTAACAGCCATAATATTTGGAACTATAGGTGCATCAGCTGCCACATACTTTCCAAGTAATGATGTTACATATGATAACACTGAAAGTGGACTTAAAAGTACTGATGTACAAGGAGCTATAGATGAGCTTTATAATACGTGCAAAACATCCGATAGCGGAGGAAAAGAATTGTTGAATAATGTACCTATTGTCACTTCGGGCAATGGATTATATATTGATGATATTGAATGTCGATATTTTTATAAAGGAGCCAATCCAAACAATTATATAACTTTTAATAATGAACAAGCTGGTTGGAGAATAATGTCAATTGAATGTGATGGAACAATAAAAATAGTACGAATAAATAGTATTGGAAATATGAAATGGGATGATAGCTATCCTGATTATGCTGGGTTTGAGTATTCTTCTTTAAGTGAATATTTAAATGACACTTACTATAATAATTTAAATATAACAGCAAGAAATCAAATTGTTTCACATCTTTGGGGCACTGGTAGTGCGACTAGAACAAATGTAAGTATTGCAGACCTAGTTTGGTTAGAAAAAAATAATGGTGGTAATAAAGAAATGTATATTGCTTTACCATCTAGATATGAATATCAAAGAACTAGTTCAGTACAAGCATATGGAACTAATAATTGGTTAAACTATAATGCAAACTGGTGGACAATTAGTGCATATTTTTCCAACGTATGGTATATTGATTCTTCTGGATCTATTTATCGCACTTCTGTAAGCAAGGAACAAGCCATTAGACCAACTCTCTACCTTTCATCTGAAGTCAAAATCATAGGTGGTACAGGTACCCAATCTGATCCATACATCGTTGAATAAGCTTGGCAAAAAGAGCCGAGTTTTTTTGTAAACAAATTTATTTCATAAGCATATATTTAATTGGTGATTATATGTTCTTTAAAAATATACACAAAAGAATAAAAATAACATTATTAATAATATTCTTTATCTTTATTGTAATCATTTTAAGAGTATTTTATATCCAAGTAATTGACTACAAAAAACTAAATAAAAAAGCTAGTGACCTTTGGAGTAGAAACTTACCAATTAAAGCAGATAGAGGAATTATTTATGATAGAAATGGCGTAATCCTCGCCGATAATGCAACTACAACTTCATTAGTTGTTATTCCAAATCAAATAAAAAATAAAAAAGAAACAGCTACTAAACTTGCTGAAATATTAAATGTCAGTTATGAAACAATGTATAAACATGTCAGTAAAAAAACATCCATTGAAAGAGTTCATCCAGAAGGAAGAAGGCTTTCTTATGAAACCTCCGATAAAATCAAAGCCTTAAAACTAGAAGGTGTATATTTAGTTAAAGAATCTAAGAGAGTATACCCATATGATAATTACATGGCTCATACCCTAGGTTTTGTTGGAATTGATAACCAAGGTCTAAGTGGTATCGAACTTACTTACGATGAATATCTAACAGGTGAAGATGGTGCTATAAAATACTTTAGTGATGCTAAAGGAAATAAATTATCCTTAAGTGAAGTTTATGAACAACCACAAGATGGTATGAATATAACTTTAACCATTAATAACGAAATTCAAGCATCCCTAGAAAGAGAACTAAGTAACGCTGTTACCAAATATAACCCAGATAGAGCAATAGGCCTAGTTATGGACCCAAATACAGGAGAAATTCTAGCTATGTCCGCAAGACCAACATTTGATCCAAATAATTATCAAAACTATAGTATAGAAGAAATAAATAGAAACTTACCAATATGGGCTACCTATGAACCAGGTTCTACCTTTAAAATAATTACTTTAGCTGCAGCACTAGAAGAAGGAAAAGTCGATTTAGAAAAAGACACATATTATGATAAAGGTAGTATAAAAGTAGAAAACGCTACTATCCATTGTTGGAAACACGGTGGACATGGTAAAGAAACATTCATGCAAGTTGTCGAAAACTCTTGTAACCCCGGTTTCGTTATTCTAGGCCAAAGATTAGGTAAAAACACTTTGTTTGATTATATCGACAAATTTGGCTTCGGTAAAAAAACCGGCATTGACCTAAATGGTGAATCCACTGGAATCATATTTGATAGAAGTAAAGTTGGTCCAGTTGAACTTGCCACCACTGCTTTTGGTCAAGGTGTCTCTGTAACACCAATCCAACAAGTAACTGCCGTAAGTGCGGCCATTAACGGCGGAACACTATATAAACCATATATAGTAAAAAGTATTAACGAGCCAGAAACCAATACAGTCATAAAGGAAATTAAACCAACTAAAGTAAGACAAGTTATCAGTGAAGAAACCAGTAAAAAAGTAAGAGAAGCCTTAGAAAACGTCGTCGCTAACGGTAGTGGAAGAACATCCTATATTGATGGCTATAGAGTAGGTGGAAAAACTGGAACAGCTCAAAAAGTAGAAAATGGAAAATATCTTTCAAATAACTATATATTATCATTTATTGGATTCTTGCCCGCCGATAATCCAGAAGTTGTCGTCTATATTGCCATAGATAACCCTAAAGGCACAGTTCAGTATGGAGGAACCACTGTTGGACCAATATCTAAAGCAGTTTTAAAAGACTGTATTAAAGCCCTAGACATTCCAAAAAGCGAAGGCGGTAAAGAAAAAAAATATAAATGGCCAGACCCCAAAATTTATACTGTTCCAGACGTTACTGGAAAAACTGTCAGTGAAGCTAAAAAAGAACTCAAAAACTTTCAAGTCTCCGTCGAAGGTAATGGTGATAAAGTAACCTATCAATCCCCAGAAGCAGGCACAAAACTCGAAGAAGGTAAAACCATAAGATTATTTACTGAATAAAAAGAGGTGATTACATGCTCATATTAACTAAATCAATCATGGCTATGATGATTAGCTTCATCTTCGCAGTCATAACCGGCTTAATCATCATTCCTCTTTTAAAAAAATTTCACGCTTCTCAAAGCCTAAGTATTTACCTTCAAAGAACCCATAAGTCTAAAGAAGGCACTCCAACTATGGGCGGACTAATCTTTATTATTCCAGCTATCACAATCACATTAATATTTGCTTATCTAAAAAAAATAGAAATAACATATACCTTAATAATTATTATATTCACATTCATAAGTTACGCCATCATTGGATTTATTGATGATTATCTAATAATCAAAAAACATGATAATAAAGGATTAACCAAAAGTCAAAAATTTTCCCTCCAAGTATTAGTTGCCATAATTTTCTTCTATCTATTCATGAAATCGGGTAGTGAACCATTGCTTTGGGTCCATAGCTTAAACTTCAAACAAAATATTGGGTGGTTATATGGAATTTTCATTTTATTTGTTTTAGTCGCTAGTAGTAACGCCGTAAACTTAACTGATGGATTAGATGGTTTAGCTGGTGGTCTTTCCGTTATCAGTTTATTAACCTTCGGTATCATCTCTTGGAATACTGGATGGCTTGAAGGTTATGAAGATATAGCTATATTTGCCTTTACATTAATCGGGGCTTTATTAGGTTTTCTACTTTTTAATACTAATAAAGCTAAAGTATTTATGGGCGATACTGGTTCGTTATGTTTGGGAGCCACCTTAGGAGCTTATGCCATTACCACTAGACATGAATTATTACTAGTCATAATTGGACTAGTCTTTGTTCTAGAAACCATGAGCTGTGTAATTCAAATAATTGTATATAAATTAACTAAAAAAAGAGTTTTTCCAATGACCCCAATTCATCATACCTTTGAAAAGCTTGGAATGAAAGAAACCGATATAGTAAAAATGTTTTGGACGGTAGGTTTAATAGCTAATATGTTCGCATTAGTATATGGGGTGTGGTTATGAAAAAATTTAATTTAAGTTTGTTTATATCAGTCATAATTCTATCATTATTTGGCTTATTAATGGTTTACTCATCATCTAGTATTTGGGCCGAATATAAATTTGATGACCCATTTAAATACGTCAAAAATCAAGGACTTTTTTTAATCATAGGTATAATAATCATGTATATAGTTAGTAAAATAGATTATAAAAAATACTATAAATACGCTTCCAAAATATTTCTAATTTGCTTTACCTTAATTGTCTTAGTCTTAATTGTTGGAACCGAAAGAAACGGTAGTAAAAGTTGGTTTGGAATTGGTTCTTTTGGTATTCAGCCCAGTGAATTCATGAAACTAGCCATGATTATTTTTACAAGTAAATATTTATATAATAATAAAAAAGATATTGGTAATATAAAAAAAGGTGTTATGCCTATACTAGGTCTTACCTTAATTATATTTATATTAATCATGCTTCAGCCAGACTTTGGTACGGGAGTCATATTAGTCATGGGCGTAATTGGATTACTTTTTATTGGTGGTGTAGATTTAAAGTTTTTCTTTAAAATTGGTCTTTTAGGTGTCATCGGTATTGTATGTTTAATTATTGCTGCTCCCTATAGATTAAAAAGAATACTTTCTTTTCTAAATCCTTGGAGCGACCCTTTAGGTAGTGGTTTTCAAATTATTCAATCATTATATGCCATTGGACCCGGAGGATTATTCGGCTATGGTCTAGGAGGGTCTAGACAAAAACATTTCTATCTGCCAGAACCACAAACAGACTTTATCTTTTCCATAATAAGTGAAGAATTTGGCTTCATGGGAGTAATTATCGTCTCAGGTTTATTTGTTTTTATAATATATGAAGCCATTAAAATAGCTTTAAAATGTGAAGATTTATTTGGTAAATACTTAGCATTTGGTATTATATTCATGCTAGCTTTTCAAGCTGTTTTAAACTTAAGTGTTGTAATCGGCTTAATCCCAGTAACCGGTGTCACTTTACCATTTTTATCTTATGGAGGTTCTAGTCTTCTAATCACACTAGCCTCCATGGGTATCATCTTAAATATATCTAGACATTAAAATAATATAACAAACAATATTTTAATAATTTAGTATATTTATGGTACAATAATTATGGTGATAATATGACATTTCAAGACGAAATAAAAAACTATGAATTTTCAAACTCCCCATACATTATAAAAATGGGGTTAACTCCAGTTATCTTAGTTACCCCAACATCTAATCAAGAAGATTTATCTTCCAAAACCATCGCTAGATATGTATCAAACCAAACAGAAAGTTCTTTTTTAATCAATATTAGTGAGTCAGATATAGAAAATAACCTAAAACCAACTCTTTTAAAAATTATTAATAATCAAAATATTAAACTTCTTATCAGTATAATATTAAACTCAAAAGATAACGGATTTGATTTGCAAATTGAAACATCTAAAAACTTAGTTTCTATGTATGATATAATCAAAAATCTTCAAAAAAAATTGAAAACACATCACATAAATGCCATATATAACAAAAATTATAATGATAAGTTTAAATATAATAGCATTGACATTATTCAAATTGAATTAAATCCAAAATACTTGCAAACAAATAATCTTGAAGATATTTGTAACTCTTTAACTGAATTTATAACAGAATATTTAAACAAATAAAAACGTTCACTTCACATGAACGTTTTAAAATTATTTCTTTTTATTACTTTTTTCTTTAATTTCAGTTTCTATAACATTATGATTTTTATTTACCCAGTCCTTACCATCGATAGCTCTAGAAACAAGTAATGAACAACTTGTATCACCAACAGCATTTAACATAGTAGCTGGAGCATCAATAACTGTCGCAATCATAGTTAAAACAGGTAAAGCAGCTACTGGATAACCCATCATTGAAATAATAACCATCTCACTAATAGTTCCGCCACCAATAGGTACTGCACTAATAAGTACTGATGCTACTAAAGCTGTAACAAGTATTTGAAAAGTTGTACCTGCATCAGAAATATTTGTTCCAAATAGACAAACTAAGAACATAATCTTAAATACACTACCAATCATTGAACCATCTTGGTGTAAATTAGTAGCAAGTGATATAGTTGTATCTGCCACATCCTCAGATACATTCATTTTTTTAGCTGAATCAATATTAATTGGAATACAAGCGGCAGAAGAACATGTTGCTAAAGCTGTAAAAGTTGAAGGCAAAATATTTTTCCACCAAACCTTAACGCCTTTTCTTCCTCCTGAAATAAACGCATATAAGCTATACATAATTACATAATAAGCAAAAGCAACTAAAGCATATAAAATTGCAACCTTAAGGAATCCTGCCGCAATACTTGCTCCAAAAGTTCCGACATATGAAGCAAAATAGCAACCAATACCAATAGGGGCATAGTACATAGTAATCTTAATAAAATTAAATACCACACTATGAGCACTTTCCATAACCTTTAATAATGGTTCTGCTTTCTCACCACTCATTCTCATCGCAAATCCAACAATCAAAGCACATACAAGTAACGCAACCACATTATCCTTAGAAAGTAATCCAGTAAAATCATCCACACTTATTAACTGAACAGTTCTCTCTAAGAAATTCAAATCAGCATCACTAGCAACCTCGCCATCAAAAAGCTCTCTTATTGCTGAAGTATCACCCGCATCCACTAAATTAACAAAATAAGTACTTACAAATCCAATAACAACCGCAATCACTGAAGTAATTAAAAATACAACTACAGTTGAAATCATAATTTTTCCAAGTCTTTTTGGGTGTTTAACTTTGGCAACTGCAAGCGAAATAGTTAAAAACACAAGTGGTACAATAATAACAAACATTAGATTTAAAAATAAATCACCTAACGGTTTAACTATAGTCGCATCTTCTTTAAATATAAGACCACATACCGCTCCTATAATCATCGCTAAAATTAACAAAAGCATAGTCTTATAATTTTTCAAAAAATTTTTCAATCTCGTCATATAAAAACTCCTTCCTAGTACATTATAATCAATTTTATTAAAAATGCCGAATATGTGTATTCCACATAAAAGAAAAAAATCCACAACTTTTACTCAAATATGTGCTATAATAAAAATGGTGACCAAAAATGAAAAAAAATTTTATTAAAATGAATAATAATCAAAACCAACTTTCCTTAGGTAATTTTTGTAAAACTGTTAAAGAACTCGCTCAAAACAAAAGTTTTGCCAACCAAACTGAAATATTTTATTGCCTCTTTAATGTCGATAACATCAGTGATTCCACAATTAATAATTACTGTATAGGATATAGAGCCATAGGTAGTGAATTTAGACAAAAATATATCACCTATAAAAAACACTATGAAGAAACTCCAGAAATATTTGACGATGTCATAATAGGCCTTCTTTCCATATTAGATGGCGAAGTATACCCAAAACTTTCACATAACGAATTGTTAGAAAAAACTGGACGTCATCAAAAATTAAAAAAATTAGTTTTAGAACTTTATAATCTTGCTAAAAACGATGAAAGCGTTTCAAGTTATTTTACCGAAAGCATTTATAAACAAATCACTCAAAATGAAATATATAAAACACTCTGTGATATTCTCATATATATTGTCGTAGAAAAAAAACAACCAATATATACCCAAACATCACAAAAAGAAATTATTGAAAATATTTTAAATAGTACCAACATTTCCGTAAGTGAACTTGAAAAATTTTTAACCCTCCAAATGCAAGATGGAATTAATTATACACATTCTTTAAAAAAACTTGCCAAAGAAAAAAATCCTTACGCTTGTTATGAAATGGGTGAACTAGAATATAACGGTCAAATGACAGGTTACCCAAGATATATAAAAAGTTATGAATACTTTAAAAAGGCCGCAGAAAAAAATCATCCTAGAGCCTGCTGGCTAATATCTCAAATGATATATCAAAAGAAAATTGGCGATCTTTCCAAAGAAGATTTAGATCTTGCTTGGTACTACTTAAAAAAAGCTGAAAAAGTTGGTAGTGTTGCCGCCACTAATACTATTGGCGTTTGCTATTTAAAAGGTTTAGTTCCAAATGAAGCTCCAAGTGAAAAAAAAGCCATTGAATATTTTGAAAAAGCCTATAGTCATGAATATGTTTATGCCAGTAATAACTTAGGTAAAATATATGAAAAAAAAGGAGACTATAAAAAAGCCTTTAAATATTTTATGGTAGGTGCTGAAAAAGAAGAAAGTTGGGCCTGCAACAAAATAGGTGAATACTATCGTCTAGGCATTGCAACCGAAATAGATATGAAAAAAGCCTTTAAATACTATAACTTAGCTACCGAAGTACCATTAAACATCTTAGACCATTGGGCCTTCTATAACTTAGCCAAATATTTCTATTTAAATGGTAACCTTCAAACTGGAATGGAAAAAGACATAAACAAAGCTATTGAATACTTTAAAAAAGCCGCAAATCATGAAATTTATGAAGCTTATGAAGAACTAATATATATTTATATAGATAAATATAAAGAAACCTCCTTAGATTACTATTTGAATAAAATAAATAACTATATAAGTATCCTATCTAACAATAAATACTATGATAAATGTAAAGATAAGCTTAAACAAAAAATGTTAGAAATTGAAAAAAAACATCTTGCCCTTGTTAAACTCATTTAACTCTTTACATTGAATAATATAAAATATATAATAATCTTGTAAAGTTTAAGTAGGGAGAGAAATCATGAAAAAAATATTTAATATAAAGGCCTTAAAATATCTGCCTTTTTTAATCATCTTAATTTTAGATATCATCCTAAGTGTTTCATACAATAATATTTTAAATCAAAAAACAAACTATATTGCCTCAAACATTAGCTTACTAAAAAAAGTAAATACCCCAACATATACCGTTCCAGTTGTTCAAGAAACCCCAGAAATAGTTGTTGCTCCAGTTAACGATAAAGAAGATGGTATGAAGCAAAATAGAAAAAAAGACACAAGAGGAAATTTTACCGTAAATGATATTAAACAATATGAAACCAGTGGTACATCCCTCGGTATTGATGTTTCAAAATACCAAGGAGACATAAATTGGTCTCAAGTAAAACAAGATGGCATTGAATTTGCCATCATAAGAGTAGGGTACCGTGGTTATGGTACAGGCAAAATCGTTATGGACCCATATTTTAAAAAAAACATTGAAGGTGCCTTGGCTAACAATATCCATGTAGGTGTCTACTTTTACTCTGTAGCCAAAAACGAAATGGAAGCTTTAGAAGAAGCTAACTTTACCATAAATGCTATAAAAGGATATAATATAACTTATCCCGTTGCTTTCGATCTTGAAGATTTCAATCGACATCGTCTATCAAACGTCAGCTATGACCAGTTAAATAAAAATGCAATAACTTTTCTAAATAGAATTAGAAGTGCTGGATACACCGCCATGCATTATGGCAGTAAAAACACCTTTGGACCTATTTGGAATATGAATAACCTAAACAAATATAAAGTATGGCTTGCTCATTATACCGATAAAACCAATTACGCTGGAAAATATAATATTTGGCAATATACAAGCAATGGAATAGTAAAAGGTATAAATGGCCGAGTAGATTTAAATATTGCCTACTTTAAACTATCTACTAACGCTAGTAACCAAGCAAAAGACGATAGTGAAGTAAGCTTAGATCCTAACAATGAAGCTATTAAAAAAATCACTTTTAATGATGTAAATGAACAAGTCGTAACTATCAGTAATGCTGATTTTCGTAAATCACCAACCACTGAACTTGATAATAAAATCTTAACAATAAACAAAGATACTATCATCACTAGAACTGGAACTAGTGAAACATGGTCTAGAATTACATATCAAGGACAAACAGGTTATATATTAAATGACCAATTAAAAATATATGAAAATATAGAAGAAACAAATGATAATCAAACTGAAGAAATAGACCAAAATTAAGCACATTCCAAACGTGCTTTTTCTATGTAAAACCTTGACTAATTTTATTAGCTAATTTATAATTTATAGTAGGTGAAGAAAAATGAAAAATAAAGGTTTTACTCTTGTTGAATTATTAGGAGTTATAGTAATTTTAGGTATTTTAGCTATGATTACTGTCCCAATTGTTCAAAGAACTATCATTGATAGTACCAATCAAACATATGATGAACAAATAACAAGTTTTGAAAGAGCGGCTAAAAACTATGTCGCCAAAAACATATACGAAATGACAAAATGTCAAACAGAATCATGTCAAATAACCCTAAGAGAACTTCAAGAAAACGGTCTGTTACCATCTGGCAATATTAAAAACCCTAAAACAGCCGAAGACTTTAATTTAGATAATGTTGTTACCATAAATTATGATGGTACTAAATATAGTTATGAATATGATACTGCTCAAGATGAATAACCATAAAAGAAGGTGAAAAACATGCTATATAGTTCAGCTAATAACCCTAAAATTAAAGAACTAGCAAAGTTAAAAATAAAAAAATATCGTGATAAACAAAACCTTTTTTTAATCGAAGGCAATCACCTTGTCAAAGAAGCCTATAATAGTGGATATTTAAAAGAACTTCTGCTTTTGGAAAATCAAACCTTAAATTTAGATATCAAAACAAATTACATAACCGAAAACGTTTTAAAAACTTTAAGTGAAGTTGAAACTCCCACAGGTATTATTGGAATATGTGAAAAAAAAGCCATGACTTTAAAAGGTACTAAACTATTAATTCTAGATAGTATCCAAGACCCAGGTAATCTTGGAACAATTATTAGAAGCAGTGTAGCTTTTAATGTAGACACTATAATTATTAATGATAAATGTGCCGACCCTTATAGTGATAAAGTCATTAGAGCATCTCAAGGTATGATTTTCAAAACAAATATTATAAAAAAAGAATTACCACAATTTTTAAAAGAAATAAAAGATCAAATACCTATATTTGGAACTAAAGTTGATGGTGGAAAAGACTTAAGTACCCTTGAAAAAATTTCAAAATTTGCTATAATAATGGGCAATGAAGGTAGTGGGGTAGATAAAAAATTATTAGATATGTGTGATGAATATTTATATATTCCCATGAACCATAATTGTGAAAGTTTAAATGTTGGTGTAGCTACCAGTATAATCTTGTATGAATTAACGAAATAGAGGTGATAAAATGCTATATATTGGTGATTTAGTAAATACCCATGGCATTAAAGGCGAAGTACGTATCATCTCTTTTTTTAAATATAAAGAAACAGTTTTTAAACCTAATAATTATCTATATATAAAAAGCGAAAAACTTAAAATAAAAACCTATAGAAAACATAAAAACTATGATATGGTCACCTTTGAAAATTATAATGATATTAATGATGTTTTAAAATTTAAAGGAGAAAAAGTATATATTGATAAAGAGGATTATACTTTTAAAGGTCCTCTAAATGAGGATTTATATGGTAAAAAAGTTTATGACAAAGGTAAATATATTGGTACACTTACTAATATCATAAATAATAATGGTAAAGAAATATTAGTTATTAAAGGAAAAAAAGAATACCTAGTACCTTATGTTGATGAATTTGTCAAAAATATTGGCGATGATATTAAATTAGATTTAATAAAAGGATTCATCGATGAAGATTGATATTTTAACAATCTTTCCCGAAATGTTCGAAGGCTTCTTAAATACATCAATTATAAAAAGAGCCATTCAAAATAAACTCGTCGATATACAAATTCATGATATAAGAAAATATAGTAAAGATCCTCATAAAAAAGTAGATGACTATGGATATGGTGGTGGAAGAGGCATGGTTTTAATGCCCCAGCCCATATTTGATGCCGTTGATGACTTAAAACAAGAAAATACCAAAGTAATTCTAATGACTCCGCAAGGTCAAACTTATAAACAAAAAATAGCCTATAACTTAGCTAAAGAAAAACATCTAATATTAATATGTGGTCACTATGAAGGGTTTGATGAAAGAATTAGAACCTTAGCCGATATGGAAATTAGTATTGGTGATTATGTCTTAACTGGTGGTGAGCTTGCTAGTATGGTTATTACGGATAGTGTAACTAGACTAATTGATGGTGTCATCGAAAAAGAATCACATTTAAACGACTCTTTTAATAATAATTTATTAGATTATCCAGTATATACTAAACCTGTAGATTTTAGAGGTATGAAAGTTCCAGAAGTTCTACTGTCTGGTCATCACGCTAATATTAAAAAATACCGCGAAGAAGAAGCTTTAAAAAAGACTAAACAAAGACGCCCTGATTTATTAGAAAATGGTGAGAAAAATGGATGAAAGATACTACATTTGTGATAAAGATAATAATGAAATAGTATATGGATATATTGACTATAGTCATATACATGGTTTTAAAATTAAACCAGGAAACAATGTACCTTATGATGGTGTTGAAGTAAGCAGATTAATATTAGTCAAACCAGAACTAATTGAAAATGTCTTAAAAAGAAAAATAAAGAACAAATTAAATACCTATTTAACATTTCTTTTCACTGTTATTGATGATGAAGATGAGGATCCCGATAGTCTAGAACTAGTTTTGGATGATGTAACTAGATATAAAAACCTAATTATGAATAAATACTCAAAATTTTTAGACAAAAAATATATCCGCCATTTACTAAAAAAAGTTGGTATGGTTGAACTAGAACTAAAAGAAAAATTAAAAGAACTAACTAAACAAAATACTAAATCACAAGGAAAATCAAGGTAACATGAATCTAATAAACAATCTTTTAAATCATCAAAATAATAATAACTTTAATATAATTAAAGAGCTCATAGAAATAATTCAAGATGATAATCTAAAAACTGTAAATGACATTAAAAACTTTGAACAAAACCTATTTACATTTAATCATAAAATTCTAACTAAACAAGAAAAAATAAACTATGCACTTTCGATTATAAAAAATAGTGAAGACTATGAAATGATGACATTTTTAGAAATTCAAACATATAAAAAGTATAAAACTAAAATTAATGACACAGGTAATCTTGATGAAAAAATAAAATATCTCATTAAATTATATAATTTAGCTCAAAGAGAAATGATTTTTCCATATGAAGCATATAATTTCATCATAGAAAATAAACTTTGACCTTGCACATTTTTAAAATATGTGGTACAATTTAATACGTCGTGATCCGCTTAGTGTAAAATTTACTTATGATCATAGATTTATGCAAAGGAGTGATACTGTGAATTTGGTAGATAAAATAACTCAAAAACAAATTAGAACAGACCTACCAGAATTTCGCGTTGGTGATACCATTAAAGTAAACGTTCGTATCATAGAAGGAAAACGTGAAAGAATTCAAGCGTTCGAAGGTATCGTAATTGCTATCAAAGGTAGTGGCGTTAGTAAAAACTACACTGTTAGAAAAAAATCTAGTGGTGTTGGTGTAGAAAGAACTTTCCCATATAGCTCACCTAAGGTTGATAGCGTAGAAGTAATTAGAAAAGGTAAAGTTAGAAGAGCTAAACTTAATTATTTACGTGACCTTAAAGGACAAGCAAAAATTAAAGAAAGAAAATAAGGTCTTAAAGACCTTATTTTTTTCAATATGGAGGGGAAAAATGGAAACTAAAGAAAAACAAGAGACTAAAGAAAAACAAGAAAGTAAAATAAGTAAATTTTTAAAAGGTACAGTTCCATATGTGATTATAATAACTGCTGTTGTTTTAGTAAGAAGTTTTATTATAACTCCAGTACAAGTTGAAGGACTTTCAATGTTTTCAACCTTAGAGGACAAAGAAATATTATTACTTAAAAAATATGATAAAAGTTATAAGCGCTTTGATATAGTCGTATTCAATTATAATGGAGCTAAACTCATAAAAAGAGTAATTGGACTTCCTGGTGAAACAGTCGAATACAAAGAAGGCAAACTTTATATTAATGGAAAATACATTCCTGAACCTTTTTTAAATAATAAAGTAACCGCTGACTTCAATTTAGAAGAAATTGGCTACGACAAAATACCAGAAGGTTATTATTTTGTTATGGGTGATAACCGGACAAATTCTACCGATAGTCGTATACTCGGCTTAATTCCAAGTGAAGATATTGATGGGACCACAAGTTTTGCCATTTTTCCTCTAGATAAAATTGGTCCTTTTAACTAAGCAACACACGTTGCTTTTTTTTCTAAAAACTTTTCATTATTAAAAAATCAATGATATAATAAAAGTGAATAAAAAAGGAGGGTTATATGATAAAAATTATTTATGAAAGTAAAACTGGTCATACCTTAGAATACGCCAAAATATTAAGTCAAAAACTTCATCTTCCATATTATTCAATCAAAGAAGCAAAGAACAAAGTAAATGAAAATGATAAAATAGTTTTTTTAAGTTGGATATGTGCCAGTAAAATTAAAGAAAAAGATAAAATAGATAAAAAATATAATGTCTTATGTTATGGAGCTGTTGGAGCCTATCCCTATAGTGATAAATATTTAAAAGAATTAAAAATTAATAATAAAATAGATAAACCATTTTTTTACCTAAGAGGTGGGCTTGATTATTCAAAATTAAATTTACCTAAAAAAATACTAGTTAAACTAGTAGGTATCACTATGAAAAATAAAGATTCTAAAACTAAAGAAATGTTTAAAAAAGGATATAATTTTGTATCTTTAGAAAATCTAGAAGAAATCATTAAATTCATGCAAATAAAACACATTTAAAAAACAAACAAAAAGGAGGGTAACCAATATGATTTATGCTTTTTCCCTAATTATTATTTTGATTATCACGATAATAGTTTCTTTATTATTTGTAATATTAGACTATAAATTTGATATCAAAATAAAATATTTTTCTTTAGTAGCCAAAAATAAAATATTATATTATTTAATATTATTCATTTGGACAGCTATACTTTTTCTTTTATTAATAATGAACTATCCTATAGATAATTACTATAATTTTATTATATTAATTATATGCTTTGCCTTATTTATAAATTTATATAGTCACACAAATACTTGGAATAAAGCTTATAACATCTATATTAAAAATGTTAATTTACTTATAGAAACTAAAAATAAAACAAAAAAACTAAACCTAAAACATAAGTAAAATTATCAAAATTTAAAGGAGTGAACTACTATGAACATAAAAAAGATTGTCAGTGAAATCAAAAAAGGAAATCTTGTCATCATTCCAACCGACACCGTATATGGTATATCCGCTGACATGAATAATCTAAAAGCCATCCATAAAGTTTATAAGTGTAAACAAAGAGATAAAAATAAACCATTACTATTACTAGTTGATAGTCTAAATATGTTAAAAAAATATACTAAAGATTTAAGCCCCTTGGAAAACAAAATAATTCAAAAATACTTGCCGGGCAAATTAACAATTTTACTTCATAAAAACGATAAAATAAGTGATGAAATAACCGCTGGTAGTAACTTAGTTGGAATTAGAATGCCAAATAATGAAAACCTAAAAAAAATAATTCAAGAAGTTGGAAACCCAATAATCTCGACAAGTGCCAATATCTCTGGTCAAAATACAATCACAAACCCTGAAATGGTTGATAAAGACTTATTAAAATATATTTCCTATGTTGAAAAAGCCGGTATCATTAATAGTGAACCATCTTCCATTATTAAAATAGAAAATGAAAAAATTATAATTATAAGAAAAGAAACTGTAGCTAATCAAATTATTAAAGATTTTCCTAATAATATCAAGTAGATTTATTCTACTTTTTCTTTTATCTTAAATTATGATATAATGAAATGGATTTAAATGGGAATGTCATAAGTATGAATAAAAAATCAAATATTAATTATGCGAGCTATATTTATGCCAAACCATCTCTAGCTTATAAAATAAAAAACTAGAAAAATGAGTTTTTATACATTTATAAATAGAAGGAGGGAATAATGAAGAAAATTAGTACTAATCATACTAACAACATTTTTGAAAATATAATGCATATAGATGAATATGGAAACGAATATTGGTATGCACGTGAATTACAAAAAGTATTGGAGTATAAAGAGTGGAGAAACTTTAAAATAGTAATAGAGAAAGCTATAACATCTTGTGAAAATAGCAATTTTAATGTACTTAATCATTTTGTTGAAACCAACAAAATGATAGAATTAGGTAAAACTGCCAAAAGGAAAGTTCTTGATTATGAACTTGATTGAAATTCAACTGCCGAGGAATTCTCGGTAGTTCAACAAGAAGGAAATAGGAAAGTAAAAAGAAAAAACTATACTATAATTTAGATGCTGTTATTTCTGTTGGATATAGAGTCAATTCTGATAGAGCAATAGGGTTTAGAAGATGGGCTACTTATATTTTAAGAGAATTTTCAAAAACTAAATATTAACTTCTTGATACCGATTTAGTAAACACCTTTGTGAAATCCTTAAAAATAAAGAAATTGCGAGGTTTTAAAACTTGCACATTTTCTCAAATAAACTGCAAAAATGAACTAAATGAGTAAATTTTATTAAAAAATAAGGTAAAATTTTTAGTTGATACCGCAAGGTAAACTCTACTTAATATTATTGAAATCTTATAAAGAAAGGAGGGAATTTATGTTAGAAGAAAACTTTAAACAAATTATTAACATTATAAAATCAGATATAAAAGTCACTAGGTTAAAAACTGCAATACAAGTAAATCATAATTTAATTGAATTATATTTTAGACTTGGTAAAATTTTGTATGATAATTACGAATATGGTAATAAATTTATCGATGAAGTAGCCAGAGAATTAAAATTAGAATATCCAAATGCTACTGGTTATTCTGTAAGAAACTTGAAATATATGAAAAAATTTTATACGGAATATAAAGATGATGAAGTTATGCAACAACTTGTTGCACAAGTTCCGTGGGGACATAATGTTGTCTTAATGGATAAAGTAAAGGATAAAGAAACCAGAAAGATTTATTTGCAAGGCATAATAGAAAACGGTTGGGGAAGATCAATGCTCGTTCATCAAATCGAATTGAATTATCATCTGAGAATTGGTACAAGTGATAATAATTTTGAAATAACTTTACCTAAAGATAATTCTGATTTAGCAAATTATATTATAAAAGATCCATATATTTTTGATTTTATATCATTAAAAAATGATTATAAAGAACAGGAGTTAGAAAATGAACTACTAATTAAAATTAAAAATTTGTTAGTTGAACTAGGAAAAGGATTTAGTTTTGTGGGCAATCAGTATAAAATTTCAATGGAAGATAGGGATTACTATATTGATTTATTGTTTTATCATTTAGAACTAAGATGCTATATTGTTGTCGAACTAAAAGCCACTTCATTTAAGCCAGAATATATTGGTCAATTAGGGTTTTATGTAACAGCTATTGATGAAACGTTAAAAAAAGAAATTGATAATCCAACAATTGGTTTACTACTTTGTAAAGAAAAAAATAAATTAAGTGTAGAATGGTCGCTTAAAGGAACAAATCTTCCAATCGGAGTATCATCTTATAAACTAAAGAAATATATACCAAAAGATATATTAGATAAATTGCCAACAGAAGAAGAAATTAATCTTCATATAGATATAGAAAGTGGTGATGAAAATGAATAATAGTCCGATTCAATGCTTGATACCGATTTAGTAAACCCCTTTGCGAAATCTTTATAAATAAAGAGATTGTGAGATTTTAGATCTTGCACATTTTCTCAAATAAACAGCAGAAAATAGCAAAAATGATCAATTTTTATTCAAAAAAGAGGTAAACTATTTTAGTTGATACCGCAAGGTAAACCCCATAATAATTGAAAGAGAGGAGATTGAATATTATGAGCAATGATATTTTAACAGGAGCAACAAATCAATTTAACTTTAGAGAATTACCACATAGTAGAATCATTTTATCTGAAGAAGTCTATACAAGATTATCAGGAGATATTAATTTGTGTGCTTTTAGTGGAAATAAGGAATTAGAGTATGGAACTATATTGTATGGCAGAGAAATCCAACCGAATGTAATCTATTTTGATATTCCTAGCAGTTATGACGATTATGTTCCGACAAAGAGAGTCTTTGATATCAATATGAATGAAAAAAGTGAAATATCACAAATGTATAAAGAGTTAATTAATGCAATTAATGGTAAAAAATATAACTGCATTGCACATGTGCATACTCATCCTTATATTGGTGGAACATGTCGTTACTTTTCAAATCAAGATTTAAAAATGGTAGAAACATTACAAAGAGATTTTCAACCTAAAAACGGTGAAAAGAAATATTTTTTTGGAGGTTTATTAACGGTTGGCCCAGAAAACACTGCCGATTCGGATGAAATAAGTTTTGTTTTTTGGGACGAAAATAATGGTTGGTATAAAATTACCAATATAACTGCATGTTTAAATAATGAAGAAATACCGTTTAAAAGAACTGGTGAAAAACCACAAATGAGATTATAAACATTTATATAAAATATATTAAAAACAAGGAAGTGATTGTAATGGCAAATGAAGAAAAAGGTTTCCAAAAGGGAAACATCAACTATTATCCAGGTCATATGGCCAAAACTAAAAGACTAATTAAAGAAAACTTGAAATATATCGATATCATTTACGAAGTAGTTGATAGTCGTATGCCAAAATCATCTAAAATAATCGACATTGATGAAATAACTAAAGATAAACCAAGACTCATGATTATGACAAAAGCCGATTTATGTGATAAAGCAGAAACTAATAAATGGATAAAGTACTATGAAAAAAAAGGTTATACAGTTGTTCTAATTAATTTAGAAAATAATAGTAACTTAAAACCAATATTCAGTGCCACTGAAAAACTCTTAAAAGAAAAATGGGAAAAAAGAGAAAGGCAAGGTTTATTAAATAGAAAAGCTAGAGTCTTAGTTATAGGTGTTCCTAATGTTGGTAAAAGCACCTTAATTAATCGCTTGGCCGGCAAAAAAGTTGCTAGTATTGGAAATATTCCTGGAGTCACCAAAAACATAAATTGGATAAGAATAAACGATAAAATAGAACTATTAGACACACCAGGTGTTTTATGGCCAAAACTAGATCAAAAAGAAGCTTTAAATCTAGCAGCTTTAACAGCTATTAAAGAAGAAACATTACCTTTGTTTGATATTGCTTGTTATATTTTACAAACCATAGAAAAATATTATCCAAACATTCTAAAAGAAAGATATAATTTAGATTATTTAGATGAAGATATCGTGAATAGTATTGAAAAAATTGGCAAAAAAAGAGGCTGCCTTATAAAAGGGGGAAACATTGACTATGATAAAGTAGTTTCCTTAATTATTGGTGATATAAAAAATGGCTATATTAAAGGCGTTACCTTCGATAGGATAGAGGACTATGAATAAAAATGATATCCTAGATAATTTAAAAAAATACCATTTAGATAATCAAGATTTTATCATCATAGGATCTGCCGCCTTAGTTTTAAATGGGATAAAAGAAACATGCCATGATATTGATATCGCAGTCACCAAAGAATGTAATAACTATCTCTTAAAAAATTTTGAATGTACCTTCGAAAAAGAAATAGATGGCTATAAAGTATATTTTATAAATGATGTAATTAATTTTAGTACTCACTATTATGGAAATTTTAAAGGAACTAAAATAGATAATTATCTAGTCCAAACCCCTGAAGAAGTCTTAGAATTAAAAAGAAATTTAAATAGAGAAAAAGATAGAAAAGATATCAAACTCATAATAAATCATTTAAACACCTTAAACATGAACTCACTTGCTCTCGCATATTTAGGAGATGCTGTCTATGAACTTTATATCAGAAAATATTTAACTATCAAAGGAAATTTTAAAGTAAAAGATTTACAAACCATGGCTATTAGTTATGTTTCAGCCAAAGCTCAAAGTAATTTTTTAGATAAAATGATTAATAATAACTTTTTAACTGAATGCGAATTAGACATAGTAAAAAGAGGAAAAAATCACAAAGTATTGTCACACCCTAAAAACACTAGTATAATAACCTATAAAAAAGCGACGGGATTAGAAGCTTTACTAGGCTACTTAGAATTAAAAAATGACAAACCAAGAATAAAAGAAATCATGAAATATATAGTAGGTGATTAAAATGCATGTATATGGTAAAAATGTAATTAAAGAAATCTTACAAAACCCAAAAATTATTAAAAAAGCATATATTTATGAAAATTTTTCCGACGAAGAAATCTTAAACAAAATAAAAAAAGAAAATATTCCTTGTAAATATTTGGATAAAAAAGCCTTAGATAACATTGAAAATGGTAATCATCAAGGCATTATTTTAGATATTGAAGAATATAAATACTGCTACCTAGATAAACTTTTAGATAGTAATATAATTGTTATTCTAGATCATTTAGAAGACCCACATAATTTTGGAGCTATAATTAGAACCTGTGAAGCCGCTGGTATTAAAAGCATTATTATTCCAAAAGATCGTTCAGTCAAAGTAAATGCCACTGTCATGAAAACAAGCGCAGGCACTTTAGAAAATATTGATATTTGTATGGTTTCTAATTTAGTAAACACCATTAAAACATTAAAAAATAATGGTTTTTGGATTATCGGCACTGATATGGAAGGCACTGATTATAAACAAATTGATTACTCAGGTAAAATAGCTATTATTATAGGTAATGAAGGGAAAGGACTCAGTAGACTAACCGAAGAAAACTGTGACTTTATAGCAAAAATACCAATGTATGGAACTGTAAATAGCCTAAATGCTTCAGTTGCTGCAGCTTTAATCATTTATGAGGCGGTGAGAAATAGATGAATTATGATGTAAATGACTATGAAATATTATCTATGGTTGCCGATAACGAAGAAGCCACCGAAGTCTTGTTTAGAAAATATCAGCCCTTAATCATAGGTTTAGCAAAAAAAATATATAGTAATACTTCTAACATTGGTTTTGATTTAAATGACTTAATTCAAGAGGGGATGATAGGATTTAGTACTGCTATAAATACCTTTGACGATAATAAAGACACTACTTTTTTTACTTATGCAAAAACCTGCATTGAAAGAAGACTTTATAGTCTAATAAAATCAGCTAGTCGGTATAAACATCAACTTCTTAACGAATCGTACTATGTTGAAGACTTAGTACACGATAACCAAGGAATTGAAAACTTATTAGAAGATAGTGCTAGTAATCCTGAGCATAAACTAATTGATAATGAAAACGCTAAAGAATTAATTAAAAACATTGAAAAAAATTTAACTGCGTTAGAAAATGCTGTTTTTGAATTAAAAATAAGTGGATTTAATTATCGAGAAATAGCTGAAATTTTAGATAAAGATAGTAAATCGATTGATAATGCTATCAGTCGTATTAAATTTAAAGCTCAAAAATATTTAAACAAATAAAAAAGCGATTCAATGATGTCTTTTAAACCCATTTATTCGCTTTTTTCTATATATTTAAGTATCTCTTCACTATCATCTAAATGTACTTTTGTGTGTCCCAATATTTGATAATCTTCATGACCTTTACCAAGCAATAACACAATATCGTCTTTGCAAATCATATCCAATGCTCTTTTTATAGCTTCACGCCTATCTAAACAAACTTCATAATTATCTTTTTTAACCCCTGCTAAAATATCTTTCATAATTTTCTCTGGATCTTCTGTTCTAGGATTATCATTAGTAAAGATTACGTAATCACTATAATTAGAAGCAATCTCTCCCATAATTGGACGCTTCATTGGATCGCGGTCACCACCGCAGCCAACTACTGTAATAACTCTCGCTCTCGCAAGTTCTTTATAAGCCGTAACAACCTTCAAAACCGCATCAGGAGTATGTGCGTAATCAACAACCGCAAATCCGTCTTTTACCTTATATGTCTCACATCTTCCCTTAGGCGCTTTTAAATTCTTTGTTTTTTCAATAACAAGTTCAATATCAAAACCTAATTCACATAAAATACTAAACATTGTAAAATAATTATAGACATTGAACTTACTTGTCAAATTAGTTGTCACTTTATATTCGTGCCCATTAACTTTAAATGTAATATCAGTATGGTCTGGATGAATATCATCACTAATAATATCATAATCTGCACTTCCATAACCATAAGTTTTTGTGTTTTTAAATTTCTCTATAAATTTTTTACTGGCTTCATCATCTTTATTAACAAGTAAAATACCGTCTTTTTTTATATAATCAGTTAATTTTAACTTAGCTTCTAAATAATTTTCCATTGTCTTGTGATAATCTAAATGATCCTCAGTTAAATTAGTAAAAGCTCCAGCCACAAACTCTAATCCTTCAATTCTCTTTTGGTCTAAAGCAAAATTACTAACTTCCATAACCACATACTCGCAGTTCAAATCCTTAGCCTTATCAAGTAACTTATAAATAGTTAAAATCTCAGGCGATGTATTTGGTAATTCTTTATAATAATTCTCGCAAATAAACCCTAGTGTACCAATATAAGCGGCTTTCTTACCTAAACCCAAAAGCATTTGATAAGTAAGCCAAGCTGATGTAGTCTTACCATTAGTACCAGTAATCCCAATTAATTTTAAATCTTTAAAATCATCTTTATATTCTTTAACCAGTAATTTCTGATAATATTCAGCTGAATTTTCTACAACCGTAACTGGCACACTACATTTAACTTCTTTTTCCGCAATGATAGCTGTCGCACCATTTTTAATCGCATCTTCTATATAATCATGGCCATCAACAGTGTAACCTTTAATAGCTACAAAAGTTTGACCAGGTTTAATTAACCTCGAATTAGTCTCATATTTAAACATAAAATCACTCCCTAATTTATTTTATAGAATAAAACTAAATCTGTGATAAATAACCACTATACCATAATACCATTATTAATATAATTTAACAAACATAATTTATCTTATTAAAATAAAAAAAATACTCAAAAATTCCTCAGTTGCATTTTTCGAAAAAAAATAATATAATTATATTGTAAAGGAGGCTGACACAATGTCAAAAGTTTATTTTACAAAAGAAATTACTAAAGAAAGTCTAATTAAAATCTATGAAAAATTAGGCGTAAATCTAAAAGGTAATGTAGCAGTTAAATTACACTCTGGTGAAAAAGGTAACCAAAACTACCTAAGGCCAGAATTTGTAAAACCATTAGTAGACCATGTAAATGGTACAGTAGTTGAATGTAACACAGCTTATGAAGGAGCTAGAAACTCTACAGAAAAACATAAACAGTTAATTAAAGAACATGAATGGGATAAATATTTCAAATTTGATTTATTAGATGAAGAAGGACCAGATTTAGAATTAGATGTTCCAAATGGAAAAATTTTAAAGAAAAACTATGTTGGTAAAGATTTAGTAAACTATGACTCAATGCTAGTTCTATCTCACTTTAAAGGTCATGCCATGGGTGGATATGGCGGAGCTTTAAAACAACTTTCAATCGGTTGTGCATCTTCTGCCGGTAAAACTTTAATCCATACAGCAGGTGCTACTAACGATCAAACAAAACTTTGGGATAACCTTCCAGAGCAAGATAGATTCCTAGAAGCTATGGCTGATGCTGCTGAAAGCGTTGTAAATCATTTTAAAGATAATATTGTATATATAAATGTTATGAAAAACATCTCAGTAGATTGTGATTGTGATGGTAATGCTTCTGCTCCTTGTATGGAGGATATTGGAGTTTTAGCTAGTACTGACCCAATCGCAATTGATCAAGCATGTCTTGACTTAGTTTATAATAGTACCGATCCAGGAAAAGATAAATTAATCGAAAGAATTGAATCAAGGCACGGTGTTCATACTATTGAAGCAGCCTCTAAACTAGGTTTTGGCGAAAGAGAGTACGAATTAATCGAATTTTAAAAGCGAATAAATCATTCGCTTTTTTCTTATCTTAAAAATTCATCAATCGATATTTTATGATTTTTACATATTGAATATAAGGTTAGGGTAGTAATTAAATTCATTCCAATCTCATAATGACAATATGTTGCCCTAGAAATTCCACATTCATCCGCAATAACTTGTTGTGATAACTTTAATGACTTTCTTAAAACCTTAAGTTTCTCACCAACAACCTTTTTATCTAATTTTATCTTATCAGAATATTTCTTATTTTCTCTAGTTAAACCTAAAATAAAATCTAAAGAAAAACCATATAAATTTGAAAACTTAACCAATTTTTTTAGTGGCATCATCTCATAAACGTTCTCCCAATTAGATATTGTAGCTTTTTGTACACCAAATACATATCCAAGCTCAGTTTGTGTCATCTCTAATTCCTCGCGACATTCTTTTAATCTGTTTTCAATCATTTTATCACCTAGATAAATTTTCCCATCAAAAGAGAAAATGTTATCAAAAGTATGTGTAATATACCAAAAATATGATATAATAAAATAAAGGAGGATAAAAATTATGAAAAGGATAAAGAAGATTCTAAAAAGTAGAATATCCATTTTTGTTATAACTGCATTATTGTTTGGAACTATTGGTGCTTCTGCCGCAACTTATTTTCCAAGTAATGATGTAACATACGATAATAGTGAGAGTGGTTTAAAATCAATGAATGTACAGGAAGCAATTGATGAACTATATACTGCATGTAAAAAAGAACCAACAGCAGGTGATTCAATATTAGATAATACAGATATTGTTACATCAGGAGATGGTTTATATGAGGATGAATATGAAGATGGAAAATACACCTATAAAGGTGCAAGTCCAAATAATTATATAACATTTAATAATGAAACCGCCGGTTGGAGAATAATATCTATAAATTCAGATGGAACAATAAAAATAATGAGAATGACAAATATAAATACATCCAATAATATATCATGGAATATATCAAATAGTAATAATTGGGCTATGCCAGCTACATTAAATACATATTTAAATGAAACATATTATATTAGTTTAACTAATGAAGCACAAAATCAAATAGTTTCAGCAACATATAATATTGGCGCAGTAACCGCCTATAATAATGATTTAACAGATCAAATAAATGATGAAAATAGCACTAAATGGAAGGGCAAAATTGCTTTAATTACAGCTAGTGAATATATAAGAAGTAATAGTAATCAAAGTAGTTGTGGAACAATGAGTAAAATTAATAGTAATTTTAGTATTTGCCCAAGCACAACATGGATATTTCCGAAAGATTATGTTGATTGGTGGACATTGTCTCCTGATGCTGGTTACATTCGCAATGTGCACCACGTGAATCCAGGCTATAGAAATTTTGGTAGCGGAAATGTAAATGAAAATTATCTAGTTATACTTCCTGTAACCACATTATCTTCAGATATCAAAATCACAGGAGGAACCGGCACCCAATCAGACCCATTTCAAATACAGTAAAATATACACAAATCGTAGAAATATGGTTTGTTTTTTTGAAAAATTTCTAATTACATTTAACTAATTTTTCAGGGAAATGTGTTATAATCTTAAAGAAAGGTTATTAAAAAAATAAAAGGTGATGAATTATGAAGTTAGTTTCATGGAATGTCGCAGGCATTCGTGCTTGTATTAAAAAAGGATTTATAGATTTCTTTAATGAAGTAAATGCTGATATATTTTGTATTCAAGAATCTAAAGCAAGCGAAGACCAATTTGATTTTAGACCAGAAGGTTATGATATGTATCTATTCCCAGCTGTTCGTAAAGGTTACTCTGGAACTTTAATTTATTCTAAAGTAAAACCTTTAAATGTAGCCTATGGAAACATCGAAGAGGAATATGATGAAGAGGGTAGAACTATCACTTTAGAATTTGAAAATTTTTATTTAGTAAATGTCTATGTTCCAAATGTCAAAAGAGATTTATCCAGAATGGATTCAAGAATGCATTTTGAAGATGTTTTTAGAAATTATTTAAATAAATTAGATGAAAAGAAACCTGTAATAATATGTGGTGATTTCAATGTCGCCCATGAAGAAATAGATATTTGTAATGCTAAAGCAAATATAGGAAATGCTGGTTTCACTTATGAAGAAAGAAATAAATTTACTGAACTTTTAAATAGTGGCTTCACTGACACCTTTAGACACTTTAACCCTGATTTAACCGGCGCTTATACTTGGTGGAGCTATATGCCAGGAGTTCGTGATAGAAATATCGGATGGCGTATTGATTATTTCCTAGTTTCTAATAGATTTATAAATAACGTCAAAGATGTTAAAATCTACCGTGATATTTATGGCAGTGACCACTGTCCAATTGGAATTGATATAGAACTATAATAAAAATAGTTCTTTTTTTGTATTATATTTGTAAAAAAGCCCAAACTTAGTTATAATAATTATAGATAATGGAGGGATATTATGGCATATATAAAATTTGATAAAGTTGGAAAAATTTATAAAGGGGATACTCCAGTTAAAGCAGTTGATGATTGCTCATTTGAAATCGAAGAAGGTGAATTTGTTGTTGTATTAGGTCCTAGTGGTGCTGGAAAAACAACCATTTTAAATATGTTAGGTGGTATGGATAACCCAACATCAGGAAATATTTTAGTTGATGGTAAAAACATTGCTAAATTTAAAGCCAAAGATTTATTACTATATAGAAGATATGATATCGGATTTGTCTTTCAATTTTATAATTTAATTCAAAACCTAACTACCTTAGAAAACGTTGAACTAGCTTGTCAATTATCTAAAAAAGCTTTTAAGCCAAAAGAAATATTAAAGCAAGTTGGTCTAGGACATAGATTAAATAACTTTCCATCACAATTATCAGGTGGTGAGCAACAGCGTGTCGCTATCGCTAGAGCTATAGCTAAAAACCCTAAAATATTACTATGTGATGAGCCAACCGGAGCCTTAGATAGTGATACAGGAAGTAAAATTTTAGAACTTTTAAAAACAGTTTGTGATAAATACCATATCACAACTATTGTAATCACTCATAACTCGTTGGTTGCCGAAGTAGCTCATAAAGTAATAACCGTTAAAAATGGTACTGTCACCGATATAAAAATAAATGAAAATCCAAAAGATCCAAAAGAGATTGTGTGGTGATAATATGCTATTAAAAAATACCATTAGAAAATTAAAACATTCATTTGGAAGATACTTTTCCTTATTAATAATAGTTTTAATTGGTATTGGTTTTTATGCTGGAATCCAAAGCTCAGTTCCAAGCATCAAAAAAGTCCAAAACGATTACTACGAAAACACCAATTTAATGGATTTAACAGTAAGAAGTACTCTAGGACTTACTGATGAAGACGTAAATGCTTTAAAAAAATTAGATACCGTTTCTGATGCCATTCCATCTTATTCGGCTTATGTTTTAAGTAATGAAGAAGCTATCAAAGTTCATTCCATAACCGAAAACATAAATCAATATGAATTAATTAGTGGAAGAAAACCTAAAAACGATAATGAATGTTTAGCTGATAGTGCATTTTATAAAGTTGGTGACACCATCAAAATAACCTCAGATGAAAGCACCATTAAAACCAAGGAATTTAAAGTTGTTGGAACAATCATTTCACCGTTATATACCGGTACTAATTATGGATATACCAATATCGGAAACGGAAAACTCCACTCATATATTTATGTTCCTAAAACTGCATTCAATTTAGATACCTATACCGAAATATATATAACCGGTAAAAAAACAGAAGATGACATTCCATATTCTAAAGCTTATGAAAATTTCCTAGATGAATTAACAAACGAAGTAGAAAGCATTCAAAGTGAAAGAGAAGAAGCTAGATTAACCGAAGTAAAAGATGCTTTAATTAAATCAGCCATGCTAACAGGAAATACAAATGCAGAAATGACAGACTTAGATTCAAGCTGGTATATCACCGGCAGAAATGCGGAAGTAACCGGCTATAACACATTAGAAAATCAGTACTTCCAAGTAACAACCATCGCTACTATAATCCCATTAATATTTGTTTCAATTGTTTTCCTTATGACCTCAAACACTATGACTAGAATGATTACCGAAGAGCGAACTGAAATGGGTACATTTTCATCATTGGGAATATCCAACACCAGAATCACCTTAAACTATTTAGGATACGTTTTATCAGGAACAATCATTGGAGCAATTATCGGCTATTTAATAGGAACTATATTTATCCCACCGCTTGTCTATAATATCTTCCAGTTCCACATCCCAGATTTAGAATATTATTTTGATATAAATTTATTTACTGGCTGTTTACTTGTCGCTATTACTCTTATGACTATTGTTACTGTTTGGAATTGCCGTAAATCTTTAAAAGAGAAACCAGCTAACTTATTAAGACCAGAAAGTCCTAAAAGTGGTAAAACTATATTTTTAGAAAAAATAAAATTCTTCTGGTCTAAACTATCATTTTCTTCAAAAATCACCACGAGAAATATCTTCCGTTATAAAAAAAGAGTTTTTATGACTCTAATCGGTTCAGCGGGCTGTACTTTCTTAATCTTCATCGGCTTTGCCCTTAAAGATAGTATCAACGGAGTTGGTGATAAACAATATGGAGAACTATTCACATATGATAATATGATAGTTTTAAATAATAATGTCAAAACATCTCAAGACCTAACAGATATTAATGATAAAATTAAAAATCCATTATTATTTAATCAGTATTCATACGACTTAAAATATGGTGATGATGAATCATTATCAGTATACGTCGTTATCCCTAAAAATAATGGAGAAACTTTTGAAGACTATTTTAACTTACAAGATAATAAAACTGGTGATCATTTAACTTTAAATAATGATGGCGTTATCATTACCCCTAAAATAGCCGATAAACTAAATCTCGAAGTAGGGGACAACATAACTATTCAAAATGAAGATGCTGAAGAAAGAAAATTAAAAATAATTGGCATCGCCGAAAACTATATAAGTAATTATATATATATTTCTAAAGACTTATATAATAAAATATTTAATGAAGATATAACTTATAATATGGTCGCATCCCAAAATAAAAAAGGCACTAAAGCTAAAGATATTTTAAATACAGGTAGTGTCATGACTGTCAACTTTTCAGATGATTTGAAAGAAAGCGCCAATAATGAAATCAAAGGTTTAAACAACATTGTCATATTAATTGTCGTTGTATCATCTCTATTAGCTCTAACAGTTTTATATAATTTAACTTCTATCAATATTAGTGAAAGACAAAGAGAAATAGCCACTTTAAAAGTCTTAGGATTTAACGGTAGAGAATCTAATGAATATATCTATAGAGAAACATTAGTTGTCGTTATTATTGGTATTATTATCGGTCTAATAATATCAGTACCACTTCACCGAGTAATTATTGGATTCATCGAATGCGATGACATCATGTTCTTAAAAATGGTCAAAGTTTTAAGCTTTGTCTATGCGAGTGTTTTAACTTTAGTTTTCGCACTTATCATGCAAGTAGTAACTTACTTTAAATTAAGAAAAGTTGATATGATTGAATCATTAAAATCAGTTGAATAAAAAGTTTACGAAAATCATCGTAAACTTTTTAAAGTGCAATTAAAGTAATTTCCGTTGGATAAATCATTCCGCCATGATACCTTAAATAAAATCTGTAACTTTCATCCATTTCTTTAATCATCCTAGGAATTTGCCATACATCATCATTACTGTGATAAATAGAAAATAAAAGTTTAGGGTGATCATTCATAATATGACCTTTAGCTCCCATCAAAGCCATTCGCTCAGAGCCCTCAATATCACTTTTAATAATTGTAATCTCTTCTTTTATATCATCATCTAACGTAACCATCTGAATAGGAATATCACCATTATCACTAACCTGTGTAGAAGATAATTCGCCATTTTCCTTTAAATACATTGTCCCGTTTTCTGCACTAACGCCTTTTAATCTTAAATCTATATCTTCATAAGGTTTCAGGTTAGTCTTTAAATATTCAAAATTCTCTTTACTTATTTCATAGCAGTATATCTTATTATAACTATCAGTTCCATAATTTTTTATAAAAGATAAAGTACTATCACCAATATAAGCTCCCAAATCTACAAACACTTCCGTCTCACACTTTGGAATTAAATCTAAATCAAAATAATCATCATATAGATTTTGCATCACCGAAGCTAAAACCGTAAAATTCCAGTTATACCAATTATCTAAAGTCCCCAGCAACACCTTCTTAGATTGATAATCACATAAATTATCATAAAGCCATATAAAATCATCAATATGGTTTTTAAGTGTCTTGGCTTTTAGCTCAAAAAATTCAAAATCCTTATTCTTAAAATCTAACTTACCCCAATACAAAAACTTATTGAAAAAATCTTCACAAGACTTTCTTGTCTTTTCATTTACAAGTAAAAAACGCTCTTTAATGTGATAAAAGATTTCTAATTCTTCCTTATCCTTTATATCATCTGTAAGCTCTTTAAACTTCTTATCAATTATATTCATCAAATCACCATTTAATTATATTCCAAAAAATATAAAAATTTCCACAAATTTTTCACATCTACTAGTAGACACATAGTTATATATGATAAAATGCTTTTGGAGGTATTTATGATAAAAGCAAATGATTTAAAAAAACAGTTTATTAAACAAAAAAACAAACGAGAAAAAGAAGTATTTTATGCCGATAATGGAATTTCCTTTGAAGCAAACGATGGTGAAATTATTGGTATATTGGGGCCTAATGGAGCCGGTAAAACAACCTTACTTAGAATGATTGCTGGTATATTAGAACCAACCGAAGGAACCATTGAATTTGATGGCCTAAATTATAAAAATAATGAAATAGAAATTAAGGAAAATATTGCCTATCTTTCAGGTAATACCAAATTATATGATACACTTTCGGTCTATGAATTACTTAAAATGTGTGCAGAAATATACGGAATAGATGATAAAAAAGTCGAAGAGAGAATTAAAGAAATAACAGATATTTTAGATATGCAAAACTTCTTAAATAGTAAAATAGGCAGTCTTTCAACTGGCCAAACCCAAAGAGTAAATATTGCGAGATGCCTAGTTCATGATCCAAAATATTATATCTTAGATGAAGCTACAACTGGATTAGATATTATCTCTAGTCAAA
This sequence comes from uncultured Bacilli bacterium, assembly GCA_944358535.1. Lineage (GTDB taxonomy): Bacteria > Bacillota_I > Bacilli_A > RF39 > UBA660 > Coprosoma. Next base: position 4,780 of record CALVRH010000010.1, on the reverse strand, counting down.
TAATCTTAGATTTTATAAAAAGAGAAAAAGAAAGAGGGAAGACCATCCTTTATTCAACCCATTACATGGAAGAAGCTGAAAACATCTGTGATAGAGTAATCATGATTAATAAAGGTGTTGTCATAAACTCAGGTACACCTTCAAAAATAAAAGAAGATACCAATACCACTAACTTAAGAGACGCCTTTTTTGCTATGATTGGAGGTGTAACAAATGAAGAGTAATCTATGGAATATACTAAAAAAAGAACTTAGAGAACTATTTAGAGATAAAAAATCACTATCCATGATGCTTATCATTCCAATATTTATACCATTAATTATGCTTGGTATGTCAGCACTATTTGAATCACAAACCGAAAAAGATATTAATGAATATAACACTATTGGTTTTGCTTATAATTTATCAGAAGCAGAAAAAAGTATTGCCAAAGAAATGGACATCAAAGTAGTTGAGGGTAAAGAAGATGAACTAAAAGAAAAATACGAAAATGGTGAAATCAATCTTTATGTAACCAAAGATGAAAATAAATATACTTTAAATATCGATTCATCAGATAACACAGCATATGCCCAAAATTTAACCGAACAATATTTTAATGCCTATAAAAGTTACTTGCAGCAAAACTATCTAACCCAAAACGGTGTTGATGCGGATAGCGTCTTAAACATCATAACCGTAGAAGAAAAAGCCTTAGAACAAGATAATTACTTTGCTGACTTTATCAAAAACTATGCATTCTTATTCGTCATCATGGCTATAACTGTCTCAGCTACTTACCCAGCAACCGACACAACAGCCGGCGAAAAAGAAAGAGGAACATTAGAAACATTATTAACCTTCCCAATTAAAAGTAAAGACATTATTCTAGGAAAGTTTTTGGGAGTAACCTTATCATCAATCATAACTGGTGTGATAAGTTTCATCCTAGCTATCATTTCATTAGTAATTGCCGAGAATATGTTCTCAATATATGATGGCTTAGATATTATGTTCACACCGCTTAGTATTGTTATGGCATTCATTATTATCATCGTATATTCATTCTTTATTAGTGGATTATGTATTTCAATCGCTAGTACATGTAAAACATTTAAAGAAGCTCAAAGTGCCTTAACTCCACTAACATTTATATCACTATTCCCAGGTATGATTGCCTTTATGATAAGCATTACCACAACCCCATTGTTATCAGTAGTACCATTTTTAAATTACTCATTAATCTTTACTGATATAAATGCCGGTAACGTAAACTGGCTAAACATTGCTTTAATGATTATATCAACCTTTATTTACATAGCTATAGTACTAGGATACATCATCAAGCAATATAAATCAGAAAAAGTATTATTTTCAAAATAAGTAGGTTCAAATGAATCTACTTTTTTTATTGTTTAAAAGGAAATAACAACGTTTTGTCGTATATTAATATATGAAGAAAGGTTTAGTAATAACCCAATTAAATATTATTACTTACGACATTTCTTACGGCATTTCTTATGACATTTCTTACGACATTAATAGAAAGTAAAAACAGGTGATTATTTATGTTAGATGTAATTGAAGATACTAGAAATGAATTTAAAATTAAATTAACAGATAAATTTGAACAAGAAGTTATTGCTTTTTTAAACACTGCTGGTGGAAATATCTTTATTGGTGTAAATGATAAAGGAAATATAATAGGAATAAATGGTGACATAGATTTACTTCAAAGAAAAATAAAAGATAAAATTAAAGATAATATCATGCCATCAACACTAGGACTTTATGATGTTGTAGTACTTGAAAAAAACAATAAAAAATATATAAAAATAGTAATTGCTCGCGGAAATGAAAGACCATACTATTTAAAGGGAATGGGAATGACTCCTGATAGTTGTTTTATCAGAGTAGGTAGCTCTATTCAAAATATGCCTAGTGAAATGATAAATAATGAATTTAGTAAAAGAACAAAAAACTCATTGAAAAACATAGAAGCCCCTAAACAGGATTTAAAATTTAGTCAGCTAAAAATATATTATGAAGAAAAGGGCTTTAACATCAATAATAATTTTTTAAGACAATTAGGTTTATATACTGATAATGGTAAATATAATTATAATTATAATGCATATTTACTAGCTGATAACAATGATATATCAATTAGATTTGGAAAGTATGATGGAAATAATGCAGTGAATTTAATAGAAAATGAGGACTTTGGTAACTGTTCTGTTATAAAAGCTACAAAAAACATATTAAATAAATTAGAGATAGAAAATAGAAATTTTACTAAAATTGAATATCCAGAGAGAAAAGAAGTCAAAATGTATGATTATATAGCCGTTAGAGAAGCTGTAGTAAATGCTATAGTTCATAATGATTGGTCAAACGAATATTCTCCAAAGTTTGAACTATTTAATGATAAATTAGTAATATCATCTAATGGAGGTATTCAAGAAAATGTAACAAAAGAAGAATTTTTAGAAGGATTCTCATTGCCAAAAAACAAAGAATTAATGAAGGTATTTAATGATTTAGATTTGGTAGAACAAATGGGAACAGGGATAATTAGAATTTTAGAAAGCTATGATAAGAGTTCTTTTGAATTTTTTCCCAATTTTATTAGAGTAACTTTTCCTTTTAATAAAAATAAATTTAAATCTAACAAAATTAAACTTAAACATAATAAATTTACCGAAATTCAAAATGCTATTATAAACTTAATGAAAGATTCTCCATCAATAACCCAAGCAACTTTAGCAAGACTTTTGGATGTTAATATCAGAACTATTCAGAGAAACATAAAAATACTTATTGATAAAGGAGTAATTAGAAGAATCGGAACAACTAAAAGGGGTGAGTGGATAGTACAATAATATAAATAAGGTTTAAATTTGAATATTGATGGTTATAAAAATGGATTATATACTTTGTTTGTAATTCATCTTCAGTATCTCTTGTTAAACAAAGATTTTTCATATAAAATGGTTATTAGAGATGAGTGATATTATGAATAACAATTTAAAAACATGGAGATTTGCTTATGATAATGATAACCAAATTAAAAGAGTATTATTAGGTTGGCAAACTGCCACAACTTATTTATATAATGAAAAAAACACTCCAAATAATTATGAAGAAGTATTAGTTTTTGATAATGAAAAGAAGGCCTGCATAACTAAACCATTAAAAATAATAATAACAGAATTTAAAAACATCGATGAAAATCTTTCTAAATTAGAAGAAGATGATTTTGTAAATTGGCAACAAACTCATATAAATTACTTTAAATCAGTTAATCCTAACTTTGATAAGAATACTAAAGTAGTATTCAAAATATTTGAAGTAAAAGAAAATTTAATTGAAAAAAGGTTAGAACTTGCTCGTAAAATAACTGAGGCTAATCAAGATATCTTTGGAAATATTTCAAAAATAGAAGAGGTAAATGCTGGATTTAATAATAGCATCTTTGATGTGAATGATACATTTATTATTAAAGTTTGTGATAACATAGAAAAAGAAAAATTGTTTGATACTGAAGCTAATTTCTATAATTCTAATAAAGATGATAACAATATTCCAACATTATATAAATTTGATAAATCTAAAAGTGTTATACCTTATGTCTACGAAATAATAGAAAAAGTAAATGGCAAGACAGTTTACTATCATTGGTATAAAATGAATGAACAAGAAAGAGAAAAGTTAATTCAAAAAATTGTGAAAATATTACAAAAAGTACATCTAAAAAATTATCCCGAATATAACTGGAGCGAAAATATAAAAAATAAAATATTAGATAGTTTCAATCAAACTACTGACATGTTTAGTGAAGAAGAAAAAGACATAATTTTAAAATCATTAGATAAATATGATGAAATATTATCAAATAATAAATTTTCATTAATACATAATGATCTGCACTTCGACAACATCCTAATTGATAATAATAAAAACATAAAATTAATTGATTTCAACGACTCTATAATAGCTCCATTTGATTATGATTTGAGATTATTATATATGAGTGCAGAAACTCCGTGGAAATGGGCTAATATCGAAATGGATCCATATCAAAAACCAGAAGATTATAAACATTTATTTGAATACATAAAGAAATATTATAAAGAGTTAAATAACATTAAATACCTAGATGAAAGAATGTTAGTATATAGAATATTAGATGACTTTAAACTATTACCACGTTTTAGAGAAACAGAAGCCAAAGATAGAATCTTGTTAAATAGTAAAAAGTTATTAAAAAAGTTAAAATAAATATAATTTAATAGTTAGTCTTTGATATAAATGAAAAATCAAAGACTTTTTAATTTTAATATAAAATACAATATGAGTTACACCTCAAAAGAAATTAAAAGACTAAAATTTGAAGAACTCCTTTGGATAATTTTTGCCATCATCTCTCTTTTAAATGTATATGGTGATAAAATAGAGGAGGAGTATGTAACAACAAACCAAGAAACATATCAAGGATAAATCCAATAAAATTTTTAAAATTACATTAATAGTAACATTATTAATTTATATTTATTTCTTCATTAGAAATTATAAAGCATTAGAAAAAGCTTCTTATCATGAAAAAAGATTATATGAAATAAAATTATTAGGAAGCAGTTTTTTAATTGCTGGTATATTACTCTTAATATACTTTCAAACTTATCAAAACTGAATTGTCAATTTCCAGTATTATATTTTTTTCAAAAAGCTCAAATGAAAAGTTTAATTGACCAAAACAAAAAAATGTTATAATATAATGGCATTGAATGAGTAAATGGGC
>CALVRH010000009.1 GCA_944358535.1 uncultured Bacilli bacterium | reverse complement strand
TCGTTCGCCATTGACATCTCTTTTCACAACTAAATTCTCGTATAAAATAAAACGGGAACTTTCTAATTTAATTAATACAAATGTAAAAGGTAATTGACAAAATTACACAAACTAACTATAATATAACTACCTTGAAAGGAAGAAAATATGACAGAAGAAAAAATAAAAAAAATTTTAGAAAATATGGATTCAGAAAATTTAGAGGCTTTAGAAAATTATTATAGTGATTATAATCGTGAAACTGTAATAATTCAAAGGTTAAAAACAAACCTAGATATTTTTAATAAAGAGCGTAATCAAAATCTGCATCCCAGTGATAAAGAATTAGAAATCAAAAAAATACTTAAAACAATCAAACACCTTCCCAAAAAAAGAAGACATAAAGTTGAAGGAACTTTGAATGATAATCAAAACATTCAATCCCTTGCCATTGACGGAAAACACATAAACCCTAATTTATTACAAAATAAAGAATATTCTAAAATATTTTTTAAAAAATCAGGTAACTATGTTTCAAATGCTATAATATTTTTAGTTATAAGTTTTGTATTATATATTTTAGGTATACACTTAGATTTGGTTCTCTTACAGTTAATTAGTGCATTAACACTTTTTCCAACCTTTATGAATGCTTTAAATGCCATTACTAATGATACTTTAGAAACAGTAGCTAAATCTAAAATATCTCAAAAACAAATTAATATATTTAATAAAAAACTATCAAGAGACTATGAAAAAGAAAAAGAGCATTCAGAAAATATGCATATGCAAAATCTAGCCTTTCTAGATTCCAAAGAAGATATTTTTGAGAAAATGTTAGAAAAACACCAAGCTACTTTAAATGAAATAACTGAACAAATAAGAAAAATATTAGAAAATAACTTTGATAGTCTAACACTTACTGAAGAAGAAAAAATAGATACCGAAAAATTAATAATCAAAGGTCATCAAAAAGTCTTTAAAAAGAGTCATTAAGCAAAATGACTTTTTCTATTTAAAAAGAAGGGGTTTTAAAGTAAAAAAATAAATGATATAATATTTAAGGTGATTCAAAGTGGAACTATTAAACAAATTTAAAATTAAACCTAATGATATTTCATTATACGAAACCGCTTTTTCCCACACCTCGTATTCTAACGAAAACGGAGTAAAAAGCTATGAAAGATTAGAATTTCTAGGTGATGCTGTTCTAGAACTTTTAATGAGTGAGTTTCTCTATAAAAGCAATAAATATGACGAAGGAGAAATGACCAAAATAAGAGCACATTACGTCTGTGAAACAGCTAACTATGAATATTCTATTAAATTAGGTCTAAATGAATACTTAAAACTAGGTAAAGGTGAAGAAGAAAATGGTGGTAAATATCGTAAAGCCATCGTCTCAGATATTTTCGAATCATTCTTAGGAGCCCTTTATTTAGATCAAGGTTTAGCCACAACTAAAAAATTTTTTAATGATTATATTGTTCCGCTCATTGAAAATCATGAAATCGATTTTTTCGACGACTACAAATCGATTTTACAAGAATTTGTCCAAACTGATAAAAAAAGTTTGGAATATAAATTGATAAATGAAGAAGGACCATCTCATAATAAAAAGTTTACTGTCGAAGTCATTATAGACGGTATCGTGTATGGTCATGGAACAAGCCATAGTAAAAAGTCTGCTGAACAAGCAGCGGCTAAAGACGCTTTAAAAAAAGCACAGAAAGGAAGATTAATATGGGAAGAGCATATGAAGTAAGAAAGGCCAGCATTCAAAAAACTGGTGCTGCTAAAGCTAAATTATATTCAATGTACGCTAGAGAAATATATCAAGCTGCTAAAAATGGAGGAACCGAATTAGAAGGAAATCCAACCTTAAAAAGATTAGTCGATAAAGCAAAAAAAGAACAAGTGCCAAATGACATCGTTAATCGTGCTATCGAAAAAGTTAATAGTGGAGCTGATGAAACCTATACATCTACTAACTATGAAATCTTTGGACCATCAGGATCAACAGCTATTGTCAGTTGTCTAACTGACAATGTTAACCGTAGTGTTAGTAGTATTAGAGCAGTCATTAATAAATGCCATGTAAAAATGGGTTCTCAAGGTAGTGTTAGTTATATGTATGATCACTTATGTATTATTAGTTTCAAAGGCTTAACAGAAGAAGAAACCCTAGACGCTATACTAGAAGCAGGTCTAGATATAAGTGATATCGAAACCGAGAATGATGAAATAATAGTTTATGGTGCTCCAAATGATTTAAATAAAATCAAAGAAGCCATTACTGCAAAATTACCAAATGTAGAATTTGACTTAGACGAAATAACTATGCTACCAAAAGAAAAAGTTACTCTAGAAGGTGAAGATAAAGAAACATTCGAAAAAATGTTAAACATGTTAGATGAAGTTGAAGACGTTCAAAATGTCTACCATAATGTCAATATAGAACAAAAACGATAACTAAAAATTATCGTTTATTTTTTTGTACCACTAAAAATGCCAGTAATTCCAAAAGAATTCTTATAAACAAAGTAAAGCGGAGAATTCGTAATTAATTCAAAATCACCAGTATATTCAATAACATTTGAATGAAAATTAAGTTTAAACTCATTTAATCCTTTATATTTATTATTTGGTTTGTTAATATTAGCCACGCCACCTAAATAAAACCTTTTAAACCCAAGTTTCGCATATCGACCCATCAGCTTCCAAATCATAAGTTGTTTTGCTCCAAATTGCTTATATTTCTTATCATAACCATCAATTACTAAATAAACTGCATCCTGCCACTTAATAATCAAAGCAGTTGAAGTAACAACACCATTTGGAAATTTTCGTAAATACTCTGTAGCTTCTGCTAACTGATTGCGATATTTAACAACGTTTTTGTCAACCTCTAACTTTTCATTAATAATCTTATCCAAATTTCCTTTTTGTGAAATTAAACTTTTACTAAGTTCAGAACTCCTAAGTGAATATTTGTTATACATATCTTGGGTATATTGTAGGTAATCAGTCGTATCTAATTTGCTGTAGTAAAAATCTACAAGCTCATCCTTACCAAAAAACTTGTATAAATTTTTAAAATAATGTAAATCTCTTGGATAATCATCCTTAGTTTGCTCATATAAATACTTTAAATCATTCTCACTGCCATGATAAACCTTAATACCATCACGAACCGCTTTTCTAATCTTATTGCGGCAACTCTTATCAATATTTCCAAATAATTTAATATAATTTAAATCTAAATTAATGTAAGCCTCAAACCTTGGTTTCAAAGCTTCAAAATAATTATTATATCCTAAATGAAAAAACCCAAGTTTCTTCATATCATTAAACGTTTTATCATATAACTCATTAAAACTAATTTCATGTCCTGCACTGTTATATACTTTTCTAATAATCATTGGATTAATTTTGATTGCCACAATATCTTTCTTTCCTAAAAACTTTTTAATCAATTTAGTAAAAGTCGCTAGTAACTTTTCATCGTTATAATCAATTAAAAATCCTCTAGGCGCTAAAGCATACTTAAAACCATTAACTTTATATATTAAAATTAAAGAAGCCGCTTTTAAAACATTCCCATCCATAAGTCCTACAAACATTGAACTGTAATTCTCTTCGTGCATTGTAAACGCATAATAAGGAGTTTGGTAAATTGACCCAGGTTTAAATTGTTTTGTAAACTCTAAAAACTCAGCGTTGGAAAGTAACTTAATATGCACAAAACCGCCTCCTAACACATTTAATTATACCAAATAAATGAAAATCTATATACATTTTTAGTAAATTTTACCCAAAATACTTTTATTTAACACATAACAAAAAAGCGATGTATAAGTTTATGCACCATCGCAATTTTTTTATATACTAGGAATTTGCTTTGTAAAAGGTAAAAGTTTGCAAAAAGTTATTTACAAATATAACTATTCGTGATATAGTGAAGAGCAATGATAGAAGGTGATGGTATGCAAGTACTTAAAGGCTATGTGTTTAGAATGTATCCAACTAAAGAGCAAGAAGAGTTAATTAATAAAACAATTGGTTGCTCTAGATTTATATATAATCATTTTTTGGATGATAAAATAAAAGAATATAAAAAAACTGGAAAAAGTAAATCAGCTTATGAACAAATGAAATTAATACCATCACTTTCTAAAGAGTATCCGTTTTTGAAAGAAGTAGATAGCTGTGCACTTCGAAATAGTCTATTTAATTTAGAAGATGCTTATAAAAGATTTTTTAATGGAAACGGTTATCCTAAATTTAAAGCAAAAGGAGTACATGAAAGTTATAAAACTAATAATATTAAAAGTAGTTATAAAGGAAATAATTATAATAGTATAAAACTAGATTTAAAAAATAAAACAATCACTTTACCAAAATTAAAAGAAGTAAAAATAAGAGGATATAGAAATAAAGAAGTAGTGCCTGGTGAGATTAAAAGTGCAGTAATTAAAAAAGATGCCGGTAAATATTATGTAAGTGTTTTAATAGAAGAAGAACTAATAAGACCATCTTTTGTACCTACAAGTATAATTGGTATAGATTTAGGAATAAAAGATTTAATAGTAACATCATTTAATGAGAAAATAGAAAATACCATTAAACTAAACAATAAAAGAATGGTAGGTTTACAAAGAGGAATATCTAGATGTAAGTCTGGAAGTAAAAACAGATATAAAATGAAACTTAAAATACAAAGGTTATATCAAAAAATAAGAAATGCAAGAAAACATATGATACATGATATAACCAATAAATTAATAAACGAAAATGACATTATAGTAACTGAAGATTTAGATGTAAGAAATATGCAGAAAAATCACTATGTGGCAAAAGGACTAAATGAAAATCCAATATCAGAAATAATCAGAGTGCTTAAGTACAAAGCTAATTGGAATAACAAAAAATTAATACAAATAGACAGATTTTACCCAAGTAGTCAAATCTGTAACATTTGTAATTATCAAAATAGAGAGGTAAAAGATTTAAGCATAAGAAAATGGGAATGTCCAGTATGTCATACACATCATGAACGTGATTATAATGCGGCAGTTAATATAATGTTTAAAGGTTTAGAAAAATATATGTTATATCTAGAACAATCTATCTAATCATAAATTTTGACAAACAACAAATATAAATTAGGGTAGCGACTATCCGATACTGGTCTATGGAGAAGCCTAAGGCTGCTATGAAGTAGAAAAAGCTTACCGTGAGGTAAGCTAATGTCAAAATTTATTTTGGCATTTTGTTCATTAATCTAAATTTGTTTTCTCATAGCTGTCACACATCGTTGATTCCTTCGCACTATCTCCGCGGCAGCAAGCCACTTTTATCTGCTTAAGCCCACATAAATCTTTCATAACATCACAGTATTTACAATCGTAAACACTGCAATTAATTTTTTGTTTTTCCATAATTACCTCCCTTTAATATAATCTGTCAGTTTAAATTAATTATTCATAAAATTTAAAAAGTCTTAATATATTTTTAGTGGTGATAATATGAATACAGTCGGCATTCCTCGTAGTCTGTTTTATTACTATTATGGAAATATCTGGGAAGATTTTTTTACCGCCTTAAAAATCAATTATATTGTAAGTCCGATAACCAATAAAGAAATCATGGATAGAGGAATAAAAACATCAAATAGTGAAATGTGCCTTTCTTTAAAAAACTATTTAGGACACGTAGACTATTTAAAAGATAAATGCGATTATATCTTAGTTCCAAGAATAAGTAACTTTAAAAATAGTAATCAAACATGCACTAATTTTTGGGCTGCCTACGATATCGTTAAAAATATTTTTAATATAAATATACTACATTATAATATTGACTTAGAAAAAGGACAAACCCTCAAAAAAGGACTATATAAAATTGGTAAAGCTTTAAATAAATCATCTCCTCAAATAAAAAGAGCTTACAAATACGCCATAATTAAACATAAAAAACAAGTTAAAAAAAATCATCAAATTAATCAAAATAAATTAAAAGTAAAAAAAACCAAAATTCTTATAGTTGGTCATCCTTATAACGTTTACGATGAATTGATTGGTAAAGATATCATTAAATATTTACTTAAAAACAACATTGAAATAATTTATTCAGACAAATTTGATTCTAAAATCACTAATCCCTTAAGTAAAGAAATCTCTAAAGATCTATACTTTAAATACAGCAAAGATAATTTAGGTGCTATCGCATATACTCGAAAGAAAATAAACGGTATAATTTTCATATCATCATTTCCTTGTGGCCCAGATAGCTTGGCCAACGAACTTGCCATGAGAAAAATAAAAAAACCCTACTTAAACCTTGTTATTGATGATAATTCATCATTTACTGGACTAGAAACAAGACTTGAAAGCTTTCTAGACATGTTAGGAGGAAAATTAAATGACTAAAATAGCCTTTCCCCAAATGGGTGATTATCATATTCCAGCCTCATATTTGCTCTCTCATGTCTTTCCAAATGATCAAATAATTAAAGCCCCAAAAATAACCTCAAAAACTATCGAAATTGGTACTAAATACTCTCCAGAATTTGTCTGTACACCTTTTAAATATACCTTAGGAACCATGATTGAAAGCTTAGAACAAGGGGCCGACATTTTAATTCAAATGGGTGGCGGTTGTCGTTATGGATATTATGCCGAATTGCAAGAACAAATCTTAAAAGATTTAGGCTATAAATGTAAAATAATTAATTTAGTTACAAAAGGGGAAACCAATTTTAAAAGAATAAATAATCTTTTAAAACAAATAAACCCTAAATATTCCAAATTAAAAACCATTTACTATACATTCGTGACCCTAAAAATGGTTAAATATATGGACATCATTGATAATTATATTAGAGAAAATATTGGTTTCGAACAAATAGAAGGTTCATTTGAATCTCTAAAAGAAGAAATGTTAGTTGAATTTAGCCATATAAAAAACTTTAGACATCTTTATAGAACTTATCAAAAATACTTAAAAAAATTTCATAAATTAAAAACTCATAAACCCGACAATAGACTAAAAATCGGAATAATAGGAGAATTATATACCATCATGGAACCATTTTCCAATTATTATTTAGAAAAATCTTTAGCTAAACATCATATAGAGATAAAACGTTTTACTAATGTCCACTATTTACTAATAGAAAAAGCTAAAGAATATAAAAAAATTAAAAAGTATGCTAAAAACTATTTCAAATACAATATGGGCGCTGATGCGAGCGATAATATCGCTAGATGTAAATACCTTTGCCAAAAAAATTATGATGGTATCATTCATATAAAGTCGTCATTTTGTACCCCTGAAATTGGGGCTATGCCCATAATTAGTAAAATAGCTAATCAGTATCAAAAACCCGTATTATTCTTTAGTTTTGATTCCGCCACTTCACAAACAGGTGTTGAAACTAGACTAGAAGCCTTTTATGATATGTTAGAAATGAGGAAAGAAAAATGAAAGATTGTTACTTAGGTGTTGATATTGGCTCCATTTCAACCAAAGGAGTTATTATTGATGATGAAAATAAAATTATTACCAAAGCTTATATATGGACCGAAGGTAATCCTACTAATGCTGTAAGAAAACTTTTAGATATATTAAAAAAACACTTGCCTAAAAACTGTCAAATAAAAGGCATAGGAACCACAGGAAGCGCTAGAAAATTAATTGGTCTAATGCTTAAAGCTTCGGTTGTCAAAAACGAGATAACCGCTCACGCCATTGGTACATTAACATTCTATCCAGATGTTAGAACCATATTAGAAATAGGCGGCCAAGACTCTAAAATAATTCTAATTAAAAACGGTATCATCACTAACTATGCTATGAATACCTTATGTGCAGCAGGAACTGGCTCTTTTTTATCAAGTCAAGCCAAAAGATTAGGTATAAAAGTTGAAGAATTTGGAGACTATGCCTTAAAATCTAAAAACCCCGTCAAAATAGCCGCTAGATGTACCGTCTTTGCCGAATCTGATCTAGTTCATAAAGCGCAGGTTGGTTACCCCAAAGAAGATATCATTGCTGGACTTTGTAAAAGTGTTGTCTTAAATTATTTAAATAACGTTGGTAAAGGGAAAAAAATAATTGGTCCAGTCATCTTTCAAGGAGGGGTATCTAAAAATAAAGGTGTTGTAAAATACTTTAAAGAAATATTAAATGAAGACATCATCGTCGATGAAAATAGTCATCTAATGGGAGCTATTGGCATTGCTGTTTTAGCTAAAAAACATAAAACAGGCCATACTTACTCGTTAGAAATGAAAAACATAAAATTTCAAACCAAAGCTTTTGAATGTCATCGCTGTCCAAATAGCTGCGAGCTACTTAAAATATATCGTAATAATGAACTAGTCGACTCATGGGGTAGTAAATGCGGTAAATATTAAAAGAATTCTGGTTAGAATTCTTTTTTCTTTTCAAGCCTTTTGTAAAACTTCTCAGTTTGACTAAGCCCATTATATTCATACTTTTTAATCTTTAATTTTGGCCTTACATCTTTCTCATAAATCATCTCATGATTCAAATTAAAATTAAGCAAAGTTTCATTTACCGTACACATTTTACCATTATATATAAATTGTTCAAACCTTCCAGAATTAATATTACCATCTTCATCAAAAAATAAATCCATTCTAACAGCCCCAGGTAATTCGTGTTTTCCTAAAGTTAAATCACTTAGCGTCGGAATATTTATTAAAAATCCATCTCCCTCATCAGTAAAAGCCATTTTGTGCTTATGTCCTTCCAATATAAACTTTCCATTAATCTGTTCAAAATTATATTCCGGTATCTGATGCCTTACAAAAAATTGATCATTTTCTACATTTATAATACCAAGTCCATATCCTAAAGGAATCAAATCACTTCGTGAAATTTCTATAGCCTTTTTAATATCAATGCCAGATTTATATAAACTAAAATCGTGATTACCTAAACATATTAAATTTAAAATATTTGCGTCAAACGGATGATTTTTAATCACATACTCTAATTGTTTTAAAGGATCACAAATATCCTGAGATTCCCTATTAAATGAGCCATCAATCAAATCTCCACCATTAATAATGATATGTATATCACAGTCCTTACAGTAATTATAAATCTTATCTAAATAATCCATATTAGCTAAACTATTGCCGAAATGAGTATCACTTATCAACATGGCAGATAAATCAAAATGATTTTTAACCCTAAGTTCGGCAGTATTAGTTTTATAAAAATCTGGAAATCTTTTAATATAATAATTTATATTTCCATCATCATAAATAATTTTTTTAAATACCATCCCACCATTTTTTAAAGCCATAATTTTTTTATGGGCCTCTAATACAGATATATTTAACTCTTGTGCAACCTCATTTAAATTTTTTTCTTCATTTAATTTGCTAATAATTTCATCTTCATCAAACATATAAAACTCCTTATTTAAAAATTATCTTTTTTTCATCTATTTTGTCATGCTTTAAGAAAAATTCTAAATCATTTTCCCCATAAACCTCAAATCTTTTTTTTACCCCAATTTGTTTAAAATGACCATTATTTATAAAACCGTTATTCAAAAATAATTCCATTTCAATCATTCCTGGATTTTCTTGAAGGCCAAAACATAAATCACTAAGTGGAGGTACATTTACAAAAAAATTATTCCTTGCTATTTTAAATAAAGCTTTATGATGATGTCCTTCCAAAATTAACTTATTAGGTATAGATATTTTTTCATATAAAGGATGATATATTACAAATTGATCCTTTTCAATATTTATTAAAGAAAAACCATAACCACCACTTACTAAATCTGGCCTTCTATTTGAAATCGCTATAGATATATCCCTCCCATTTTCAAAAGCACTATAATCATGATTACCAAAACATATAAAATTTAAAATACTTTTATCAAATGGATAATCATCAATAACCCTTTCAATTTGTTCATCTATATCATTAACTATTTGCTTGCCTTTCGTAAAGCTTCCATCAATCAAATCCCCGCAATTTAAAATAACATGAATATCATGATTCCTCGCATAATCATAAACTTTGTATAAATAGCCTAAATTTTCAAGTTCATTTCCTATATGAATATCAGAAATAACTAAAGCTTTAAATCTTGAACTATCCTCTAAAGAAATATTTATTGTATGCTCAGTATCAAACTTATCAAAAACATATTTAATATTCCCGTTATCAAAATAAATAGGGGATATAAAATAGCCATCACTGTTTAACTTTAAAATCTTTTGATGTACTTGCCTAGAACTAAGCCATAAAGCTTTGGCTATCTCGTTTAAAGTATACCCCTCGCTAACCATATCACAAATTAAAAATTCCTTTTCCGTCATAAATACCTCACAAAACCTATTGTAACACCAATGTAAATAAAAAGACAATCATTTTTGATCGTCCACTAAAAAATCATCCAACTTTTTATTAAAAATCAATGATAATTTATAAAGCAAAGTTAATGAACAAGTTTTTTTATCATCATTTGGTGACTCAATTCTCTTTAAATATTCTGGAGAAACCTCTAACATTTCTGCTAAATCCATTAATCGAATCTCTTTTTCTTTTCTAAATTTCTTTATATTTTTGCAAATAATTTTTTTAAAATCATTGTTATAATTCTGTAATCCGTTCATCTTATCACCAAACTAATTGTCCCACAATTGTTAAAATAAATAAGTAAACTTTTTGTCCTAAAAAGGTATACTTTTTGTCCTAAAATGTGTTATTATAAAAATAAGGAGGAGTTAGAAATGAAAGAGAGAATAAAAAAAGTAGTTTTTGGATATTTACCTGGTTTTGTATTAGGAGTAATAACAGCAATTAGTATAAGTGTAATAGCAGCAACATATTTTCCTTCTAATCAAACAACATATGATAATAGTGTAAGTGGCTTGCAGAGTACAAATGTTCAAGGAGCAATAGATGAGTTATATGGAGTATGTACAGCTAAGCCACCAGGGGAACAAATAATAGAAGATAATGGACTAGAAAAAGATCCGTATGAGTGTAGATATTTCTTTACTGGAGCAAACCCCAATAATTATGTAACTTTTAATGGAGAGAAAGCCGGCTGGAGAATTATTTCTGTAGGTTGTGATGGAACTATAAAGATAATGAAAACAGCAAATATAAATACAAGCTATACTTTAGCATGGGATACATCAAATAAAAATAATTGGGCCAGACCAGCTACATTAAATACATATTTAAATGGAACATATTTAAATAGTTTAAGTAGTGAAGCACAAGGTCAAATAGTTGCATATGATTATAGTATAGGTCCAGTAACTCTTAGTAATAATGATTTAGCGAGTCAAGTCAATAATGAAAATAGTACAACATGGAATGGAAAAATAGCATTACCAACAGTAAGCGAATATTTAAGAACGAATTCAAATTCAAACTGTAAAACATTAAGCTTGAACAATAATAATTCTAGTACATGTAAAAATACAACGTGGATGTTTAATAGTATTAGTTGGTGGATCTTGTCGCTTCGTTCTGGCACCTCTGACTATGTGTTCGGCGTGAGTAGCAATGGCGACGTGCTCAACTACATCGCGAGCTTTACGGGCTATGCGGTCAGGCCTGCCATAACTCTTTCTTCTGAAGTCCAAATCACGGGAGGAGATGGTAGTCAGTCAAATCCTTATACTTTAGGTTAAGTATAAAACAGTAGGTAGAGTTCTTGTCAAGATTAGTGTGTAAAATTAAAAACACATTAAATTATACATTCTCAAATAAAGTCATAGAAATATGGCTTATTTTTGTTCAAACATTTGTTTTTATATAAATTATTTGATACAATGAATCAAAGAAGGTGAAGATATGACAAAATATTCTTATTATGATTCATTATCAGCCGAGGAATTTCAAGAATTTGCAACCGAATTTATATCAATTAAAGAAAAAGAGCAATTTTATAATAATGGTCTAGGTAAAGATAAAGGTATTGACTTTTATAATGCGGATGGAACAATAATTGGACAAGTTAAAAATCAAAAAGAAAACTTTAATACATTAAAAAATAGTTTAAAAAAAGAAGTCACAAGAGTCCAAAAGTTTGATAGATATATTTTAATTACTTCTCAAAATCTAAAAAAAGAACAAAAAGAAACATTAATTGAAATGTTTTCCGGCCATTTAAAAATGAATGATATTATAGATAAAGAAATGTTAAATCGCTTACTATCAAAAAAAGAATATCATGAATTAGAATTAAAATACTATCAGTTATATATTCCAAGTAGTAACATCCTCTTTAATACAATAGAAAACATAAAAAATAAAAGTATTCATCTGCAAACACAAATTGAACTAAACGAAATAAATAAAGAAAAAGAAATTTATGCCATTACCGATAGCTATAAACAAGCCTTAGAAAATCTATTAAATAAAAAAGTAATCATCATAACAGGTGAGCCAGGTATTGGAAAAACAACACTAGGCCGTATGCTAATAATTAATTTAATAAAAAAGATTAAAAATTCTGAATTTATCAAAGTCTCTTCAGTAGATGAATTATATGATGTATATCAAAAAAATAAAAATCAAATATACTTTTTTGACGATTTTTGGGGTGACACAGAATATAATTTAAGTATATCATCTGAAATGCAAAAGAAATTATATAATTTTATATCATTAATAGAGCAAGAAAATAAATATTTAATAATAACTAGCCGCGAATATATATTTCAAGAAGGCTTAGAAATAAATAACAAAATAAGTAATGAATTCACTAAACACCAGTTTTTATTAAAAGCAAATGACTTATCATTAATAACCAAATTTAATATTTTATATAACCATATAGTAAATTATCCTTTATCATATGAACACACAAAAATACTTTTAATGTTTTATAGTAATATTTTAAACTCTCCAAACTATACTCCAAGATTAATACATGATTTCTTTAAAGATTATAATAAATACAAACACCTAAAGCCATTTGATCTTTATATTGAATTCATGGACTACCTAAAACACCCTTATGAACACTTTAAAAAAGATCTAAAAAAGCAGCCAGTAGAAATCAAAGTATTACTCTTGTTAATATTTTTAAATGAAGGACAAATCTCAATTGAAAAACTAAAAATAGATTTTAATAATATCTTTAAAAATACCGGCGATAAATTTTCAGATTATATAACTATAACCGAAAACACCTTCACAAATATAACTAAAACCAAAGAGCCTACTATAAGTTTAAAAAATCCTACCTATAAGGATTTCTTAAATCATTTTCTTAAAGAAAATATTAATTTTTACTTTAACTATTTAACTAATGATCTAACACCTCAAAAAGCCATTACCTTATGGAAATATGTAAATTATGAAGATGAAAAAATGAAAAAGAACCTAGAAGAGCATATTTTAAATCATTTAATAAATTGTGAAAAAAATACCAAATATATAAGTATACTAACCACTTTAGTCAAGACCACCAACTTTGAAAAAAATTCTAAAATAAAAAAATACTTAATCTCTGAAACAGAAGATTTTTTATCTAACTTTGACGATATTATGTTTGGCTTACTATATAAATTTGATTTAGATGACATCTTTAATTTGTTAAATGCCTTCAAAAATAAACACGATTTTTCAGAATTTATAAACCATGTTTTAGATAACCTTGTATATGAATCAGAAACCTTTTATCAAATAGATAAATTATCTGACATAAATGAACTATATCCAAAAGTATTTAAACAATATATGAAAACTAATCGCTGTGACATAAAAAAAGCCATCGAAGATTGTATATATTCGGACATAAATTATTACGATATGGATGAATTAGAACTTGAAAATCTAATTTATGAATGGGTCCCAAGATTATATAAAAACATAAACATCAAAATGCCTTCTAAACTAACTAAAAGTCTAGAAGAAATTTACAACAACGAAACAAAAAATAATGAAATTAGTTATCCAGAAATAAATTATGCATCACCTAAAATTACCCCTTCAAAATCAAATCAAAATGAAACAAAAAAATTAATAGATACAAAAATCGAAAGACTATTAGGTAAATCACATTATATTATAAATATCCAAGATTATATGCATAAACATCACTTTAATAAAGAAATAATAGATAAAATAAATAACCTTCAAGGCCCATTATTTGAGGATTTAAAACATAATACCATTGTCATGAACTTATTAAATCAATTTTTCGAAACAAATACTTATATAAATAATCAAATGTTCTTCTTTGGCTTTTTAAGCTTTATATTTGAAGGTAATTTAAAAGAAATAAATAAACTATCTTATTTTGCCTATAAATTAATCAAAAATAATGAGATTGTTTTTACAGAAGAAAAATTAGCTAAACATAAAATTAATCCTTTAGATAGTAAAATAATCGTTAAAGCTGGTAAATGGTATTACTTCTGTCATCCTTTATTACAAACATATCTTTATCTTTATTATGTAAGTAAAAATAAAAAAACTTACTATATAGGAAATCTAAAAATATATATAGAAGAATACTATAATATTTTAAATGAAAACACTGATGATGAATTAAATATATATAGGATGATAAAAATAGTTTTGCCATCCCTTTGGGAAAAAGCCATAGTCATCCCGTGTATTCAAAACTATTTACAAGCAACCCAAAAAGAAACAGATATAAAAACAGCTATTCAAATGATAAAATATTTTAACTTTAATATTAGTTATAACATGTTTGAAGATATTCAATCAGCTATATACAAAGACCCATTAATGTTTGACTTAGTAAAGTTATGCTTTAAGGTAAACATGTTTTCTTTTATTCCAAATCTTCGATGGTTAAATCAAGACTATGATGAAAACTATGAAGTAAATTATTATCTTCGAAAAAAATCTATCATCAAAGAAATGGAACAAACAAAAATTATAGATAACTTATTATCATTAAGAAATAAAATGCAACTTTTCATACATAAAAAGTAAAAATGAAAATTATAATAATTAAAGTGAAAAATTATTTGACAATCGTCATAAACTAGTGTATAAGTTATATTAGTCAAAAAAAGGAAGTGAATTATGGGTAAAGATTTAGTTATAGTAGAGTCACCTACAAAAGTAAAATCAATAAGTAAATATTTAGGAAATAATTACATTGTATCCTCTAGTAAAGGCCATATTAGAGACTTATCAACTAAAGGTAAATATGGCCTCGGTGTTGATATAGAAAATCATTTTAAACCAGATTATAAAACAATTAAAGGCAAAAAAAGTGTTATTGACGAACTAAAAAAAGAAGCCAAAAAAGCTGACAAAGTATATCTCGCAACCGATCACGATAGAGAAGGGGAAGCCATTGCTTGGCATCTTTACGATTGTTTAAATTTAAAAGATAAACCTTATAGTAGAGTAACATTCAATGAAATTACTAAAAATGCTATTCTAGAAGCTATGAAACACGAAGGAAAAATTGATCAAAACCTAGTCAATAGCCAAGAGACAAGAAGAATCTTAGATAGAATTATTGGATTTAGATTAAGCAAACTAATTCAATCTAAAACCGATGGTTCATCTGCCGGTAGAGTTCAAAGCGTTGCCCTAAAACTAATTGTTGATAAAGAAAGAGAAATTAAAGCATTTAACCCAGAAGAATACTGGACTATAACTGCTGACTTTAAAGACTTTAAAGCTAACCTCTTCGCTTATAACCATAAAAAAATTGAAATAAAAAACGAAACCGAAGCCAATAATATTTTAAATAAATTAACCAAAGCCTTTGAGATTGAGGAAGTTACTAAAAAAGAAAAAAACAAACAATCAAAACCTCCATTTACCACCAGTACTATGCAACAAGCATCTTCAAATAAGCTTAGATTTTCATCTAGAAAAACAATGAGTGTTGCTCAAAAACTATATGAGGGTATTGATTTAGCTGATGAAACAGTTGGATTAATTACCTATATGCGTACCGATTCCATTAGATTATCCAACGAATTCGTTTCCGAAGCTTATAAATTTATTGAAAATAAATATGGTAAAGAATATACCGGTCCTGTCAAAATAAGTAAAAAAACTGAAAATGTCCAAGACGCTCATGAAGCCATTAGACCAACTAGCATTGAAAGAACACCAGAAAGTGTAAAACCTTATTTAACCGATGACGAATTTAAACTATATAGATTAATTTATTATCGTGCTTTAGCCAGCGTTATGGCGCCAGCTAAAGTAGAAGGAACAACCGTTATTTTAAACAATAATGATTATAACTTCAAAGCTACTGGTAGTGTTATTATCTTTGATGGTTATTTAAAAGTATATAGTGATTATGAAGAAACCAAAGACGCTATATTACCTCCGTTTGACTCTTATAATTCAAAAATAATTGTTTCAAACGACATCACCAAAGAGCAACACTTCACTGAACCACCAGCAAGATATACTGAAGCTAAACTTATTAAAGAGATGGATGAATTAGGTATTGGTAGACCTAGTACCTATGCCACTATAATCGATAACATTAAAAATAGAGGATATGTTAATTTAATTGAACGCAAATTTGTTCCAACAGATATTGGCTTTGAAGTAAATGATAAACTCCAAGAATGTTTTAATCATATAATAAATGTCAAATATACGGCAAATATGGAAACAGATTTAGATAAAATAGCCGAAGGTAAAGAAATTTGGTATCAAGTATTAGAAGACTTCTATAAAGAATTCGAACCAGCTGTTAAAGAAGCCTTTGATAAACTCCCTAAAAAAGAAGCTGAACAAACTGGCGAGATGTGTCCAGAATGTGGCCATCCTTTAGTAATCAGAAAGGGCAAATATGGACAGTTTGTTGCTTGTAGTAATTTCCCAGAATGTAAGTATATAAAACAAGAACCAAAAGAAGAGAAAATTGTATGTGATTGTCCAAATTGTGATGGAAAAATAATAGAAAAGAAAACAAGAAGAGGTAAAATATTCTACGGATGTAATAACTATCCAAAATGTAAAAATGCTTATTGGGATAAACCAACTGGCGAAAAATGCCCAGAATGTGGTGAAATGTTAGTTGAAAAAAAAGATAAAATAAAATGTAGTAAATGTGATTATACAAAATAGACTTACGAAATCAATCGTAAGTCTTTTCTAATTAAACCAATTATCAAAAGAATATTTAAACACTCTATAAGCATATTTTTTAGCTTCGTATCTAAACTGACTAATTAAATTGCCATCCTCATCATATTCTCCAAATGAGTTATCCATCCCACTACCAACAACTAAATTATCATCCACAAATTGAACGCTACTGACAATACTCGAATAAGGAATCTCTAAACTATCTTCAAGTTCATAAGTTCCATCATCCTCATTAATTTTATACATATAGAAATATGATGTATCTCCTTCTTCATAAGTTCCAACACCTGGATAGTTAGTCCATTCAAAGTCTGGTCTTGTCACGATTGAACCATAGTTATTATTAAACATAATCAAATAATATTCACTATCAGATTCTCCAGGAATATAAGTAACCGCATGCTGACCAGCAGTATCTACAAAATCACCAATTTTATCATAAAGTAAATCACCATAAGATGTTCCTTCGAGCATACTTTCATCAGTAATCAAATACTTAATAATAGGGTTAGTTTCATAATCAGATACATAAACAATTGTTGAAATTTCTCTAGCGCTTAAAATCAAATCATCACCTTTAAGCGTCAAACAGTTCAAATGAATCCAATCTAATGTCTCATTATCTTCTGGTAAAATAGCTTTTTCATAAAGCTCAGGAAGTAAATCTTTCATATCTACTACTTCTTTAACCTCACCAGACTCTAAATCCAAAGTAATAATTACATCTTCTTTAGTATCAGCTCCAACTTCATCAACTAAAATAACTAATTTATTTCCATCCAAAATCATATCATGATGCATTCTATATTTCCCAAGGTCATACATATCTACAATCTTACCTAAAGAATCAACCTTCATTATCTCGCGACTTTCATAAGGATAATACATATATCCATCATCAAATATAATCCTATCAGCACGGTAATCATTTAAAACAAGTTCATTTCTTAAAATCCCCTCATTATCATATAAATAAATATTTGCCTCATAATTCTTATCATGTCCAAGTACTGTATATAATCCATCAGTTAATTCTTTATCACTATCACCATCTGTTTTTTTAACTTGAATATCAATATCTTCTTCAATTTTTGGAGTAGTAATTTCGGTCTCAAAAGTTGTATTTCCATCCGTTATACTAAAAGTATTTGTCTCACCTGGAATAAATCCAACTAGTTGATATTCAGTATTATCTCCCAAATCGTGACTATAATCCGCATAGCCATCAGTACTTACTTTATAACTTAAATTATCATAACTCTCACCCAAATAAACATAATATGAAAGACTTCCAGTACCATATGGGTTGTAAATAATTAAAGGATTTTCAATTGAATAATCATCATTTTTTAAATCATTAATTTTACTTTCGATAACATCTTGGTAAATCAAATTAAAGATATCTATATCCTCATCAGTTTCAACTTCATAAATGCCTTCATCATTTTGTGTAAGTGAAATATGCCTATTTAACCAATTAGAATTTTCAAACCTTGTATCTTGATAATGTTCATAATATTTATAACCACCAAATCCAGCACATGTTAGCACTATTAAAATTAAAAAAATCACTAATATCTTTTTCTTATGTTTCTTTATTTTTTCCATATACATCTCCTTCTTATATAAATATAGTAACCAACTTTTGTGAAATTTATCTGAAAAATTATTAAATTTACTATAAAAATATGTTAGTAGTATTTTTCCCATCTTTTTGTTATAATTGAAACGTAATAAAAATTGATATGAGGTGAAAAAAATGAATATGTTTTATTTCTTACTTGCTATATTGGTATTAATATTTACTTTAATAAAACAAAGAAAATACACTTATAATCTGAAAAAAATTATTCCAACAATTTTAATTGGTATGGCTTTTGCCCTTACAATATTGATATATCCAATTAGCCCTGGACGTGATTTTATATCCAAAATAGTTTATGCAATCATCTACTCTGCACAAACAATTATTCTAGGTGAAGATATTTTATTAGTAAGTAGTCTTCATACAGAATCTATATTAGATCAATTATACATTTGGCTAATATACTTTTTGCTTTTAATCATGCCATTTTTAACAGTATCATTTTTAGCTTCCTTGTTAAATGGTATCACTACAAAACTAAAACTTAGATTCATTATAAAAAAAGAAGTCATTATTTTCTCAGAATTAAATGAAAAATCTATCACCATTGCCGAAAAAATAAACAATAAAGATAACATCTTTATATTCGCAAATTACCTTAGTAATAATGAATTTGATTCAAGATTAAAAAAGCTAAAAGCCTTAAAACTAGAAGAAAACGTAGATAATATCGACATAAAATATATAAACTCTAAGAATATAACTTATTATATCTTATCTAATAACGAAGATGAAGGGATGAATCAAGTCCTTCACCTAATCGACAAATATAGTCAAAATCATATAAAAATTTATTTTATCACCAATAACTCTATGGCCAGCACTATTCTAGATTCCGCTAATAAAGGAAAAATAAGATTAGACATCGTCAATGAAACTGAACGTGCAGTATGTAAAGTCTTAGAAGAAAAACCATTATACTTAAACGCTAAAAATAAACAAATATCAGTCTTAATTATTGGCTGTGGCAAAGTTGGCTTAGAATTTCTGCAAACAATTACTTGGTGCGGTCAAATACCTGGATATAGTCTTGAGATTACAGTCATTGATAAAAACGCTCACAAAATTAAAGAGCAAATTGCTTTAAACTATCCAGAGTTATTACCAAATTATAACTATAATTTTATAGAAGTAGACGTCACATCTAACAAAATGGAAAAAATGTTAGATAAAATTTCTAATATAAATTATATTGTTATCGCTTTAAACAGTGAAGAAGATAGTCTTAAATCAGCCTTAATATTGCGTAGATATTTTCTAAATAAAAATGGTTTTAACCAACAACCTATTATTAATATATGGATAGAAAATCCTTTAAAAAATAAACAAATAAATAATCTAAAAAATCAAAAGGGTAATAAATATAATTTAAATGCTTTTGGTAGTATTAGACAGATGTATTATTCATCTCCAATTATCAATTCACAAATAGAAGAAATGACAAAACGAGTTCACTTTGCTTATAATCCTAATAGCCAAAACCTTGATGACTTCTATGAAAAAGACTATAATATCAAATCTTCAAGGGCTTTCGCTATTCATATCAAATATAAAATTTATTCCATTTTAAAAGATAAATTTACCGGTGATATAAATCAAGATATGACAAATTTTAAACAATGTTTAAAAAATCCTAATACTTTAGATATTTTAATCAAAAATGAACACGCCAGATGGATGGCCTATATGCGAAGTGACGGTTATAAAGTGGCTACCCCAGATGAAGTTAATAACTATAAAAAAGTCATAAATAGTCATATAAATTCTTTAGCAAAGCTTCATCCAGCCTTAACCGACTATGATAAACTACCACAAGTTGAACAAGCTATAGGAATCCCTCTACAAAATAAAGATAAATTTATCATCCAAAAAATACCAGATATCGTATTAGGTACAAAAATTACCAATAGTGCAAAAACTAAAGTATACACACCAAATCCTATTGATACTAGTCAAGTTACATTAAGTAAAGAAGTAATGGACATTTCTGAAAAACTTGCCAAAAACGTTCACGAAGTATGGGCGAAAAATAAATTCAATGAAGGCTGGACATACGGCCCCAAAACCAATGATAATTTAAAAACACACTCATCATTAGTTCCATATGAAATGCTATCTGAACAAGAAAAAGATTATGATCGAAATACACTAATTGAATCTTTAAAAGTCTTAGATAAATTGGGTTATAAAATAGAAAAGAAATAAAAAAATAAGGTATAAAATAATTGATAAACAGATTGAAAATTCTAAAAATAAAAACTTACAATTTAAAGAGGGCTCAAAACTCAATAAAAATATAAAATAGATAATCAACTTTACCATATAAAAGAGAGAAAAAGAAAATTTCACTTTTATACTGTCATTGAAAAAATAACCGGTAATAGAAAGGAGTATATAAAATGCTAGATATAGATGTTTTTATTAGTTACCATACAAAATCTTCTCGCTCCATAGTCGAAGCTATATGTAATGTCTTAGAATCCTCAAAAATCAAATGTTGGTATGCACCAAGAAATGTTGAAAGTCAATATGCTGGCGATATTGTCAGAGCTATTAGAAACTGTAAAATATTCTTACTTATATTAAACCAAGAAGCCTCTAACTCCCAAGACGTCTTAAATGAAATTAACGAGGCCTTTGAAAGAGTGAGAGCTAAAGAAGAATTTTATATTTTACCATTTCATATATCAAATCAAGAAATTAGTCCAGATGCTAGTTACTACTTAAGAAGATTACACTGGATTGATGCTATTGATCCACCAATGGAAAAAAGAATAGAAGAGTTGCGCGATAGGATTTGTTTCTTATTAAAAATGCCTGTTCAAAATAATCAAATAAAACTAACCCAAGAAGAATTAAAAAACAGTACTATTTTAAATAATCATAATTTTATTGGTCGTAAAGTAGAACTAGAAAAAATTCATGAAATTCTAACCACAGAACAGAAAGTTTTTATAACTGGTATGGGAGGAATTGGTAAAAGTGAAATAGTAAAAAAATATGCCAACATTTATAGAGAAGAATATGATACTATTATTTTTTTAAGCTTTGATACCTCAATCATAAATACTATTTTAAATTCTCCAAATCTAGAAATTGAAAATATTACTCGAAAACAAAAAGAAAATGGCCAGTTAGAAACCGATAAAGAATACTTTGAAAGAAAATTAAAAAAATTAAAAGAATTAGCTTCCACTAAAATGTTAATAATTGTCGATAATTTTGACACTGACCAAGATGAAGAATTATTAAATTTATTAAACGGTAACTACCACATGATTTTCACTACTAGAAATGACTTCAAAGAATTAGGTATCCAAAATATAAAAATAGATGCTTTTCAAGACCAAGATGAACAATTAAAATTATTCGAACAAAACTATGGCCGAAAAGTCAAAGATGAAAACATTCCTGCGCTTTTAAAAATATTCAAATTAGTTCAAGGCCATACATTAATCATCGAACTTTTAGCTAAAGTTATGAAAGAGACTCGTCAAAAACCAAAAGAAATGTTAAAAGAACTTACTCAAAATGGAATCGCCAGCCAAAATGAAATAGTCGAATATCATCAAAAAACAACCTCAGTCAAAAATTGTCTGTACATGCTGTATGATATTTCTGCTCTTTCTGAAACCCAAAAATATATTTTAATGAATTTAACTTTCTTTCCAATCTCTGGCTTTGACTTTGAAGAGTTTATGGATTTATGCCATATTGAAACTGGTAAAGAAATTAACAAATTAATAAAAAAGAGTTGGATTATTCACGATTGGGTAAGAGATACCATCGCTCTACATCCATTAATCTCCGAACTCATCATAGAACAGTGCCATCCAAATTTAGATAACTGTAAAATACTATTTAAAGAGTTAACTAAAAAAGATTCATGGCAAATAAAATCGGAACAAAGAAAAATATATGGTAGTGTCATTCATAATATGTATACCAAATTTCCAAATGTAACCAAAGATAATATTCCAAATTATATAAACATTGCAAAGTTTTTCAGAGATTTAGAATATTATGATTTAGCACTAAAAATCACCTTTGATATTCTAGAAAAACAAAAAGAAATATATGGTAAATTCTCTCACGAAGTAGCTAAAACCTGTGATTTAATCCGTTTTATTTATAATAAATCTTATCAAATAGATAAAGCTAACGAGTGGAATGAAAAAGCCATTGAAATTTTAAGAAAAACTAATACTGATCAAAACTACTTGCTTGCAGATTGCTTAAAATCTAGGGCCTTTTCTTATATTAAAATTGGAAAAGCTCAAAACGCTATTCCTTTATTAGAAGAATCCTATAATATTTTTAGCTCTACTTTAGAATCAAATCACCGTAAAATAGGTTCTACTTATTTGGCTATGTCAAGAGCCTATGCTCAGTTAAAAGACTACCAAAAAGCCTTAGAATACGCCCAAAAATCATATGACATTTTTGTCTTAAGAAACACCAAAGATAGCGATGAAACGCAAACCGCTTTACTAGCTTTAGGCGTCGCTGATGGTAAAATTGGAAATTTTGATAAATCCTTAAAAGAAATAAACGAAGTCATAGAATATAAAGAAAGCTTTTTTAACAAAACCGATTTTTCTTTATTGTCATCCTATGAGGCTTTAGCCAATCTATATATGGATAACCAGCAATATTCGAAAGCTATCGCACCATTAGAAAAGATGATTAATATTTTTAAAGATAAAGTTGATGTTAACGATTTTTGGTATAAAAGAACCCAAAATAACTTAGAAAAATGTTTGAAAGAAACAAGCTGTAATGGTGGCAAAAACGAAAAAAAATGACAAAGATGGTATTATAAATGATACATATAAAACTGATGAACCTTGTTGCTAAATATGTAATAAAATTTTAAATGGAGATAATTATGAATTTGAAAAAATTAGATATATTATTTAACTATGAATTAGACAAAAAATTTAAAAATAAAAAAGATAGTCAAAATATAAATAACTATCAAGAATTTATTGATGAATTTGTTGCTCAACATTTGTATCACAAAGCCGAAAATAATTACCAATTATTAGAATTAATACTTTTTGAAATCTATCATTTTAAAATGTGGATAACAGATACCGATAAATTGATACTAATAAAATATATCTTAAATAAATTTAATTTCTTCTTAAAAGAAGAAAGTTACTTTAAACAATTTTTGATTTTAATTCAAATGATATTTACTAGACAAAATGAAATATATTTTCAAGAAAATAAATGTGTATTAGATTTTCTCTATAATACTATCACCACCACTAAACAAGCAGAACTGACTATTCAAAAATTTCAAAAAATTCTTAAAAATAATTATATACCAGAGCTAGCACTATTTATTGTCAAAATAACTGAAAAAATATATGATAAAAATAAGGCTATAGAAAAAGCTAAACAATACCAAAATTATCCTAATGTATGTGATTATCTTTTGGATAATTATAAAAATAATCCTAGCAAATTAAATGAATTACTTCAAGAGATAATCAAACAATCCCAAAATTAAAAAAATAATGCTGGTAATAATATTACCAGCATTATTTTCAATTAAAAAGTTTTTCAAACAAAAACTTTAATATCAAAAATGGCGTCCCCGGAGAGATTCGAACTCGCGACCCACGCCTTAGAAGGGCGTTGCTCTATCCAGCTGAGCTACGGAGACAACTCATACAACAAATAGATTATACTATATATTTACAAAAAATTCAATCTTTTTTTAAAATTTAGCCTAAAACAAATAAAAAAGCGTAATAAATATCTTTTACTACACCTATTATAATTTCTTTTTAATAACTTTTTTTAAATTTTTCTCCGGATGAACAAAATGATTATATGTCATCTCAGAGGCAGAAAGTTCTACAGAGGAATCCAAATCATTACCATGAACCTTTTCAGTTACATTTTGTAAATGTTGATAGCATTCACTATAATAATTCATTGCCTCATTAACAGTGCATATACATGAATAATGATGATAATGACCTCTTTCTAAACTATTATCTTCATCCAACCTTTTCGCAATTACTTTGTGCTCATCATATAATTTGTCTAATTCATATTGCTTAAAATGTCTTGAAGTGCCACAGTTAAGACAAATACACTTATATGAATAAGTGTCATAACTTCCAGAAGTAACACAGATATACAAAGGATGTTCACATTGAATTCTTACATTACTTAAATAATCAACAATCTTCTCATTCCTTTTTTCTTCTGTTCTAGCAATTTCTTGATGTAAAAAAAGATATAATTGAACCTTTTCATCTTTTAAAAGTTCTTGTTCAAAAACATTTAGTTCACTAAGTCTCTTGTCAAAAGGTTCTCTTAATTCATCAGCCCCTCTTTTAATATCTAATACTGATAAACTCATACTAATCCTCCTAAACCAATTATAAACACGCAAAATCATAAAGTCAATAAAATAAAGCGTAAATTGTTTGGTTTTTAATTACAATTTTGAAAAAAAATGATATAATTGTACTGGTGGTAATATGCAGGAAAACAAAAATGATTTATCGGCATTTGAGATGCTATTTGAAGATTTTAAAAACAAATTAAACCAAGAACTTAATATCTATGAAAAATTATCTAATGAAGACTATAAACAACTTTTAACATCTTTTATTAAAGAATATGAAAGAGAATTCTATAATAATTTTTCTGAAATATTTATATATGACTATTATAAAAGTCTAATAAATAATAATGTAATGAATAAAATATTAGATTTTGTTCAGCAAAGGCAATCTTTAAATAATCAAGGAAAAAATGAAATACTTAAAGCTGAAAGAATAACTTGTAAAGATGTTTTAAATTTTTATAACTTTGATTTAAAACAAAATTCATCTGAAAACATGTTTGTCAGCGGAATAACTGGAAAAGCAATTCCAATAAATTATATTACTGCAGAAATAATCACCAATGAAGATATTTTCTTTAGACCACCGAAAGGCGACCCCAAACTAAGAGGTCCTCATGTTAACTATACCATTGAATATAGTTATAATTATTGGGTAAATTTTAAAGAGCAAATTTTAAAATATATAGATGATTTTGAAAAAAATCATTCCGAGGACTTTTTAGAAGATTTAAATGACTATCGCTATTGGCTAAACAAATATCACATGTTAAAAACATTTTTGAACCAAAAAGAAACTGTAGGCAATTTAAAAGGAGGAAAAAACAATGTCAAAAATTAAAGATATAAAAGCAAGAGAAATCTTAGATTCTAGAGGAAATCCAACAGTTGAAGTAGATGTTATATTAGAAAATGGTATTTTAGGTAGGGCTGCTGTCCCATCAGGAGCCTCTACTGGAACAAGAGAAGCATTAGAACTTAGAGATAATGATTCAAAAAGATATATGGGAAAAGGCGTGTTAACTGCTGTAAATAATGTCAACAATATTCTTAAAAAATCATTAATCGGTATGGATCCACATGATCAAAGAAAAATAGATGAAACTTTGTTAGCTTTAGATGGTACTGAAAATAAAGAAAAATATGGAGCAAATGCAATATTAGGTATTTCACTCGCCAACCTAAAAGCTGCCGCTTTAGATAGTAATGAACCATTATTTAAATATGTTGGCAAAGAATATTCAATGCCAAGAGCCATGATGAACATTTTAAATGGTGGCGCTCATGCAGATAATGGCCTAGATTTTCAAGAATTTATGATTGTACCTGCTGCAGAAACATTCAGTAAAAGATTGCAAATTGGAAGTGAAGTATTCCATCATTTAAAAAGTGTTTTAAATAAAGCAGGATATCATACTGGAGTAGGAGATGAAGGTGGCTTCGCCCCTAACTTAAATACAAATGAAGAAGCATTAGATTTACTTATCAAAGCTATTAATGAAGCTGGATACATACCAGGTAAAGATGTTAACTTTGCTATAGATGTTGCGGCTAGTGAATTTTATGAAGATGGAATTTACAATTTAAAAGGAGCTAATTTAAAATTAACTACCGATGAATTAATAGATTACTATCAAACTTTACTTGATAAATATCCAATCATTTCTATCGAAGATCCAGTTGACGAAAACGATTGGGAAGGGTTCCAAAAAATGACTGAAAGATATGGCGATAAAATCCAATTAGTTGGTGATGACCTATTTGTTACTAATAAAAAATACCTTCAAAAAGGTATTGACATGCATGCTGGTAATGCCATTTTACTTAAAATAAATCAAATTGGAACAATTAGTGAAACCTTAGATACTATTAACTTAGCTAAAGAGCATGGCTATAAAACAATCATCTCTCATCGTAGTGGTGAAACTGAAGACACCTCTATCGCTGACCTTGCTGTCGGTTTAAATCTAGGACAAATAAAAACAGGTTCTTTGTCTAGAACTGATAGAACATGTAAATATAATGAATTACTTAGAATTGAAGAAATATTAAAAAAGACGTCAAATTAAATTTTAACGTCTTTTTTAATATTCATAATAACCGGTAAAATAATTGGTTTTCTTCCAGTATGTAAATTAATATAACCACTTAAACTATTAGTAACTTCTGTTTTTATATCTGCATAATTAACGCCAGTTTTAATTTTATTAATAATTGCCTCTTTAGCAATCAGTTCTAATTTTTTAAGTAAATCTAAATTATCATTAACTAAAACAAAACCTCTTGTAATAATATTTGGATTAGCAAGTAATCTGCTATTTTGAACATCAATATTAGCAATAACCACTACAATTCCATCATTAGCCATTATCTTACGGTCTTTCATTACTGCATTACTAACTTCACCAATACGGTTACCATCGACATAAGTATCGCCTGCTGTAATATGTCCGGCATTTTTAATGACACCTTTTTTCATAGAAAGAACATCACCATTAGTAAGTACAAAAGTGTTTTCAAGGGGAACATCACATTCTACTGCAATATCCGCATGTCTTTTAAGCATTCTGTATTCACCATGGAAAGGCATAAAATACTTTGGTTTAGCTAATCTAATCATCCATTTAAGTTCCTCTTCATTCGCATGACCAGAAGCATGAATATCACTTAAAGATGTATTAGTATAAACTGTTATTCCTTTTAAATATAATTTATTAATCGTCCTAGAAATACTTAAAGCATTACCAGGAATTGCTGACGAAGAAAATACTACCACATCATCACTACGTAATTTAATATGTCTAAATGTTCCATTCGCAAGTCTACTTAAAGCAGCTAGTGGTTCACCTTGTGTCCCTGTACAAAGTAAGCATACCTTGTTAGAAGGAAGATTCGTTGCCTCTTCAGGAGTAATAAATATCTCTTTATGTTTAATATATCCGCCCTCAATAGAAATTTCAATATTATTTTCCATACTTCTACCAAACACCGCAATTTTTCTTCCATGTCTTTTACAAGTATCAACAATATGTTTTAATCTATAAATATTAGAAGCAAATGTAGCAATTATAATTCTACTGTCGTGTTTATTAAATAACTCTTCTAAAGCATCATCTACTTTAGATTCACTGATACTTATACCAGAATTCATCGCATTAGTACTATCACTTAAAAGTAAAGTAACACCTTCAGAACCTAGTCTTGCAATCTTACCAATATCAGCCATTGGACCAATCGGTGTTAAATCAAATTTGAAATCACCTGTTGTCATAATAACACCATCTGGTGTATGAATCACAATACCATGTGAATCTGGAATAGAGTGGGTAGTTCTATAAAATTCAACCCACATATCTTTGAATCTGTAAACACTGTCATCTTTATAAATAAATAGATTATTATATTTTATCTTTCTATCTTCTAACTTTTTTCTAATCAAAGCGGCAGCTTGATTAGGCGCATATATAGCCGGAATATTAACTTCTGAAAGTAAAAATGGAATACCACCAATATGATCCTCATGACCATGGGTAATAAATAACCCTTTAATTTTACTTTCATTTTGTTTTAAAAACGTAAAATCTGGAATAACATAATCAATTCCTAAAAGTTCCCCGCCAGGGAATATAACACCCGCATCAGTAATAATAATTTCATCATTATGCATTACACAATACATATTTTTTCCGACCTCACCAAGTCCGCCTAAAGCGAAAATGTAAGTCTCATCTTTGTTAAACTTCATTATAAACTCCTTTCTTTAAAGTTAAAACTGACTATAACATTATATCTTTTTTTTTAAACTTTGACAAGTTCACATATAATACCCTTCAAGATAAACTCATAATTTCTCATGCGTTTATCCAAAATTTCCCTATATTTATTGAAGTTTATAAAAAAATAGTGTAAAATTTAAATAGTAACAGGGTGATAAACATGGGATTATTTGATAAATTTAAAAACATCTTTAAAAAAGAAGAAAAAGAAGAAGTTCAAATTTATGATAAAGGACTAGAAAAAACAAGAGATAACTTTTTATCTGCTTTATTAAATTTAAATAAAAACCATAAAATAGTTGATGATGAATATTTTGAAAATCTAGAAGAAATATTGATTATGTCTGATATTGGTGTAAATACCGTAATGGAAATAATCGATAGATTAAAAAAACGTGTAAAAAAAGAAAACATCAAAACAGCCGACGAATTAAAAGACATTATAGTAGACGAAATGTTCATCATATATGTTGATGGCGATATTATCACTAATAAAATTAACTATGCCAAAGAAGGACCAACAGTCATTCTATTTGTTGGTGTTAATGGTGCCGGTAAAACAACAACTATAGGTAAAATCGCTAACAAATTAAAAGAAGAAGGTAAGAAAGTATTAGTAGTTGCCGGTGATACATTTAGAGCCGGAGCCATCGAACAGTTAGATGAATGGGCTAAAAAAATAGGCGTTGACATTGTTTCAAAAGAAAACGCTGACCCCGTAAGTGTTATGTATGATGGAGTTAACAAAGCCAAAGAAGAAAACTACGATGTAGTTTTAGTTGATACTGCTGGTAGGCTTCAAAATAAAGTGGGTTTAATGAAAGAGTTAGAAAAAGTAAACAAAGTTATTGGTAAATTAATTGACAATGCCCCACATGAAACTCTGCTTGTAGTTGATGCGACTACTGGTCAAAACGGTATTAGTCAAGCTAAAAACTTTAAAGAAATAACCAATATAACTGGTATTGTTTTAACTAAACTAGATGGAACAGCCAAAGGGGGAATAGTCCTCGCCATCAAAGAAGAAACAGGAATACCTGTTAAATATGTTGGGTTAGGTGAGACCAAAGATGACTTAAGAGTGTTTGATATTGAAAAATATATTTATGGATTATTTAAAGGAATGGATGAATAATGGATAAAACAATCTATTTAAGCAATCTGTTTGATTATTATGGAGAGTTACTTACAGAAAAACAGCAATCTTATTTTAAAGATTATTACTTTAAAAACCTAACACTTTCAGAAATATCAGAAAATGAAAATGTTTCTAGAAACGCTGTTCATAAACAAATCAAAGATGCTGAAAACAAATTAAACCATTATGAAACCATATTAAAACAATATCAAAATAGTTTAAAAATAAAACAAATAATCAAAAATTTAGATCCAAAAATAAAAAATAAAATAGAAGAATTGTTATAGGGGAGGAAAATTATGTTTGGAAAAATACTTTATATAAGTAATACCGAAGCGCACGTTGAAACACCAAAAGATGGTTCACTTAAAGCTGATATCATGAATATGCACGTTATATTTGAAGATACTGGTAATAAAATCTTAGGAGAAGTAGAAGATACTGGTAGTGATATCATTAAAATCAGATTTCTAGGAGCAATTGAAAATGGTAGATTTGTTGGTGGTGTCATTAGAAAACCAACCTTTAATGCCAATATTAGATTAATCAACCCAGAAGAAGTTGGTCTAATTTTAGGCGCAGACACATCATCATCATTTATTTTAGGTGAAAGCCCATTATATAATAGTCACCCAATTTATACAGATATAAATGACTTATTTAGTAGTCATATGGCTATATTTGGTAATAGTGGTTCTGGTAAATCATGTGGAGTAGCTAGACTGCTTCAAAATGTTTTTGAAAATCCAAAACTTTTACCATTTAGATCAAACTTTTTTATCTTTGATGCTTATGGTGAATATCATAATGCCTTACAAAATATCGATAAAATAAATCCGAATTTGCACTTTAAATTTTATACTACTAACATCCATCAAACAGACGGTGAAATCCTTTCAATTCCACTTTGGCTTTTAGATATTGATGATATGGCCTTATTATTACGTGCCGATAAGCATTCGCAATTAACCATAATTGAAAGAATGTTAAAACTAGTTAATATCTTTGCTTCAGATGATGAAATGAGTACAAAATATAAAAACCATTTAATAGCTAAAGCCATCATGACAATTTTATATACCAATCAAACAGCGAGTAGTAAAAGAAATGATGTCTTCGCAATAATTGCTAACTGTTCAACACCTCAGTTCAATCTAGAAGCTCCAGTTCAAGGTATCGGTTACACCAGAAAATTTAGAGAATGCTTTACCATCGATACTCAAGGAAACTTCCCAGAAAGCATCTTAATGACAGAATATATCACTAGTTTTATCGATGAATCATTAGATAAATATGAACCAAAAGAAGTTAAATATTTCACCTTAGAAGACCTAGAAAAAGCTTTGGAATTTACCTTAATTAGTGAAGGACTATTAAACAATACCGATACCTACGCTGACGCCATCGAATTAAAAGTAAGACTTCATTCATTAACTATATCTGAAAACTCAAGATATCTTCGTTATTCAAACTTCATAACCATGGAAAATTATATTGCCACACTAGTAGCTAAAAATGGACAAAAAGCACAAGTTATAAACTTTAACCTAGAAGATGTAGAAGACTGGTTTGCCAAAGTAGTTGTAAAAATATACACTAAAATGTTATTTAATTTTACAAAAAGCCTAAAAAATAGAGCTTCCATTCCATTTCATATCTTCGTTGAAGAAGCTCATAGATATGTTCAAAACGATGGAGATGTCGAATTAATCGGTTATAATATTTTTGAAAGAGCAGCTAAAGAAGGACGTAAATACGGTTTAATTTTTAACCTTATTTCACAAAGACCAGTTGAAATATCAGACACAGTTATCTCTCAGTGTGCGAACTTCTTAATCTTTAAAATAACTCATCCAAGAGACCTAGATTATATAACGAAAATGCTCCCAAACATTTCAGCTGATATCGTTGAAAAGCAAAAAACTTTGCAACCAGGAACATGTATGGCCTTTGGCGGAGCTTTTAAAATCCCAACCATAGTTAGAATGAAAATGCCAGATCCAGCACCTTCATCAAGTAGCTGTAATGTCTTTGAAACATGGAAAGCTAATTAATGGAAAGAGATATAAACGCCATAACTCCTGGAAAAATAATCTTAATAGTGCTACTTTTAATAGTTATAATTTTTGCTATTTATATCTTTATACCTAAAGAAACAAATAAAAAAAATGAAAAGGAACCAGAATTAATTCATTTAAAATTTGATGATACTATTCAAAACAACATACTATTTAGTGATATAAAAATATTTAAACAAGAAAATGAATTTTATTTAACAGCTAAAGCTACAAACCTATCATCCAATGAATTAAAAATATCTCCAGTAACAATAACACTAAAAGATAAAGAAAACAAGAAAACAGTTCTAACTAGTTACATAGGTGATATATTAACTGGTGAAAATGAAAAAAATATAATAATTAAAACTAATAAAGATTTAAAAAACACAAAAAATATCGACATAAAAATTACCGCTCAGGTTCAAACCTGAGCTTTTTCATGATATAATAAATATATGTCCGAATAGCTTAATGGATAGAGTATTCCCCTCCGAAGGGAATGATAGGAGTTCGATTCTCCTTTCGGACACCATTATTTAAATAAATTATTACATATGTTATAACACGAAAAAGCAGGTGAAAACATGAAAAGTACAATTTTAGATGGAAAATTAATCGCTAAAAACATTGAAGAAAATGTCAGAAAAAGAGTATATGATTATGAAGATAACTATAATGATAATATAACTTTAGCTACCATTATTGTTGGTAATAATAAACCATCAAAAACATATGTTAAAATGAAAACAGAAGCTTGTAAAAGAGTAGGAATAAATACTAGAGAATATTCTTTCCCAACATTCACTACAGAAGGTTTAATACAAATTATTAAAATGTTAAATGATGATTCATCAATTAATGGAATTTTGATCCAGCACCCACTACCAGAAATAATTGATGAACAAAAATGTTTTGATACCATTGCTTTAGAAAAAGATGTAGATGGATTAAACTCTCATAGTTTTGGAAAAATGTCTTTTAATG
Organism: uncultured Bacilli bacterium; assembly: GCA_944358535.1. GTDB lineage: Bacteria > Bacillota_I > Bacilli_A > RF39 > UBA660 > Coprosoma. The sequence goes on along the minus strand of CALVRH010000009.1, from coordinate 8,877 downwards.
AAAATGCGTTTGGTGCCGCAACTCCAAAGGGAATAATTAATATTTTAGATTTCTATAACATAAACCTTGAAGGAAAAAAAGCCTGTGTTGTTGGAAGAAGTCAAATATTAGGTAAACCGATTGCTTTAATGCTTTTAAACAGAAATGCTACTATAACCATTTGCCATTCCAAAACAAAAGATTTAAAAGAAGAAATTAAATCATCGGATATCGTAATTGCTGCTTTAGGAAAACCAGAATATATAAAAAAAGAATGGCTCAAAGAAGGAGCAATATTAATAGATGCTGGATATAATTATGTTAATGGTAAATCAGTAGGAGATGCTGAAAACCCAGAAGGTATAGCCAGTTTCTATACTCCAGTACCCGGTGGAGTAGGACCAGTAACCATTGCAACACTGCTTGAAAATATAGTTACTGCCGCTGAAAAGCAAAAAGAACTCATACAAACTAAAGAAACCAAAGGAAAACAATATATAAAGGAGGAAATTTAAATGAAAATATTATCAATAAACGCAGGAAGTAGTTCACTTAAATTTAGTTTAATCAACATGGAAAATGAAACAGTTATTGCAAGTGGAGTCTTTGAAAGAATAGGCATCGATGGACACTATAAAATTAAATTTAATGGAGAAAAAAACGAAGAAGATGCTAAGTTAAAAACTCATGTCGATGCAGTTAATTTATTACTTGAAAAACTAATTAGTTTGAATATTGTAAAATCATTAGATGAAATCGAAGGTGTTGGACATAGAGTAGTTCAAGGTAAAGACGTCTTTGATAAATCAGTTATTGTAGATGATGAAGTTATGCAAAAACTAGAATCAATTAAACACTTCGCCCCACTTCACAACCCAGCAAATATGCTTGGAATTGAAGCATTTCAAAAAGCTTTGCCAAACGTACCAAATACGGTAGTCTTTGATACAGCCTTCCATCAAACAATGAATAAAGAAACATATATATATCCAGTTCCATATGAATGGTATGAAAAATATGGTATTAGAAAATATGGCGCTCATGGAACCAGTCATAGATATATTACTGAAACAATGTCTGAAATATTAAACACCGATAAATTTAACTTAATCAGCTGCCATATAGGTAATGGTGCTTCAATTACCGCAGTTAAAAATGGTAAATGTGTAGACACATCTATGGGCTTCACACCACTAGCTGGAGTTATGATGGGAACACGTTCAGGAGATATTGATCCATCATTATTGCCACCTGTTATGGAAGCTGAAAATAAAGATATAAATGCTATTATTAACGATTTAAATAAACATAGTGGTATTTTAGGATTAAGTGGTATTAGTAGTGATATGAGAGATTTAACAGAAGCTTATAATAAAGGAGATGTTAGAGCAATACTCACTATGCACAAATATGCGAGAAGAATAACTGATTACATTGCTCAGTATTATGTACTATTAGGTGGGGCCGATGTTATAGTATTTACTGCTGGAATCGGTGAAAACAGTTTTATAGTTAGAAGGTTAGTTTGTGAAAATTTAAAATGTTTAGGTGTTGAAATTGATGACGAAAAAAATAACAATTGTCATGGAGAAGCTTTAATTAGTACACCTAACTCTAAAATAAAAGTATATGTTATTCCAACAGATGAAGAATTAATGATTGCAAGAGATACTTTAGAATTAATAAAAAATGCTTAACTTTAAGCATTTTTTCCATATCCCACACATTTTTTAAATAAATTAATATCTATTTTATTATATAAAAAATCGAATACTTTTGGTGATATGATTTTCCTAGATAAAATTGGTAGTATCAACATCAATACATATAAACTTCCAAATATAAGTATTCCTTGAACAACTGAAGAATCAGTAATAGTGTTAATAAAACCATTAGTAAGAAAAGTACCAACAACAACTATTAAAAGTAATCCTAAAATAGGCGCCAATAAACTAAAAGTCATCATTATTAAATAACTACTAAAGCTACCAAAAATAGCAAACCCAATTAATAGTATTTTTATAATAAAGCAAAGTAAACTTTCTAAACCAACACCAATAATTGCCAAAATCTTTCTAAACTTAGAAACGCTACCAAATTTTAAGTATTCTTTAAAGTATTCCCATTTAGTAACCTTTCTAGCTTCTTCATATGTATTATATGAAGTATCATAATTAGTATAAGTATTCTCATTACTTTTTTGTCCATAATTAAACTTATTGTAATTCTGATTCACTTCTTTTCTCAAACTTAAATCATAAGCTTTTCTTTTATCATCATCTAAAAGGGTTTCCTTTGCTTCATTTAATTTAATAGACATCTCTGGAGCTTCTTCAGATTTATTAATATCTGGATGCCAATTTTTCATCTGAGTTTTATAAGCTTTTTTAATTTCTTCTTTAGTTGCTATCTCACTAATTCCCAAAAGTTCATAATAATTAAGAGCACTGTTCATAATATCAGTCCTTTACAAGAAATAATTATATATGAAATTAAATTGTTTGTAAAATTATCCAAGGTATATTAATACATGAATAATATATGATATAATGAAAATGAATTTAAATGTAGTGGAGAGAGTATTATGAAAAAAATTAAAATAATTATTTTATTGCTTATTATTAATATATTAAGCATTAGTGGGGTAAGTGCCGCAAGTAATCCTTATAAACAATCAGGACCTTACGGAACTAACTGTACTTGGTATGTATGGAAAATGGCTTATGAAAAAGCTGGTGTAACTTTGCCAGGATGGGGTAATGCGAAAGAGTGGTATAGTGATGCCAAAAATGCTGGATATAGTGTCGGAACTACTCCCAAAGCGGGTTCCATTATAGTTTGGGGTGGATGGACTTCATATGGTCATGTTGGTTATGTTGAAAGAGTATCTGGAAATACCCTTTATGTATGGGATTCAACTGGACCATGTATAGATAAAAATGATCCGACATATCAAGAGTGTATGAAAAGTAGTTGGAACGAAGACACTGACAAAGCGTGCAAGCAAAATGCCCCTAAAGCTGCCTGTGAATATACCATTTCACCAGATAGATATGGTATAACTGGATATATTTATTTGAGTAATGCTCCTAAAAAAAGTTCTACTTCATCCAGCAAACAAAACTCTGTTCAAACAGTTATAGAAACAAAATCAAACAATGCCAATTTAAAAAATATTGAATTAAGTGAAGGAAAAATAGAATTTAATAAAGATACTTTAGAGTATACCATTAATGTTAAAAATAAAGTTGATAAAATAAAAGTTAATTCCACTTTAGAAGATTCAAAAGCATCAGTTGAAGGTAATGGTGAATACGAACTTAAAGCTGGAGTTAATGAAATAAAATTATCGGTTAAAGCCGAAGATGGGACAGTTAAAGAATATAAAATTAAAGTAATTAGAGATATAAAAGAAAAAACGTCTAGAAAGAAACTTGAAACTAATTATACAAATTTGATAATAATTATTGTAATTGATGTAGTAATTATTCTTATGACTATTATTACATTAATAATCATTCATAAAAAGCATCATAAAAGAGAAATATCAAAAAACATATCAAAAAAATAACATATAATATATTGGTGATAAAATGTTTAATATAAATGATGCCATATATGCCGCTAATATATTAGGGGTAACCTTTGATAAATACACTATAGAAGAATTTCTAGATGGCATAAATATTGAACTAGAACACGGTTTAATCAATCCAAAAACCAATGTTACTAATAATGATTTAATAATAACAGCTAAAATCGCTTTAGCGCACCTAAATGAATTTCCAAACTATTATAATAAAAAATACGGTCTAAAAGCCTTTGAAGACTTCTTAAAATACAAAGAAACCAAATCTTAAACAAGACTTGGTTTTTTAAATCTATTCATGCTTTTAATAAATAAAACTAAATAGAAAACAGAAATAACAAAGCCCGCACAGACATCACTAACATAATGAACGCCTAAATAAACTCTGCTAAAACCAATTAAAATAATCAAAATCGATAAGCAAACAATTAAAAACCATTTCACTAATAATTAACTTTATAAACCGTCCCTCTATCATGTAATTTTTGTCAAATATAAAACTAGACTAAGAAATCAAAAAATTGTAAAATGTTATTAAGAAAAGAGGCAATATAAATGTCATTAACAAAAGCAAAAGAACATTTAAAAAAATACGGATTAGAAGATAAAATAATGGAATTTTCAGTTTCATCCGCAACTGTCAAAGAAGCTGCCATTGCTTTAAATTGTAAAGAAGAAGAGATTGCGAAAACATTAAGTTTTCTAGTAAATGATAAACCAATTTTAATCGTAACTTCTGGTGATCAAAAAATAGATAATTCTAAATATAAAACAGAATTTCATACCAAAGCTAAAATGATTCCTTTTGATGAAGTTGAAAATAAAATAGGTCATGGAGTAGGTGGTGTTTGTCCATTTGGAATAAATGATGATGTAAAAGTTTATCTAGATACTTCATTAAAAAGGTTTAAAACCATTTATCCTGCCTGCGGCACAAGTAATAGTGCCGTAAAACTAACCATAGAAGAATTAGAAAAAACATCTAATTATATAAAATGGATAGATGTATGTAAAAGTGCAAAATAGATATTTGTATTAAAGTTAAATATATGATAAAATGTATATAGATGAAGGAAACTTCATAAAATAAAAAGGAACATTCAATAAAGTGATGTTGAATTTTGCCAAATAATTTTGGTTCAACACTTATTCATGCGAATGAGTGTCATTTTTTTATACTGCCAGGTAAAACAAGAATGCACAATTTAAAATCAATAATATTATTGATAGTAATTTATGTTTTATGATATTATGTAAATATAATTTGAAATAAAATATAGGAGGCATTATCAAAGTGAAAGTTATTTATTTAATAAGGCATTCAAATACTGGCGTTAATATAGTAAATTATGTAGATTATAAAAATGTACCTTGGGATGAATATAATCGAAATATGGTCTTATCTGTTGATGGAGAGAAAAAAGCAAAATCTCTCTGTGATGTAAAAGAATTACAAGATATTGAAGAAATATATGCTAGTAATTCCCCAAGAGCTATTGCAACTGCAAAATATATGTCAGCAGAAAAAAATATTCCAATTAAATTAGATAATAGAATTAATGAAAGAAACTTTGGAGTTAAATATATTAGTGAATTACCTGATAATTTTAATTATTTAATGTTTAATAATAAAGATTTAAGACTCGGTAATGGCGAAACATTAAATGAAGTAGACAAGAGATTTATTAATTTTATAAATGAAAAGTTAGATGATTCTTCAAATAACATTGCCATTTTTCTTCACGGAATTATATTACTATCTTATCTTGGAGTTATTGCAAATGAAACTTTTGATGGAAAAATCTTTAAAATTGTATTTAATGGCGAGAAGGTTTTGGATGGAAATTTGTCTGCCCCTGATATTTATAAAATAACTTATGATAATAAAAAAGTAATAAAAATAGAGCGAATTGAGCTTTAAACTATGTTAAAATTGTTATATAGTTAAAAAAATATAAGAGAAATGTAGATATAAGGAGATTAAAATAATATGAGTAAATATTTAAAAGTTATGTTTGGAAATATATCTAGTGCTGATAATAGCGTTTATTATAAAGTAGATGAAATTAATGTTTCTGACAAGTGGAATCCTAATGCAGATAATCAAAAAGAAATGGGTGGATTTAATTTTAGTACCGAAGATAAAATATTAAGATGGTTAGTTCGTGGTGATACTTTATATGATGTAGAAATTCCAAAAGATGCAGAAGTAATTAATTGCCCTAGCGAGTCTGCACCTAATGGAGTGTTTAGAAGTAACAAAATAATACTTCATAATCCTAGAATTATCACTGATGATACTGCTATGAATTTATATTTTAAATCTAATTTGCCAGAAAAATCTTATTATAAATCTTTAATAGGATGTGCAATTAGAGGATATAGAAATACGTGCATAAAAATTATTAAGGACAAAGTAAATCAAGATAATATAGATATTGTTTTAAGTGAAGTTAATGATTTTGTTATTCCATATAAAAGTAGTGGAACTGCCGAAAATGGTGTGGAAGTATATGATGAAGTTATGCAATATTTAGATGAAATCAAATCAGATTTGTTAATTAGTAGATTTATAGATAAGAAACCTTATATAAAAGAGATTACAAAAGATAAGATAATTAATGTTACAGGAGAATCAGGTAGTGGTAAATCATATTTTAGTAATAAATATTTAAATGATGAAAATTATATAGTAATTGATACAGACGTTATATTTAGTGATAGTCCAACCGATAACAAAGAAATAATGAATTTAAGAAAAATATTTAATAATAAACCTAAAGATTATTTGTTTACTAATTTCGATGAATTTTATATAAAAACGTTAGAGTATTTTAACGATACTAACAAAACAGTTGTTATAGATTCAGCACAATATAGAAATATAAAAGATTGTTCTATTTTAAAAGGCAAAATAATTGTTATGAGAACAAGTATTGAAACTTGTTATGAACGAGTTTTAAATAGATGGAAATCTAATATGAAAACTTATACTAAAGAAGAATATATAAAGTATGCGACTAGAAAGTTGGGTATGTTTAAATGGTATAAAGGTTTGAATAATTTTTTAAAAAAGATTAATTAAGATTATATATTAAGTTATAACTTTATTTAAAAAGAGTAGAAAACAAAAAAATCTAAAATGAATAAAGGTTATAAAAAAGCAAAATAGATATTTGCCATAAAGTTAAATATATGATAAAATGTATATAGATGAGAGAAATCTCATAAAATAAAAAGGAACATTCAATACCGCAATGTTGAATGCGACCAATTTGATTGTCGCACCTAAATCATTGAAGCAAATGAGTTAGGTGCCTTTTTCTATTTAAATAATATAATAAATATTAAAATAAATAGAAGGGAGATTATGGCATAAAGAGCTTTTTCTCTTTTAGTCATAAACACCACCTCCTTTTTTAAAAAGAGGTCGCACCAACTCTATTGAATATTCCTTGATATAATTATAACAAACAGTTATATAAATTACAATATTAAAACAGGTAATAAGAATAAAATCTTGTGTCTTTTTGATTGAAAACACTTAATTAATCGTGTGACTATCAAATATGAAAAGTTTGTATGACCTTTTAGTAAAATATTGAAAATTAAACTCAATCGTATAATTTACTCAACAAGAGCAACTTTATTATACTTGTAAAAAGATGATCTGCAATTTCATCAATTTACTAATCAATATTATACGTGATATAATCTCTATGGAGTAGATGCCTTATGAAAATAGAAGAAGAAATATTTAAAACATATATATTAAATGAAAAGAAATTAATCAAATATGGTTTTATTAAAGAAAATGATGCTTATAAATATTCTAAAAAAATTATGGATGATATTTTCGAGGTAATTATTACTATTAATAAAGATGGCAAAGTAGAAGGTAAGATCTATGATTTAGATGCTGAAAGTGAATACACGAACTTTAGAGTAGAAAACATCACTGGAAGTTTTGCTTTAACCATCAAAGAAGAATATCAAAACATTTTAAAAGACATCAGAAATAACTGCTTTGATAAAAAGTATTTTATATTTAAGCAGTCAAATAGAATAACGGAATTAATCATAAACAAATATAAAGTAACTCCAGAATTTCTATGGGAGAAAAATCCTACCTTTGGTGTTTTCAGAAACCCTAAAAGTGAAAAATGGTTTGCCATTATTATGAATATCGACAAAAGTAAAATCATACCAAATCAAAATGGTGAAATAGAAATATTAAACCTTAAACTAGATGATATAAATTACTTAAAAAGAAAAAGTATTTATCCAGCATACCACATGAATAAAAAATCATGGGTAAGTATTATTTTAGATGGTACATTAACTGATGAAGAAATAATGAAGTTAGTAGATATTAGCTATGAACTATCTGATATAAAAGATGAATGGATAATTCCCGCCAACCCTAAGTATTTTGATGTCATTACCTATATCGAAAGCTTACCTGTATTTTCATGGAAACAGCCTAAAAACATAAAACTAGGTGACACGGTTTACATATATTTAGGCGCACCATATTCTGCTATTTTATATAAATGTAAAGTAATAGAACTTGATTTATATGATGAACCTAAAAATCCAATAATGAATTTAGAATTAATAAAAAAATATGACCCAAAAGAATATCAATTTACTGAATTAAAAGAATATGGCTTAAATTCTGTCAGAAGCGCTAGAAGAATTCCCAATAAATTAAGTAAAGAATTAAATAAGTAACTATAAAAATAGAAAGGAAGCAGTATGGCATATTATAATCAAAGAATACATAAAGGAAAAAGCTTAATTAAAAATATAAGTGATTATACAGTTATTGATATTGAAACAACCAGCTTAGATTCCGCATCAGCTGAAATCTTAGAAATTAGTGCAATCAAAGTAAGAAACAAACAAATAGTAGATACTTTTTCAAAACTTATCAAAGTAAGTGAAGAAATAGGGCCATTCACCACCAATCTAACTGGTATCACTAATGAAATGATTTTAAATGAAGGTGAAGATTTAATAGATGTTCTAATTTCATTTAGTAACTTTTTAGAAAATGATGTAATTATTGGTCATAATGTAAATTTTGACATTAATTTTTTATATGACAGTATGGAAGAAAACCTCGGTGAAGTCCTAACCAATGATTATATAGACACATTAAGGCTTTCAAGAAAAATACTTCCAACTTTAGCTCACCATAGACTAGATGATTTAATTGAATATTTTAATTTAAACACAAGAAACCTTCACCGTGCTTTGAACGATTGTATTTTAACTAACGAAGTTTACCTTAATCTTTGTAACTT
>CALVRH010000008.1 GCA_944358535.1 uncultured Bacilli bacterium | reverse complement strand
GAATCACTATGTGGCAAAAGGTTTAAATGAAAACCCAATATCAGAAATAATTAGAGTACTTAAATATAAAGCTAACTTTAATAATAAAAAACTGATACAAATAGATAGATATTATCCAAGTAGTCAAATATGCAATGTTTGTAATTATCAAAATAAGGAAGTCAAAGATTTAAGTATAAGAAAATGGGAATGTCCAATATGTCATATAGAGCATGAACGTGATTATAATGCAGCAGTTAATATAATGTTTAAGGGGTTAGAAAAATATATGTTATATCTAAAGCAATCTATCTAAACATAAATTTTGGTAAATAAATAATATAATTAGGGTAGCGACTATCCGATACTGGTCTATGGAGAAGCCTTAGGTTTCTGTGAAGTAGAAAGAGCTTACCGTGAGGTAAGCTAATACCAAAATTTATTTTGGTATTTTGTTCATTTTTAGAAATTGTCAGATTATGGTATACTATTTAGTAGTTTAAATAAATGTTGGTGGTGAAGAAAATGCTTAAAGTTAGTGATAATTGGTCAGATTATGAATGTTTAGATGCGGGTAATGGTGAGAAGTTAGAGCGTTGGGGTGATGTGATTTTAAGAAGACCTGAACCTCAGGCTATGTGGGAGATAAACTTTGATGAAAAATGGGATAAAGCTAATGGATTTTATCATAGGTCTAATAAAGGCGGTGGATACTGGGAATTTAAAAATAAATTACCAGAATTTTGGACAGTTAAATATAAAGATTTAACTTTTAAAGTGACTCCAACTAATTTTAAGCATACTGGTTTATTTCCAGAGCAAGCTACTAATTGGGATTTTATGATGGATAAAATAAAAAAAGCTGTTTCTAAAGGAAGAGAAGTAAGGGTTTTAAATTTATTTGCTTATACTGGAGCAGCTAGTATGGCATGTAGTAAAGCTGGAGCTTCAGTTGTTCAAGTTGATGCTTCTAAAGGTATGACAATGTGGGCCAAAGAAAATAGAGATTTATGTGGGCTTTCTGAAAATAATATTAGATTTATTGTAGATGATTGTTTGAAATTTGCACTCAGAGAATATAGAAGAGGACATAAGTATGATGGTATTGTTATGGATCCGCCGAGTTATGGTAGAGGACCTAATAAAGAGGTTTGGAAATTTGAAAAAAATATGGCAGTCTTATTAGATGCTTGTTTAAAAATTTTAAGTGATGATCCTTTGTTTTTACTTATCAATGCTTATACAACTGGAATTAGTAATATAGTACTTGCTAATATGCTTAAGACGATGATGTTACCGCTTTATCCAAATGGTAAGATTTCTTCTGGAGAAGTTGGCTTACCTATAAAGAAAAATAATATGATATTACCTTGCGGAATATATGGGAGATGGGAGAGTAATGATTAATATTATTTATGAAGATAATCATTTGTTAGTAGTTGAAAAACCGATTAATGTTCCGGTACAAGCAGACAAGAGTGGAGATGATGATTTACTGGCAATGCTTAAAAAATATTTGAAAGAAAAGTATAGTAAGCCTGGAGATGTTTATTTGGGATTAGTTCATCGTCTTGATAGACCGGTTGGGGGAGTTATGGTATTTGCTAAGACTTCTAAAGCTGCTAGTCGTCTTTCTAAACAAATTCAAAAACATGAATTTAAAAAGATTTATATGGCAGTTATAGAAGGCAAAGTAAGTGAAAGTGGAACTTTTATTGATAAACTTAAAAAAGATGAAAAAACTAATATTACTAAGGTAAGTGAGGATGGTAAGGAAGCAGAACTTAGTTATAATTTGATAGGTTTTGTTAATAATTTATCACTTGTTAGAATTAGCTTAAAAACTGGTAGAAGTCATCAAATTAGGGTTCAGTTTGCTTCTAGAAAAATACCGCTTTATGGAGACCAAAAGTATAACCCTAATGCTGTAAAGGATCAAATTGCTTTATTTGCTTCTAAGTTAGAGTTTAAACATCCAGTTACTAAGGAGATTATGAGTTTTGAACTTCCTCTTCCTGAACGTTATCCATTTACTTTATTTAAAAGTGTATAGTTAAATGAGGTGTTAAAGATGAAAAGGTTAAAAAATATTATTATTTTTTTAATTGTTTTAGTTTTAATGGTTTTTATTGTACATGCTTTTTTAAAAAAACCTAATTTAATGCCAGTTAAAGGACAACTTGAGAAGATTAATTTAACGAATATTAATAAGTTAATGATTGTAAGTCACCCTGGAGATGAAAGTGTTTGGGGTGGAGTACATTTACTTTCGGATAATTATTTAATTGTTTGTGTTTCTTGTGGATATGATAAGAAAAAAACTAATGATTTTTTAAAGGTTATTAAAAAGAGCGATGATTCGGTTATAATGATGGGATATTCTGACAAATTTTATTTAAATAGAGATTATAAGAAGATAAAGAAGCAATTAAAATATATTTTAAATTATAAAAGTTGGAATGAAGTTGTTACTCATAATCCTGATGGTGAATACGACAATTATCAACATAAACAGATAAATAGAATTTTAAATGAGCTTGATATAAATAATCTTTATTACTTTGGTAAGTATTATAGTAAAAAAGAACTTAATAAATTAGATATGGAAACGACTTTGAATGGTGATTTAATTAAAAAGAAAATTGGTATGGTTAAGACTTATGATGGCATATATGATGATTATGGTCACATATTACCATTTGAAGATTGGATTGGAGCTAATAAATGGGAAAGTTAAGTAAAGAGGCTAAATTAAATATATTTATTATTTGTTTAATTTATTTGGGAATTGCTTTAATTATTACTCATGGAGAGTATGTATTTGGTTCGAAAATTGATTGGGGCTTTCAGCATGTTGCTTTTCCTGAATATTTTAGAATGCTTTTTTATAAGACGGGCGATATTTTTCCAGATTTTGCATTAAATATTGGTGGCGGACAAAATATATTTTATTTTGCATATTATGGATTTTTGAGTCCAATTGTGCTTTTGTCTTATTTATTACCGTTTGTGTCAATGAATTTTTATTTAATATTTATTAGTTTATTATTAGGGGTCATTTCAATATATTTATTTTATGTTTGGGCGGTGGAATTTGAGTTTTCAGATAAATTGTGTTTTGTTTTGACTTTATTATTTGCTATGGCTGGGCCACTACTTTTTCACAGTCATAGACATATGATGTTTGTTAATTATATGCCATTTTTACTTATGGGTTTAATTGGTGTAAGAAGGTATTTTTCTAAAGGTTATAGTGGCTTAATGATTATTAGTATTTTTCTGATGATTATGACTAGTTATTATTATAGTGTTGGGGGAATACTTTGTTTAACGATATATGGTGTATATGAATATTTAAGGTTAAATGATAAGTTTATTTTAAAGGATTTTATTAAAAAGGGATTTAATTTTGCTTTATTAGTTATTGTCGGCTTTTTAATGGCGGGAATTATTTTACTTCCGGTTATATATGCTCTTATAAATGGCCGCGGTGAGAGTTTTGGTAGTGTTTCTTTATTAGAGGCAGTTAGGCCTAGTATTAATTTAGATTTTCTTCTTTATAAGTCGTATTCAGTTGGTCTTTTAGGGATTTCTTTTTTAGCAATTATTTATTTAATTTTTATGAAAAAAGGGAAAAAATTTTTAGGAATTATCTTATCATTAATGATTATTTGTCCAATATTTGTTTATATTTTAAATGGTGGATTATATTTAGATGGTAAGGCTTTGATTCCATTTTTACCTTTATATGTTTTGGCAATTGGTTTGTTTTTAAAAGAAATTTTAGAAGATAGAGTAAATTATAAGTTAATATTTTTAATTATGATTATTAGTCTTCTTTGGATATATTTAGATGATAATAGTTTAAAATTATATTTTACTTTAGCGTGTATTTTATTATTAGTTATTTTCTATTTATATAGAAGATTTAAGAATAAGTTAATTGTTTTGGTTCCAATTTCAATAATTAGTATATTTGTGTGTTTGGGTGTTAATTTAAATGATAATTTAATTAAGGCTAGTGATTTTAAAAAACAGAATGATCCAAAGTTAGAGGAAATTATGGCTGATATTGCTGAAAGTGATAATGGCTTTTACCGAACTATAGTTAATTTGCAGGCGTCTAGTGAACTTGTTAATCAGGTGGATGGAATAAATGAAAATTTAGTGACGCTTTATTCTTCAACTTATAATACGTCTTATAGTGATTTATTTTATGAATTTAATAATAATAGAGCTTCTAGAAATATGTTTATCACTAGTGAGACTAAAAATATTTTGTTTGAAAGTTATATGGGTGTTAAGTATTTAATTACTGATAAAAGTGCGCCTATAGGATATGAACTTTGGCGAGATTATGGAGATTATGAGGTTTATATAAATAAGAATACTTTACCTTTAGGTTATGCGACGAATAGGGTGATTAGTGAGTCTAATTATGATAAATTAGCTTTTCCAGATGATACTTTAGCGCTTATTGGAAATGTTATAAATAAGTCTGGTGATTATGATTATGAAAGCTTGGTAAATGAAGTTCCTTTAAGTTTTTCTGATGGGGTTTCTAAGGATTTAAATATTCAAAAATATAAGAATGGTTATACGGTTAATTCAGATAATGGTGGAACTTTAAAAATTAAGTTAGATGAAGATACTAGTGATAATGTTTATTTGCTTAGATTTACTTTAGAAAAACCGCAAAGCTGCAAGATAGGTGATACATCTATTAGTGTGAATGGTGTGATTAATAAACTCACTTGTAAAAGTTGGAAATATTTTAATAGTAATTATACTTTTGATTATACTTTATCCGATATTCAAGATTTTAATATTGAGTTTTCTAAAGGTGTACATTATATTAAAAAAATAGAGTTATATAGTTTAGATTATGATGAGTTTATTGATAGTTTAGACTATGATAAGTTTGAGGTTAAAGAAGCATTTGGCGATAAGATAACTGGTGAGATTAATGTTTCTTTGGATGGATATTTTCATTTAACTATACCATATGATAAAGGTTTTGAGATTAAGGTTGATGGTAAAAAGGTCGATTATGAGAAGGTAAATGAAGCTTTTATTGGTTTTCCTATTACTCAAGGTAAGCATGATATAGATATAGAGTTTAAAGCACCTAATGCTTTATTGGGGAAATTGATTAGTGTATGTGGTATAGTAATTTTTGTTATTATTATGATATATGAAAAGAAAAAACTTGCATAAAATTGTAAGTTTTTTTATTTTTTTGAAGGAAATATGTTTTTGACGTCGTATGTTAATGTATGAAGGGGCTGAGAAAGGAGATATATATGAAAAAATTTTTAACACTTTTATTACTTTTATCTATTTGTTTAATGCCTAGTTTTGATATACATGCAAAAGAGGTTAGAATTAAATATAATAAGTTACATGGAATTGCTTATAATCGAAAGCTTGATGGAAAGTTTAAAACTAATACTGCTACGATGTTTCAAATGGATGATCGAATTGCTTATTGCATTGAACCTGGAGTTGAGATTTTAGATAATTATTATGATATTTATACTGATTGGAATATAGTCTCTTTTTCAGATGATTTAAAAGAGTATATTGAAAAGATAGGTTATTATGGATATGATTATCCAGGGCATCAGACAAATTATTATTATATAGCAGCCCAGGAATTGATATGGAAAGCTGTTCGTCCAGAGACTGAGGTTGTTTGGACTACTGGAGAAAATTATACTGGTCAAGTTATTGATATTAGTAAGGAAAAAGAAGAGATATTAACTTTGGTTAAAAACCATGACTTAAAACCTAGTTTTAGTGAGAAGATATTTAAGGGAGAAGTAGGACAGACACTTACTTTGAAGGATGAAAATAATGTTTTAGATGAATATGAGATATCTGATAGCAAATATCATAAGGTTACTTTAGGTGATAATGAACTTAAGATTACTTTAAATAGTGATGAGGTACCTTTAGAAAAGTTAATGCTTAAGAGGAAGCATTATGATGATGCCCCATTACTTGTTTATAGTAATGGAAATTCTCAAAAATTATCGGCTTTAAGAATTACTTATGATAAAGATACTTATATTAGTGTTGTTAACGAAGAGATACCTGAGGTTGTTGAAGTGCCTAATACAGGTGTTTATAGTATTTCTGGATTTGTTGGGACTTTGTTAGTGGGTGCAGGAATTGTTCTTTCGAAAATGCATTAAAAATATAGGTTTAATTTTAGTGATTCTTGGACATTATTATTTTTGCAGTTATGTATTAAACGAGGTTCATGAAATTAAAGATTATGAACCAGTGGTGGTTAATGCTTATGATGAAAGTGATAAGGAAATTAAGAGTAATGAAAATAAAGTGAATGAAAATGTGAATAAGGTTTTGACGAATCAAAAAAATTTAGTTGAAGATTATTTTGGAATACTTGAAATTCCAAAAATTAGTTTAAAAAAAAGTTTATATAATATTGACTCTTATCAAAATGATGTTAATAAGAATGTTGAAATTTTAAAACCTTCTACTAGGCCTGATGTATTAGGCGGAAATTTAATTTTGGCAGCTCATAATGGCAATACATCTTTAGGATATTTTAGAAATTTACACAAGCTTAAGATTGGTGATGAGGTGATGGTAAGTTATAAAGGTAATATGTATATTTATGAGGTTTCCAAGATTTATGATGTTTTAAAGACTGGAAAAGTGGCAATTAAAAGAGATAAGAGTAAGACGACAATTACTTTAATTACTTGTTTTGGAAATGACCGACAATTAGTTGTAATTGGCTATTTAAAATAGAATGGTTTCCTTTGGACTGTTTCAAATAAGAGAATAAGAAGAAAATAAAGGAATAAAATATTATAGGTGATTTTATGTTTAAATATAAGGCTTTAGCTTTAGTTTTTTTACTTGCTTTATTATGTTTTTTTAACTATGTTAGTGCTAAGGATAATAATCTTTCTTTACTTTCTAAGGTTATTTATTTGGATGCTGGTCATGGAGGAGCAGATAGTGGGGCTTTTTACAAGAATGTTAAAGAGTCTGATTTAAATTTGAAGATTGTAAATAAGGTAATGAATCTTTTAAGACAAGATGGGGCAATTGTTTATTTGACAAGATATGGTGATTATGATTTATCTGTTAGTAATGCATGGAACAGGAAACGTAGTGATTTATCTAGACGGGCTAATATAATAAATCAGTCTAATTGTGATTTATATTTATCTATTCATTTAAATGCGGAAGATAGTGGTACATTACATGGCGCAGAGGTTTATTATGATACGATTAATCCTGAGAATAAAAAGATTGCGGAAATTTTTCAAGAGGAATTTAAAAAGAATTTGAATACAGATAGAGATTATAAGGAAAATAGTACAAAATATTTGCAACGTAGGGTTAGTAGACCTGGGGTACTTTTGGAAGTTGGATTTTTATCTAATGCTAGTGAGCGCGCATTACTTAAAAGTGATACTTACCAAAATAAGATAGCTACTGTGATTAGGAATGCTGTTAATTTATATTTTAGTAATTAAATTTCACACTTTTATCATAAAAGGGGATAGTTTTTGTGCTATAATGTTTGATAGGTGAGTATATGACAGAAAAAATATTTAAAACGATAGATGAACAAGTAGAAATTTTACAGCGGAAAGGCCTAATTATTGATAATGATAAAAGAACTAGGGAAATTTTGCTTAGGGAGAATTATTTTTTTATTAGTGGTTATCGTCATTTATTTATGACGAGAGAAACTGGAAAAAAGTTTTTGCCTGGTACGACTTTTGATGAGTTATATGCGACATTTTTATTTGATAGAGCTATTAGGAATACTTTTTTTAAGAATATTTTGATTGTTGAGAATAATATTAAGTCGATTGTGAGTTATCAATTGTCTAGAAAATATGGTTTTAAAGAAAAAGATTATTTAAATCCCGAAAATTTTTCTCAAGATAGTTTACAGTCTAGACAGGTGTATGATGTTTTAAATAAAGTTAAGAGGCAAATTAGAGTTAATGGTCGTAAGCATGCAGCAACTTATCATTATATTGAAAATTATGGTTATATACCACTTTGGATTTTGGTTAAAGTATTATCTTTTGGAATAATGGCAGAGTTTTATGATATTTTAAAGGATGAGGATAAGTTTGAGATAAGTAAATTTTATAAGATAAATCCTGAAGTTTTAGGAATATATTTGTCGTTACTTTCAAATTTTAGAAATGTATGTGCGCATGAGGATATTTTATATGATCATAGAACTCAAAGGGTTATTCCTGATTCAAGGTATCATGAGATTTTAGCTATTCCTAGTGACGATGATGGATATATATTTGGAAAGAATGATTTATTTAGTTTAGTTATTATTATGAAGGTTATGCTTAGAAAAGAAGATTTTGATGTAATGATTGAAGAGATAAAGAGGGAAGTTACTCTTTTAGATGAAGCTATAAATGTTGTACCACTTGATACTATTTTAAATAGAATTGGTTTTCCAAGCAATTGGTATGATATAAAGGAAGCAGAATAGGAGGTATTTTATGCGAGAACGAATAGTGAATGTTGTTATTATTTTAATTGTTTTAGCGCTTGGAGTTACTGGAACTTTATATTTTGTGAATAATGATTCTAATAATAGTGATAGTTTAGTTAAGAAAAATGTAACAATTACTTCAAATGATTCAATTAATGAATCTATTGATAAAGTTTATGATTCAGTGGCAGTTGTAAGTAATTATCAAAATGGTCGTCTTACAGGTTATGGCTCTGGATTTGTTTATAAAAAGGATAATAAGTATGGTTATGTTCTTACAAATAATCATGTTGTTGAAAACGCTACAGAAGTTAAGCTTACTTTAAGTTCTGGTGAGGAAGTTGATGCAGAGGTTTTAGGAACTGATGCTTATATGGATATTGCAGTTTTAAGAATTGATGGAGATAAAGTATTACAGGTTGCTGAAATTGGCGACAGTACAGAGGCTAAAATAGGTGATACTGTATTTACGGTTGGTACACCAGTTAGTACGGATTATGCTGGTACGGTTACCAAAGGAATAATTTCTGGTGAAAATAGAGAAATTACAGTGACAAATAATGGCTCTTCATATATGATGGAGGCTATTCAAATAGATGCATCTATTAATCCTGGTAATAGTGGTGGTCCACTTGTAAATATAAATGGCGAGGTTATTGGTATTAATTCAGTAAAATTAGTTGAAAGTTCTGTTGAAGGTATGGGATTTGCAATTCCAATTGAGGTTGCAATGTCACAAATAGATAAATTAGAAAATGGTGAGGCTATTGCAAGACCGGTTATTGGTGTATCTCTTTATGATTTAGATAGTTTGCCATTACTTGGATATAGTGATTTACGTATTGATGATAATGTTGATTCTGGTGTTGTTGTTGATTCTGTTGAAAGTGGCTCAGATGCTGAAAAGGCTGGGTTACAGAGAAATGATGTTATTATAGAGCTTGATGGTACTAAGATTAAGAATTCAGCACATTTGAAGTATCTTTTATATAAACACAATATTGGTGACACGGTTAAATTAACTATTGTTAGAAATGGAAATGAAAAAGAGTTAACACTTGAGTTAACTCAGCAAATAGGAGACTCT
The DNA here is from genome assembly GCA_944358535.1 of uncultured Bacilli bacterium. Classification (GTDB taxonomy): domain Bacteria; phylum Bacillota_I; class Bacilli_A; order RF39; family UBA660; genus Coprosoma. The sequence continues at coordinate 35,100 of CALVRH010000008.1, read as the reverse complement.
AATTAGAGTCTTTTATCGTATTTCTGGACATTCTCCAGGAGATGGGGCATAGAAGCAATGGTTTTTATATCTACCAACATTATATTGATCCCACCATGTAGTTTTACAAGATTCTCCAGTTTTTGGTGCGTAGAACCATAAAGCATGAGTGGCTGGGTGGTAGTATTCTCCTTTTATTACTCTATTGGCCAGGTTTCTTTCAACCGTTGTGGGGTTACTAAAAAATAGTGGACTATCAACTCCAGAAAAACCTCCTGGATTTTGGTAGATAACTTCACTTATTGTATCTATGTTTTTGAAAGTTAGACAGTTGGCTAGGGCTCTATTGATAACTACATTACCAACCATAAGCATGCCTAAGTCACCTTCACCAACAGCTTCAGCTCGCATTAATCTTGCAAGTAGATCTCTTTCAGTATCAGTTGTTCTAATTACAGACATAGTAAAATCACCAATATATTATATGTTTTTCTAATAAAATATTGATAGAACGTTTTAAAAAAGTTGAAAAGCTTGTAATGTTGTGATATAATTTACTTGTCTTTGTTTTAGGGGAATAGTTCAGTTGGTAGAACGTCGGTCTCCAAAACCGAATGTCGTGAGTTCAAGTCTTGCTTCCCCTGCCATAGAAATTACCGATTTTTTCTTATTTTATAAGGAAAAATCGTTTTTTTGATATATATATAATGAAAAACGAAATATATAATAAAAAATGAATTTAAATAACATATAGTGACATTTTTTTGAAAAACTCTTGATTTCTTTTGAAAATTATAGTAATATTGACAATAATATAATTTTTGTTAAGTATGAGGTGGGTTTTATGAGAGAAGTGACTTACGACAGCTTAATGAATAACATAAAAAACTATATTGATGATGAAAAACCTTTAGATATGATTTCTAGAGCGTTTTGGTGTGCTAATAGATTGCACGAGGGACAAAAGCGTCAGAGTGGTGAGGATTATATTGTTCATCCCCTCTCTGTCGCTTTTATATTATCCGAAATGAAAGCAGATGCTGATACAATATGTGCTGCACTTTTACATGACACAATAGAAGATACAAGTATGAGTAAAGATAAGATTGCAGTTCAATTTAATGAAATGATTGCTACTTTAGTTGATGGAGTTACAAAAATTAGTAAAATGAATTTTTCTTCAAGGGATGAACAAGTTGCTACTAATACGAGAAAAATTATTACTAGTTTAGAAGAGGATGTTAGGATTGTTATTATTAAACTAGCTGATAGACTTCATAATATGCGAACTTTAGAATATAAAAGTGAGTTTAAACAAAAAGAAAATGCTCTTGAAACAATGGAAATTTTTTCTCCTTTAGCATATTATTTAGGAGCTTATCAAATAAAATCAGAGCTTGAGGATTTATCATTATATTATTTAAGAAGAGATGTATATGATAATATTGCAACAGTGTTAGATGAAATTAGAGATGATATGGATAAAGTGATTTACGAGTGTTTAGAAAAAGCAGGTAATATATTGGCTGATAATAATATTTCTTTTGAACATAAAGAACGAGTTAAAAGTATTTATGGATTATATAAACAAATTAATAAAGGTAGGAAAATAGTTGATGTACATGATTTAGTGGCAATTAAATTAATGGTAAATGATATAAATGATTGTTTTAGAACATTAGGTTATGTGCATAGTGTTTATCCACCTATTAATAGTAAATTTAAAGATTATATTTTTAATCCTAAAACTAATATGTATCAGTCACTGCATACGACTGTGTTTGGACCAAATGACAGGTTAGTACAAATGCAAATAAGAACACATGATATGGATAAAATTGATACATATGGACTTCCTGCGTATTGGGATTTGCACAAAAACGATGCGGAAGAAAATATGCAAGATGATTTAAAAAGCAAGTTTCAATTTTTTAAATCTATTACAGAGTTGAATGCAATTATTTCTGATAATTCAGAATTTGTTAATAGTGTTAAAAGAGAACTTTTTAATACAACTATATATGTTTATACTCCTAAAGGTGATATTATAGAATTACCTAAAGGAAGTACACCAATAGATTTTGCTTATAAGTTACATACAGATATTGGTAACACTATGATTGCAGCGATAGTTAATGATGAGATGGTTAATGTGGATTATACTTTAAAAAATAAAGATCGTGTTAAAATTTTAACTAATCCTTTGTCTTTTGGTCCAAGATTAGAATGGCAAGATAAGGCTAAAACTATGAGAGCAAAGAGATTAATAAAACAATTTAGCAAGTGATATTTTTGAGTTTATAGGGATCTCATTGTCAAAAAACTAAATAAATAAAAAGGAGGGAAAACAAATGCAAAATAATGCTGAAAAGGTTAAAGCACAAGAAGAACAAGAATTAAAAGAAATTTGTGCAATTAATTGTGGAACTTGTGATGTTAACTAAAGGAATTCTTTCCTTTAAGAAAATTAATTAGAAAAATTGAGAGGAGTTTAATAATGTTTATAAATATAGATTTGTCTAATTTAACAATAAATTTTAATAGAGTAGTACTGTTGAATATAAAATTAGTTACTGTTAATCAGGGAAGTGAAGTTTTATTTAATGATGTTATATATTTGGAAAATGAAAAGATTAAATTGCTTTATGATAATGATTTAGATGGGAAAAAATATAAGCTAGTAATTCAATTTATTCAACAAGGAAAAATTATACAAAAAAAACAATATTATTTTAATTTCAATTTTTCTGATTTTTATAAGATAGATAATGTAATTATAAGTAAGAAAAGTTATTTGCTTGATAATTATAAAGATGTAAAAAATGTAGAGTTAAAAGAAATATTGACTCTAGTAAATAAAAATATTTTTTTTGAGAGAAATCCTTTAGTTGTTAGTCGTGAAGAAGAAGATGGAGAATATTCAATTTATTATAAAGGAACATTATTTTTTGTTGGTGGGGCATTATGTGAGTTATGGAAAAAAATTCTAAAAGGAATCTTTTTATCTGATTTGTTGACCAATGATAAGACTGTTGATGATAAATGTATAAAACGTTTGAATCTTTTAATTAGTAAAGGAGTCTTAATTGCTTATGAAAGAAGAAATTAATGTATCATATTACCCTTATTCTGTTGGGTGGGCTATTACAAATCAATGTAATTTAAATTGTAAACATTGTAATATGAATAGTGGTAAAAAATTAAAAGATGAATTAACATTAGAAGAGTGTTGTAACGTAATAGATTTGTTATCTAATGAGAATGTTCAAAAAATTATGTTTTCTGGCGGAGAACCTTTAATTAGACAAGATTTTTTTGATATAGTTGATTATGCTATTTCTAAAGGCATTTTCGTAAGTGTAACTACTAATAGTTTATTGTTAACTCCAAGAATGGTTGAAGAACAATTTTATAAATTTGAATTGGTAAGAATTAGTTTGGATGGTAGTAATAAAGAAACCCACGATTTTTTAAGAAACGGTACTAATATTTTTGATAGAACGATTAGTAATATTAAATTATTAGTTGCTAATGGAATTGATGTTGCTGTTGTTACTTGCGTATCTAAACTTAATGTCGATGAGTTAGAAGAAATTGCTAAACTGTTGAAAAAATTGAATGTAAAAAAATGGTTTTTACCTTTGTTATCGCCGGCTGGTAGAGGGGTTAATATTAAAGATCAGTCTTTATCTCCATTTCAAGTAAAAAGATTTTTATTAAGTATAAATGAAATTGTTCAAAAGTATGATATTGATGCTAGGTTGGATATTCCTTATGCCATTTTACTTCCAGAATTGAGTAAAAATCATACATGTTTTGCATCTTGTCCAGCAGCTATAACTGAAATGATGATTTTTGCGAACGGTGATGTATCTCCGTGCTGTCAAATACCTATTATTGGTGGTAATTTTAAAGTTGATGATATTAAAGATGTTTGGAAACATTCATTAATATTTTCTGATTTTAGAAATAAAAATAAGATTAAAGGGAATTGTGGTAGGTGTGAACATTTGCCATATTGTGGTGGCTGTAGAGCGAATGCATATATAAAATATGGTGATTATTTGGAAGGTGATGATTTGTGTTGGAAAAGTTGAGCCTCAATGTAAAGGATTATAGGTTTAGAAACGAAGATGAAAATAGATTGTTAATATATAATGTTAGGACAGCTGAAATGATATTTGTTATTGGAAAAGTTAAACAATATATAGAAGATTTATTGTCTACTAATAGTACTGATGTAATGTTATCTAAACCATATGTTGATTATTTAGTTAATAAGAATATTTTGATTAAAAGTGGTGATGAAAAATGAAATATGAAAACATGAATATTACTGTCGATATAACAACAAAATGTAATTTGAAATGTAAGCATTGTAGAACAAATGCTATTAATCATGAATTGAGTATGGGTGAGATAGATACAATTATAGAAAAATGTAAACCTTTTAAACCCCGTGCAGTCTTTATAAGTGGTGGGGAACCATTAGTAAGAAAAGATATTTTAGATATAGTGAAAAAATTTAAAAAATTAGCACCTATCACAATAATAAATACTAATTCGTTGTTGTTAACTGAAGAATTGCTTAAAGATTTAATTGATGCTGGAACTAATTATATTCAAGTGAGTTTAGATGGCATCAAAGAAGAACATGATAAAGTGAGAGGTGTTGGCACCTATGACAGAGTTATTGAAAAACTTAAATTAATTAATAAGTATAATTCAAAAATTAAATTGCATATAAGCAGTTTAGTATCTAGTTTAAATGTTGATCAGATGGAAGAATTTGTTCATCAAATTATTGATGTTAATAAAATTGATGTTGAAATATTAGGGTTTAAAAGATTTATTCCTAATAATGAAATGGCTGGTATATGTAATTTGGGTACAGCTGGGCTAAAAAAAATGTTTGAAAATTTACAAAAATTACAAGTTGAATATAAAGATAAAGTACAGATTGTGGCTGATTTTCCATTAAAGAATGTTTATCAAAAAGATTTGGTAAAAAAGATTATGGATAAATATAAATTAGATTGTGCAGGATGTTCTGCTGGTGTAAATGGAATATGTGTTAGAAATGATGGTACTGTATCTCCTTGTTCATTATTATACATTTCATGTGGAAATATTTTAAAACAAGATTTATCTGAAATATTGGATTCTGAACCGATTAATTTATTAAAGAAAAGAGCTTTGAAAGGAAAGTGTGGTTCGTGTAAATATAAAATGATTTGTGGTGGTTGTCGAGCTGCAGCTTATATGTTGTCTGGTGATTATTTGGGAGAAGATTCGGAGTGTTATTATGTTGAATCTTAAGGCACCTGTTTCTGTTGTTTGGGAGGTTACTAATAATTGCAACTTTTTATGTCCACATTGTCGAGCTTATTGTATTCATGAAGAAGATAATGAAGAGATTGAAAATCGAATTGTTTCAGAAATAATTAAAGCAAAAGTTTTGGCAGTAAACATTTCTGGTGGAGAACCTTTGTTAAATAGTAGGGTTTTCAATATTATAAAAAAATTAACATCTAACAATATATATGTTGGTATTTCTACAAATGGTTGGTTTTATGAAAAGTTTAGAAATGATATTGTTGAATCTGGAGTAAAATTTGTTCAGGTTTCATTGGATGGTCCGAAAGAAGTTCATGAGAAATTTAGAGGAGTAAAAGGTTCCTATGATAGGGCTATAAGAGCTTTAACTTTGGCTAAAGAAGATGGTATGTTTACTCAAATGAATGTGACAATTACTGCTGAAAATTTAGATACTTTAGAGTGGAACTTTTATGAGGCAAAAAAATTAAAAGTTGATAAAGTGTTTTATAGACGTGTTGTTCCTTATGGCAAAGCTAAAGAAAATGATTACGTTCTTCCAGATAAAGAAAAATATTATACTAAAATAAAAAAATTATCCAAATTGAGTACTGATGATTTGGTAGTAGCAATTGATGATCCTATTTTAAATGTTTTGTTAAATCGTGATGTTAATAATTATTTGGGATGTGGAGCTGGTATAAATAACGTGGGTATATCTAGCGATGGTGATGTTTATCCATGTATATTTTTAAGAGAAAAAGTTGGAAACTTGATGGAGACTAGTTTAATGACAATTTGGAATAGTAGTTCTATTTTAAAGAAATTAAGAAATAGAGAAATTCAAGAGTGTGGTTCGTGTAAATATAAATTTTCTTGTGGAGGCTGTAGAGCGTTTTCTGGTATGTTTAGCAAAGACAGTTTGTGCCCTTTGAAAGAGCCATGTGTAAATGATTAGTTTTTAGTAATAAGAGGTGATATTTGATGAGAATAATTGATACCCATATTCATTTTGGTAATCAAAAAAGTTGTGAAAATATAGTTCAGAACTCTTTATATAGAAATGTCTATAAACTTTATAATTCAGTAAATGTTACTGCTTTGAGTTCTTTTGATGATTATGTTAAAAATTTAGATTCTTTTATTGTAATGCCAATGGTTTTTAAAGAAACTGATATTAATGAAGCAAACAACGATATAATTAATTATTTTAATGATAATTTACGTGCTGTGCCAGTTTTACTTGTACCTGATGATAAAGATTTTGATAATAATTTTAGAATTATGAAATATAATATTTTAAAAGAGCATTTTTTAGTACATGATTATAATGATTATAAAGATAGAAGTTTAGGTTATCAATATTTGTCTGATAATCAGGGCTTTTTGATTTTACATTCCTTATCTACAATTTCAAAGCAATATATTGAGACTTTAAGAAGTGAGTATCCAAATATGAATATTATTGTTGCTCATTTAGGTAGAAATGGACAATGTGATGAACAATTTACTAAAGATATGATTGATTTCGGATCTAAAGATGATAGAATTTATACTGATATTTCGTCAATTAGCAATAAAGGTTTGATTAAATATGCAGTAGATAGGTATGGAGAAGATAGAATATTTTTTGGAAGTGATTATCCATATTTTTCTAATGATATTACACCAGTAGAAGAACAAACACTAATTTTGCAAAATATTGATTTATCTGATGAACAAAGAGATAAAATTTTATATTCAAATGCGAAAAAAATGATAAAAAAGTTAAGAATTAGATAAAGTTTAACAATATTATATTGAAAATAACTTTTAATAATGCTATAATCGAATTGTATTTTTAAATATTTTGATTAAGACATGGTGTTTAAAATACTTGTTTGAAGAGAGTTATCGGTTGGTGTAAGATAATACGGGTTTTAAACATTACTACTTATGAATAGGACTCGAAAGAGATTCCCGGTGTGAACCGTTATCTTTAATTAAGTAAAATTTAGGATGGTACCGTGTCATGCACTCCTTATATAAAGTAATTTATATATGGAGTTTTTTTATTATAGGAGGGATATTTATGATTAATATTAAAGAAGATGAAAGGTTAAGTAAACTTAATCATAGCTGTGCACATTTACTTGCACAAGCGGTTAAACATTTGTATCCAAATGCTAAATTTTGGGTAGGACCTGTTATTAGTGATGGCTTTTATTATGATATGGATTTGGGTGATGTAACTTTAACTGAAGATGACTTATCTAAAATAGAAAAGGAAATGAAGAAATTAGTTAAAGATGGAAAGAGAATATATAGAGAAGAAATTTCTAGGGAAGATGCTTTAGAAAAATTTAAAGACGATTCATATAAGATTGATTTAATTAATAATATGCCAGAAGATGAGGTCATTTCTTGTTATACACAAGGTGATTTTACTGATTTATGTAGAGGACCACATGTAGATAGTGTGAAAGAGTGTAAGAATTTTAAATTGCTTAAAGTATCTGGAGCATATTATAAAGGTGATTCTAACAACAAAATGCTTCAAAGAATTTATGGTATTTGTTTTGATAAAAAAGAAGATTTAGATAGTTATTTATCTATGTTAGAAGAGGCTAAAAAACGTGATCATAGAAAACTTGGCAAGGAACTTGAATTATTTATGTTTAGTGAGTATGGCCCTGGATTTCCTTTTTGGTTACCTAAAGGAATGATACTTCGAAAGAATTTGGAAGATTTTTGGTACAAGGAGCACGCTAAGGAGGGATATAAATTTATTCAAACACCTATTATGCTTAATAAGGATTTATGGGTAAGATCTGGACATTGGGATAATTATCAAGAAAATATGTACACTTCCAAAATTGATGACAAAGAGTTTGCTATTAAACCTATGAATTGTCCTGGAGGAATACTTGTTTATAAAAACGAACTACATTCTTATAAAGAATTTCCATTACGCATTGGAGAGCTTGGTTTAGTACATCGTCATGAAGCTAGTGGGGCTTTAAATGGATTATTTAGAGTTAGGAATTTTACTCAAGATGATGCACATATATTTTTGACTAAAGATCAAATAGAGGATGAAATAATCAGATTAATTAATTTTATTGATAGAGTATATAGTATTTTTAATTTACCTTATGATATAGAATTATCTACTAGACCAGAGGAAAAATATATTGGTGACATTGAAATTTGGAATCATGCTGAAAAATCTTTAAAAGAAGCCTGCGAAAAAGCTGGGCATGAAATTAAAATTAATCCTGGTGATGGTGCATTCTATGGACCTAAGCTAGATTTCCATGTTACTGATTCACTTGGAAGAGTATGGCAATGTGGAACTATACAGTTAGACTTTAATTTACCTGAAAGATTCGAATTAGAGTTTGTTAATCATGATGGTGAAAAAGAAAGACCAGTTATGTTACATAGAGTAATATTTGGTTCTATTGAAAGATTTATTGGTATTTTGATTGAACATTATGCCGGTGCATTTCCTACTTGGCTTGCTCCAGTTCAGGTTAATGTTATTCCAGTTAATAACGAATATCATTTAGAATATGCGAAAGAAATTTATAATTTACTTTTAGAAAACAATTTTAGAGTGGAATTAGATGATAGTGATGAAAAATTAAGTTATAAGATGCGTGAGAGTTCTGTGCAGAAAATTCCATATACTCTTATACTCGGTGATAAAGAAACAGATAGTAATTTAATTAGTTATCGCAAGCTTGGAAGTAAAGAGACTCATACAATGAATAAGAATGAGTTTATAAAATTACTTCAAGATGAGGTTAAAAATTTAAAATAAGAAATAAAAAAATATAGTGTAATAAATTTGGTTTACATTATATTTTTGTTTATAATTTAATAAAAGTGCTATAATAAATTGCAGAGGTGAAAAATATGAAAAATATTATTTTATGTGGAAGTATGAAAGTTAAAGATAAGATTTTAGAAATTGCTAAAACATTAGAAAAAGATGGTTATAATGTATTAATTCCTAGAGAATGTTTTGAAGATTTAGATAAAGCTACTGCTTCTAGAATTCATTTTGATAAAATATGTGATTCTAATAATGAGATTGTTTTGGTTGTTAATGCGACTAAAAATGGCATTGATAATTATATTGGTCCTAATTCTTTTGCAGAAATTGCTTTTGGTTTTTATTTTAACAAAAGAGTGTATTTGTTGAATGATATTTATGAGCCTTATAAAGATGAATTAGAAGGTTGGAAGGTTATTCCTTTAAAGGGAAATCTAGATTTGATAAAGTAAATTTATTTAAGGATTTCTTTGCAATTTGTTTTGCCAACAAAATAGTCGATAGATATATTATAGTATTTGGCAAGTAAATAGAGTTTAGAAATGGGAATAATTGAATTACCACTTTCATAGTTCCAATATGTGGATTGTTTGTCGCCAATTATGTTGGCGGCTTTTTCTTGGGATAGTTTGTGTTCTTTTCTTATTTTTTTAATTCTTTGTTTTAAAATATTTTGGTTAATATTGCCAGGGTATTCTTTTTTTATGTCCGATAGTCCAGTTATGTAGTCAAAACTTACTTTAAAGTAATTAGCTAAAAGATTTAGTTTTTCTAAAGGAAAATTACTGCGACCATTTGCGTAATCAAAATAGTTATCTATACTAATACCTAAAATTTGGGCAATTTCTCTTATTTTTAAATCGTTATCAGTTCTTAAATCGTCTATTCTTTTAAATTTTATTAACATAATAGCTCACCTATGTTAATTGTAAATATAAAAAAGCTTACTATTGGCTTTTTCGGTGCTATTGGATAAAATTAAAGTATGAAATATTAAAGTAAAGGGGAAAGTTAAATGAAGAAAGTTTTAAAAAGTAGAGTGTTTTTATGTATATTAATGGCTCTGATAATTGGGATTGCTGGAGTATCTGCAGCAACATATTTTCCAAGTGTAGATGTTACTTATGATAATACTGATAGTGGTCTTGTGAGTACGGATGTCCAAGGAGCAATCGATGAACTTTATTTGAAAGCTCAGCAATTATCAAGTGGTTCAGATGATAGAGTAGAAGATATGGGAGGGACTGTTTCGTCTGGTGATGGGCTATATGCAGATTCATATGAAGTTGGAAGATATTTTTATAAGGGTAAAAATCCAAATAACTATATAACGTTTAATGGGGAAAAAGCTGGCTGGAGGATTATTTCTTTAGAATCAGATGGAACAATAAAAATAATGAGAACGGCAAATGTTGGTAATAGAGCATGGGATTCATCAAATAGTAATAATTGGGCAAGGCCTTTAAGTCTAAATACGTATTTAAATGGTGATTATTACAATAGTTTAAATTCAACTGCGAAAAGTCAAATAGTATCACACTCATGGAAAATGGGTTCAGTAACAAACGAAAATGGATGTTTAACTGATAATGTAAATTCAGAGGGAGATATAAGGTGGACTGGAAAAGTAGGTTTAGTAACGGTATCAGAGTATTTGCGTTCTAGTTCGAATTTTGGTATGTGTAGAACCTTTGCTTTAAATAATGATAATAAAAGTACATGTACAAATTCAAATTGGATGGTTAATTCATCTTATGGTTTTTGGTGGACTTTGTCGTCCCTTGCCAACGATTCTTATACTGTGTTTTATGTGCATTCTGACGGTGGCATCTACACCCCCGATGCAAACAATTCGGGTGCTGCAGTTCGTCCGGCTCTTTATCTAAGCTCTAGTGTCAAATTGTCTGGAAGTGGAACTTTGTCTGATCCTTATACGATAAGTTCTTAGTACTGGACAGTTTTGAATAATGGGATGAAAATAAAGGGAAAAGTGAATATAAATGTTCGTTCAATAGTCAAAAAATATATAGATTTTAGGGTAAATCTATGTATTTTTACATATCAAAAACAGTAACAAAGTTACTTTGAAAAAATATAAACTAATAGTAAATTAGGAATCATATAATGTAAAAGTAATAGGAAGTCTAAATCTTCTTGGACAATTAATAGCCATCTTAAATAATGTTAAACCAGCTCTAAATCTAGATATGACTCTATATATGTTATTAGTTTTTTTATTTCTTCTGGTAATAGTAAAACCAATATTTTTATAAGATTTAGAATTCTTAGAAATATCAGTACCTAAACAAGTAAGATAAAGTTGAATAATACAAAGCATAGAATATAAATTACGAAAAGCATGTAAAGATTTAATACTAGACTCTTCTAAATAAAAGCCATTAGTCTTTTGAGATTTAAACACAAACTCAATAGAACCAAATCTATAACCATATCTAGCTTTAGCTAGTTTAGGGTCACCATTAGTAATTAAAAGCCAAGCCTCTTTGTGGTCTTTACTCTTACAGTAAGCTAAATTATAAACATATTTATTTCTGGTAAATTCTAAATCAGTATATAATTTAGAAGCATGAACAAGGTGTGGAAGTTTAATAATAGGGAGCCAAATTTTATGTTTTTCAGGATATTTTTGATAAAAAACTTTCAGATTCTGTTTGCATCTAAAAACAAAAGTGTCACCTAAAGAATTAATATATTTCATTAAAGGAAAAATATTACCAAACCATCTGTCAGCTAAGAAAATAATATTGGCGGAAGGAAAGAAATTTTTAATCAAATTATGGCAATATAAAATGCCTTTTTTAATATTTAGCATTTTAAAAGCATCCCCGTGATAACCATTATTAGAGCCATTAAAGACTTCAAAATAAATAGGGATACCTTGTTTACCAATACGAAGAGTAAGCATAAAAACAGTAAAATTAGTTTTGTCAAACATATGGTCAAAAGAAATATGAAAATTATTATCATCATGAGCAAGTTTAAATCTAGATAAAACATCATAAATAACACTATCAAAAATAGAGTGAATATTGTAATGAGGGTTGTGAAGGAAACGATAAATTCTTTTAGTATGAGAATCTAATTTGATATTACCATTAAAGCTAGAAAATAAAGATAAAGCAATTTTAGAATAAGTAATAGATTCTGCATCTATAATAGAATATAAAAATTTTGGCATAAAATTTAAAAGAGTTTTAGAACTAGAAAAATTTTTAAAAAAATCATAAAAACCATTTACAACATCATTAATTTTATTATATACTTTATTCATGAAACAGCCTCCTTTTGTATTCTTACAACTTTATAATATCAAAATTAGGCTGTTTCATCAAATATGAGAGTTAAAACAAGGAAAATGTACAAAAGCCCTTGTTTTTATTATATAAAAACTGTCCAGTAATAAGCGATAAGTTAATTATTAAATTTTGAAAAAACTGTGGATTATTGTTTTTCCACAGTCTTATTTTTTGTTATTAAATTAATTAATTTTTTTCTTTCTTCTTTTTGAGTAGAAAATAATGATGGCAATTACAAATAAAATAGCTAAAATTATAACAATTATATGAGAATATTGGTCCATGATTTTTAATATGTCAGTCCAATTTTCACCAACGATACTTCCAGCTACTGTTAAGGCAGTATTCCAAATTAGTGAACCAGCGGTAGTATATATTAGGAATTTTTTCATAGGCATTTCACTCATACCAGCTGGAATGGAAATTAAGCTTCTAATTACGGGAATAAATCTACAGAAAAATACAGTTTTATTTCCTTTATTATCAAACCAAGAATCCGCTTTATCAATGTCTTCAGGTTTTAATCTAAGAAGTTTACCGGGTTTACTGGTAATAATTTTTTTTAGTCTTTCTTTATTTAATATTTTACCAATATAGTATAAGATTATGGCACCTAAAAGTGAGCCTAAGGTTGAAGCTATAATGACGCCAACTACATTCATTGATGTATAAGTTGTCATAAAGCCACCAAATAATAGAATTACTTCTGAAGGAATTGGTGGGAAAATGTTTTCAATTGCTATTAGAAGAAAGACTCCTATGTAGCCAAAATTATTCATAATTTCAATTATTAAATCTTGCATAAGGACACCTCGCATTTTAAGTATACCATGAAATTTATTTATGAGCAATAATGTTACAAAAATGTAATGCTATGTTATAGATAAAAATGGTATAATGATATAGCTTAGAGTATAATTGAATTTAGAGGTGAGGAGTATGTTAGAAATTATTTTTGCTTTTTTACTTTTGTTTTTATTTTTTTTGACCATAGCTTTAATTAAATGGATTAGGAGTAAGAGATGAGTTATTTAGAAGCGATTAAAATTGCGTTTTTAACTTTTCCTTTTTTAGCTTTTTTATTTACTATTCCATTTATACTTAGGCAATATCATAAATATGGTTCAATTAATAAACTTAGGGTTTTAATTATTTATTCTTTTATTTTATATATAATTTGTGTGTATTTTTTGGCTATTTTTCCTTTACCAGATAGAGATAGTATCGATATGAGTAGTCCAGTTTGTCAGCTTGTGCCATTTAATTTTATTAGTGATATTATTAAAGAAACTGTATCATTTGATAGTGTGTGGCAGGTATTAAGTGATTCTAGTGTATATACAGTGTTATTTAATATTTTAATGTTTATACCTTTTGGTATGTATTTGAGATATTATTTTAAGAATAATTTGAAGAAAACAATATTATTTAGTTTTTTGTTTAGTTTATTTTTAGAAATTACACAATTAACAGGTTTATATTTTATATATCCACATCCATATAGGCTTTTTGATGTCGATGATTTGATGATTAATACATTAGGTGGTATAACTGGATATTTTGTGATGGGTTTATTTATTAAGTTTTTACCTTCTAGGGATGAAATTGATATTTCTAGTATAGAGGCTGGTAAGAAGGTAAGTGGTCTTAGAAGATTTACAAGATTTTGTTTAGATATGTTTTTGTGTTTTATTTTTATTATTATTTTATATGCAATATTTAGAGTGGAGCATGTTTTGATAATTTCTTTGTTTATTTATTATGTGTTTATTCCTTCTTTGAGAAATGGACAAACTTTAGGAAGCAAATATTTAAAAATGCGAATTGAAGTTCCTAACAAAAGATTTTTAAGGTTATTTTTTAGATTGTTTTTAATGATTTTATATTATTTAGTTATACCTTTTGGAATAGGATATTTAATGATTTTTATAACGAGGAATGTTAATATTTCTAGTATATTAGTCTTTGTTATTATGGCTATTTATGTTTTGCTATTAGGAATTTTTTACTTAGTAAATATGACAAATATTTTTAAGAGAAGAGTTTTAATTTATGATAGGTTAGCTAAGTGTGAATATGTAAGTACTATTGGTAAAGATATAGAAGATAATTTTCAAAGTGTGGAGGAAAATATTGATGAAAGCTAAAAAAATGTGATTTTAAAACTTCGTCTAGAAAACGAAGTTTTATTTGGCTCGATATGTTTTAATCAGTTGTTCGGCAATTTTAATGCCATCAATGGCTGAGGTCATAATTCCTCCAGCGTAACCAGCTCCTTCACCAATTGGATATATACCTTGAATATTTGAAGTGAAGTTTTCATCTCTTGGTATTTTGATTGGCGATGAGGTTCTAGATTCAACAGCTGATAGGATTGCATCATCTATGGCGAAACCTTTAATTTTTTTATCGAAGTTTTTAATACCTTCAATTAGAGCTTCAGAGATATATTCTGGGAAAATATTTCTTAGATTGGCAAGCTCATATTTTCCTTTAAATATGGGTTTTATATTTTGAAAGTTTTTAGACTTTTTGTTTTGAACAAAGTCTTTAAATAACTGCATGGGAATTTTTCCGTTACCTATTTGATAGGCTTTAGTTTCTAACATTTTTTGAAATTTTATGCCATCTAGAGGGTTATTTCCAAAGTCATTTTGGGAGATAGTGACAATGATGGCACTATTGGCGTTTTCAGTGTCTCTTTTGTGATTGCTCATACCATTAATGGCTAGTTCGTTTTGGTTTGATGAAGCGTTTACAACGTAACCACCTGGGCACATACAAAATGAATAGACGCCTCTTTTTTTAGATGTTTGGTAAGTAAGTTTATAGTCTGCGGGTGGAAGATTTAAGTCGCTTTTTCCATATTGAGATTCATTGATTAGGGATTGAGGGTGCTGAATACGGATGCCAATAGCAAAAGGTTTTGATATTATATTTAAGCCTTTATTTAAAAGCATTTCAAAAGTGTCTCTACTGCTATGGCCTAGGGCAAGGATTAAGTTTTCACAAGGAATTATTTCTTTATGATTTATTTCAATGGAAATTAGTTTACTATTTTTAGTGTTTATGTTAGTTAAGCATGTATTATATTTTATATTACCGCCCATACTTATTATTTCATTTAGCATGTTTTTGATTATGTTTCTAAGTAAGTCTGTACCAATATGAGGTTTATTTAAATATAATATGTCTTTGGGAGCTCCATGTTTGACAAAGGTTTTTAAGATTTCTTTGTCTCTAAAGAATTTATCTTTATTGCCAGTGTTTAATTTACCGTCAGAAAATGTTCCCGCACCACCAGCGCCAAATTGAACATTTGAATTAGGATTAAGTTTATTTGTGTTCCAAAAATTTTCTACAGTTTTAACGCGATTATCAATATCTTCTCCTCGTTCAATGATTAATGGTTTGTATCCGGCTTTTGCTAGAGTATATCCAGCAAATAATCCTGATGGTCCACTACCAACTATTATTATTTGATGATTTAGTTTTTGATTACCTGGTGTTGGTAATTTGTAGGTTTCATTTGGGGTTTTTAAGATGTCTTTTAAATTTTTATTTAAAATGTTATTTTCATTTTTGAGATTAACATCTATTTCATAGACATATATTAAATTTTTTTTATCTCTGGCATCTAGTGATTTTTTATTTATTTTAAAGTTTATTATTTCATTTTCTTTTATTTTTAGTTTTTTAGCTATTTTTAGTTTTAAATTTTGTTTATTATGATTTATGGGTAATTTTATTTGTCTTATTCTAAGCATTATTTCACATTCTTTCCAGCGGTTATACCACTCATCCAAGCCCAACCTAGATTATAGCCACCACAATCTCCATCAATGTCAATTATTTCTCCAGTGAAATATAGGTTTTTAGTTTTTAGAGATTCTAAGGTGTCGCTATTAATTTCATTTAAAGGAATACCTCCTGAGCATGTTTGAGCATGATCTAGGGTATGGGTATCTATGATATTTATTTTAAAGTTAGTGAGGTTTTGAACTAAGTTATTTAGTTCATTTTGAGATAGGGTAGTTAGGGGAATATTTCTTTTGATATTTGACTTTTTTAAAATGATGTCTACTAGTTTATAATTTAGAAAGCCTTCTAGTAGTTCACTGATTGTTTTTTTATAAGAGTTATTATTTAGGTTTTTTAAATATTGTTTTGGCTTTTTAGTAAATGGCATAAAGTTTATTGTTACGGTGACTTTTTGTTTATTATGTAATGCTTTAGAGGCATATCCACTTAGATTGAGAACACATATACCACTTATGCCATAGTCAGTTAATTGTATTTCACCGTTTTCATTTTTTATAAAGGTATTATCTATATAAAGATTTGTTATAACGTTACATCTAATACCACTCCAATTTTTGAAGTATGGTTCATTACCTTTTAACTGGACTAGTGATGGCAGTGGAGTGATTATATTATGTCTAAGTGTTTTAGCAAGTTCATAGCCATGTCCATCAGAGCCAGTTTTGGGGGCGGCAATAGATCCAGAGGAGATGATAATATTTTTAGCTTTAATATTTTCTTTGTCTGGATTAATGATAAAACAATCTTTTTTGATTATTTTTTCGACGTTTAAATCGGTAATTATATTAATGTTTAATTTTTGACATTCTAAAAGTAGGATGTTTTGAATGCACTTTGCTTGATTAGAAAATGGATAGTAATAACCATTTTTGATTTTTGGAACAATACCTAATGAATTAAAAAATTGTAATACACCGTTTTGTCTTTCTTCGGTTATGAAATTTTTTAATAAGTTTGGAGTAGATGTGTGGTAGTGGTTTATATTTTGGTCTTGATTCCAAAAATTACACCTACCATTTCCGGTAATAAGAATTTTTTTTCCACATGTGCTATTTTTTTCTATAATGGTTACATCTTTACCATTTCTAGCAGCGGTAATGGCGGCGGTGAGTCCTGAGGCACCACCACCAATAATTACAACTTGTTTCATTTTAAATCACCAATAATATTATAACATAGGTGTGATATAATTAAAAAAGGATGTGATGGTATGATTTATGTTACTGGTGATAAGCATGGTGATTTCGATGATGTATTTATGTTTTGTTTAAGGGAGAAAACGACTACTAATGATATTTTAATTGTTTTGGGTGATGCTGGAATAAATTATTTTATGGATAGAAGGGATAATTTACTAAAAGATTATTTGAGTCAGTTTCCAATTACTTTTTTTTGTATTCATGGAAATCATGAAGAAAGGCCGGAGAATATAAGAACATATAAGACTAAAACGTTTTATGCTGGAATAGTTTATTATGAGGAGAAATATCCTAATATATTATTTGCTAAAGATGGAGATATTTATAATTTTAATAATCATAAAGTTTTAGTAATTGGTGGGGCATATAGCGTGGATAAATATTACAGATTGGATATGGGTTACAGATGGTATTCAAGTGAACAGCCTAGTATAGAGGTTAAAAATAAAGTTATGGAAGTTTTAAAAAGTTTAAATAATAAGGTGGATATTATTTTGTCACATACATGTCCTTATAAATATATACCAAGGGAGATGTTTTTAGAGGGTGTAGATCAATCAATGGTGGATAATTCTACAGAGTATTTTTTGGATGAAATAGAGAAAAACACGAAATATAATGTGTGGTATTGTGGTCATTACCACACTGACAAGAAAAAAGACAAAATGATATTTATGTTTAATAATATTTGTAAATTTAAATAATTGTTTTGAAAAAGGTTTAATTTGAGGCAAGTTTTCATATGTTTAGGTAAGATTTGTAATTTGCGAGTGATACTGTCATGTGGTATAATTATAGCTAATAAGGCGGTGAGTCTATGGATGTTTTTAAAAGTTTTATAGCAGGTTTATTTTCTTTGTTTTTTGCTGTTTTAGTTATATGTACAGTTTATGTGTTTAGTATTAGTAGTTTTGCAACTAAGGATAATATTGTAAAAAGTATGGAAAATACAGATTTGCTTACAAATGTTAATAAAATAAGGAATAGTGGCAGCGGCGAGGGAAGTAATGGTGTGTCTCAGATTATTGACGAGATGTATTCTTTAGCTTCACAGTTTTCAGTTTCTGATGAGGTTGTTGATAGTATTATTGATTCTAAAATTACTAAGCAGATAATAGGAGAAGCGGTTGGAAATGTTACTGATTATATGATTAATGGTAAGGAGACAAAAGCTTTTTCGGAAGATGATGCTTATAACTTAATTAACGATAATTTGGATGATATATTAAAAGCTAGTAATGTTACACTTGATGATGGACAAAAGGAGAAGTTTTTAAGGGAAGTGAAAAAACAACTTCCGGATATTGTGAAAGTAATACCTACTTCTGAGAGTTTAGCTAATAGTAGTCATAATTTTGAAATTAATTTAGTACAAGAATTGTTTAGTACTAAAATTAAAGTAATATTATGTATAGGTTTAGCTGTTAGTGGAATAATTGTAATTATTATTAAAAGAAAAAATTTTGAATGGTGTGCGAATTTAGGAGTGGCTTTGCTTATTTCTAGTTTGGTTATTTTAGGAATGGGTTTGCTTATGCCAGAGTTTTTAGTAGATATGATTGGAACTACTGATTTATCGTTATTTGCTTCATCAATTACTGATAGTTTAAGTAGGCCAATTATGTATAGTGGAGTAGGTATATTTGTGTTATCTATTATACTATTTATATTTTATAAAGTTATGGAAAATAGAAACTATAAGAAAAGTTAGACATTTATTTGTTTAACTTTTTTTTCATGGAAAAAAAGGAAATCTTCTTTCTACGTCGTATGTTTATATATAGAGGCGGAAAGCTTCTTAGAAAGGCGGTTTTTAATGAATAAAGTAGAATCAAAATCACAAATTAAAAAAGATCCAGATGTTCTTATGAATTCAATGTATGAACGTATTTTTAAAGCAATTATCCAACATTTAAAATTTAGAAAAATACTTTCTATGATAATTAGTAATGTCACTTTATATTCTGAGAGCTATATTTATGAAAATTTAAAGTTTTTAAATCCAGAACTTCCAGTAGAAAATGCTCAAGAACGAAACAAGATAACGGATATTTTAGTCAGTATTAAAGGCAATATTATAAATATAGAAGCAAATAGAAGTGCGCAGGCGAGTCAAATTGCCAAAAATAATATATATCATCATAAAATTGCTTACGGGAAATATTTAACTGGAGATGATCCAGATAATATGGACGTAATTCAACTTAATTTTAATACGGTAAACCGATTTGATGATAGACTATTTATTCAGTTTAGTATGAAAGATGATACTGGAAAATTTATAGATGAAGAAAATTTTAAAAGATTTCACATAAATATGGCCAAACCTTTGGATATATATGATAAAATAGGAATAGAAAGTTTATCTAAGCTAGAAAAAGTATTTGTTATGTTTCAAATAACTAGCCGGAAAAAACTTAGAGAGATAGCTAAAGGAGATGGAGATTTGGAGGATATGGCAAAGATAATAGAAGATTTAAATGAAGATGAAAACCTCATCGGTTTATATGACAAAGAAAAAATGGATGAATTGATGAAAAAAATAGACTATAATGTAGCGGTCAAAGAAGGTAAGAAAGAAATAGCTAAAAATATGCTTAAAGCTAACATGAACATATCTGAGATTGCAAAACTAACAGGTTTATCTGAAAAAGACATTGAAAAAATAAAATCTGAGGAAAATTGATTCTCAGATTTTTTATGTGTTGATATTTTTGTTTTTGGTACGTTCTACCATATAATCAATACTGACATTATAAAAATCAGCTAATTTAATTAATAAATCAATAGGTATATCTCTTTTACCACTTTCGTATAAGCCATATTGCTGTCTAGTTATTTTTAGTAAATTAGCTATTTGTTTTTGATATAAGTCATGGTCTATTCTTAAATCTTTTATTCTTTTAAAGTACATAAAATGCCCCTTTAATAAATCATAACAATAATTTATTTTTTCTTTTTGTTATGCATTTATTTGAGTGCCTTATGAAAATTTAGAAATAGAACTTATTATAATAAATTTATAGTAGGTGACAAGAGATGAAAGATAAAATAAAAAAAGTATTTAAAAGTAGAATATTTCTTTGTATATTAACGGCTTTGTTAACTGGAACAGTAAGTGTATATGCAGTAACTTATTTTCCTAGTAATCAAGTAACTTATGATAATAAAACAAGTGGACTTAAAAGCAGTGATGTACAAGGGGCAATTGATGAACTTTATAATACTTGTTCTTCGGTAGCACAATCTGGAGATTATATATATTATACTGAAAATTTGTACAGCAGTGTTTCTCCAAATGGATTTTATCTTTACAGATGTAATTCAAATGGAGAAAGTTGTACTAGAATAAATTTTTTTGAAGGTAATAGAAGTATTATATCATAGTATAAAAAAACGATAAGATAGAATTTTCTAAATTATCGTTTTTTTTTTATTTATTATGAATTTTAACTATTTTAATGTATAATTGTAGTGGGAGGAAAACTATGGATGTAAAAAAAATGCTTTTGGAATATGATTATGTCATAAGTAATAGTGATGAATATAAGGATGATAGGGTTATTAAAATAAAAGATAGTGCGGAATTTTTAAAATGGTTTATGGGTGATAAGAGTTTATTTTCTAAGAAAATAGGTTTTATTATTGATGATGATGGTGAGATGAAAAAAGTAGAGGTAATGTATGAATTTTTGAAGTATTATTTATCTGTTAAGGATAAGTTTACTTTAAAAATGGATGATTACAATAGCTTATTTGTTAAAGGATATAGTAATAGATTTTTAGAGGAAGCTTTAGAACAATTTGTTTCTAGTAATAAAGGTGGTAAATTTTTAAGGGCTTGTTTAATAGCACTCGGTTATCAAAATTTTGGAAAAGATGATGATAATTATTTACCTTTAGGATGTGCATTAGAGTTATTTCAAACGTCTATTTTAATTCATGATGATATTATTGATAAAGCTGATAAAAGAAGAGGCATGGATACAATACCTATAAAGTATGAAAAATTATATAGTGATCCAATTAAAGAAGATGAAAGTTTTAATGATAAGCGTCATGATATTGGTTCATCTATGGCTTTATGCTTAGGGGATATGGGTTTTTATTTAGCCTTGCAGGTTATTGCCCAAAATTATAAAGATAATGAGAATTTAGGTAAAGTTTTAGAGTATTATAACAGTGTAGCTATTAAGACCTGTGAAGGGGAGATGGTGGATGTTATTTTGCCTTTTTACGAGGAGTTTTATAGTGGACTTGATGATTTAGAAAGTTATGTAATGGAAATATATAAGCTTAAAACAGCTTGGTATTCAGTTATTGGTCCTTACTGTTTAGGAGCTATATTGGCTGGGGCAGATGAGAGGCAGATTCATAAACTAGAGGATGCTTTACTTAATTTAGGAATAGCTTTTCAAATTAAGGATGATTTACTTGGAATTTATGGTGATGAGAAGCATATTGGTAAGTCAGTGACATCTGATGTGAGTGAATTTAAACAAACGATTTTATATGCTTATACTATAAATACTAGTTATAAGGATGAACTATTGAAATATTATGGACGTGATATAAATATTTCTGACATGGACAAGGTTAAGAAGATTTTTGATGAATCAGGAGCACATGAGTATGCGGAGGTGACGATGGATAAGTTATTTAAAGAGAGTTTTCAAGATATTTTAGATTTAGATTTCTTGGATTTGGATAAGAAGAAGTTATTATTAGGATTTGCGGAATTTTTGAGAGTTAGATCTAAATGATAAAAAAAATTATTTTGTGTTTATTTGCTTTATTTTTAGTGGGATGTGGAGTAGAGATGCAGGTTATAGATAAAGCTAATGGAGATTCTAAAACATATTTATTTTTTAAAGATTTTGATCCTAATAATTATTATGTAGAGCTTTGGGACAGAAATAATCATAAAAATGATGATACAAAGATTATTATGGCAAGAAGCGATAGTAAGTATTATTATGAGATTAATGGTTCTAGTCAGATGATAAATATTTGGAAAGATGGTAAGATGTATACAATAGACCCTCAAATGAAAAATTATAATGTGGTTGATTGTCCTGTTACAGATTACGCATTTGGAGTTTTACCGAATGATATGACGACGTTAAAAGTTTCAGGGTATGAAACTGGTGAGGAAAAAGTATATGGAAAAAATTATATTTATGAAAAATATACGCATGATAATGGAGAGACAACATATTATTTTGATGGGGATGATTTAGTTTATATTAGATATAATGGTTCAGAAAAAAATGTATTTTTTAAATATAATTTAATGAAGGATAATGAAAATTTAGAACTGTTTGAAGTTCCTGATGATTATTTAGAAATTACATATTAGTTTATGATAAAATTTAATTGGAGGCAAAAATATGAAGAGATTTTTAAAGGTTTTGATGGTTTTTATGGCCTGTTTTATGGTGAACAGCCCTGTTATGGCTGAGGAGGTCAATCATTTTAAAGGTAAGGTTGATAATAATGCCGAGATAAAAGATGATATTAATGGTTCTGCGGCAGTTATTGGTAATGAGGCGAAGATGAGTGGCAAGGCTGATGGTGTTAGTTTTGTGATTGGAAATAATGTTTCTTTTACTGGTAACAGTGAATATTTGGTTGCGGCTGGTAATTCTATAGAAGTTAAGGGAATCGTTGATAAAGATGCTTTTATTGCTGGCAATATAATCAAATTTAATGATAAAACTGAATTACAAAGAGATGTTATTGTAGTTGGAGCTAATGTTGAAATTAGAGGTAAGATTGGCCGAAATATTAGTATATATGGTTCTAATATTAAAATTGATGGGGCTAATATTATAGGTAATGTGAAGATATATGGCACTAATGTAAATATAGATGGTGATACAGTTATTAATGGTAATTTATCTTATCCTGAGGATGCAATAGTTAGGGTGGCTGATGATGCTATTAAGGGTGAGGTTATTAAGACTGATGCGATTCAAAATAATGATGATAAGTTTATGACGACAATGATGGGTAAATTTTGGGCATTTATGTCACTTATTTTAGTGTTTGCTGTTTTAAGTTTAGCAGCTCCAAAATTATTTGTTAGAGTGCAGAAAGAATATGATAAGTTTGATTTTAATAAGGGTTTAGAATCTTTTACTAAAGGTCTTATGTTTTTAATTATTGTACCAATTATAATTTTTATATTATTTTTGATGTCAATTGGTATTCCGCTTTCATTAATTTTACTTGCATTATACTTTATTATTATGTATTTATCAACGGTTTTTTCAGGGTATTTATTAGGTTATAAATTATGGCAGAAATTTTTTGATAAAGATATTAATATGCTTGTAGTAGGAATTTTTGGGCTTGCAATATTATTTATATTTAATTTAATACCAGGAATTAGTTTTATTGTATCAGTACTTTCTACATTAATTGGTGTTGGTATAATATATGATGTTATTTTGAAGAAAATGGGTTTGAATGATTAGAGACCCTTTTTTTTTAAAAACATATAATAAAATGGGGTGAGATTATGTATACAATATATCAGGTTAAAAATGGTGATACATTAGCTAGTGTGGCTAGTAATTTTGGAATTTCAGCTGAAGATTTATCTAATTTAAATGGTATTATGGTGGGAAGTATTTTAACGCCAGGTGATTTTATTGTAGTTCCACAGGTAAAGGTGGAAAATCCTTATTTTAGAGAATATGTAGTAAAAAAAGGGGATAATATTTATGAAATTGCCCGAAGTAATAATGTTAATCCAAGTCAGCTTTTAAGGTTAAATGGGCTAAATGATACGGATATAATTTATCCAGGCCAAAAGATTATGCTTCCACGTAATGAGGTGATGTTTTATATTACTTCGGATGATGATACGTTTAGTGATTTAACGAAGTTTTTTAAGGCTAGTGCGAACGATATTGTTAGGCAAAATGGTACGATATATTTAACTAATGATCAATTAATTGTTTATAAAAAATAAAGTTTTTATGCTTTGTTTTTTTATTTGTCTTTTTTTTTGCCATATTTTGTTATATAATGATATTGGTGGTAAAATGAAAAAAATAGCTATTTTAGTAACGATACTTTTTATGCTTACAGGCTGCTCTAAAACGACTTATGATGAGATAAGTTATAGTGAATTAAATGAAAAGTTAGAAAATAAAGAAGATTTTATTTTATTTATTGGATCAAGTACTTGTAGTGCGTGTGCTGCCTATGAAATTACATTAAATGACATTATTGAAGAGTATAATGTAGATGTTAAATATATAGATTTATCTAAATTATCTGATGGGGATGAATCTGCTTTAGTGAGTGAGTTTCCAATAACAGGTACACCAGCAACTATATTTATTACTGACGGTGATGAAAAAGATACGCATAATAGAATTGATGGAAATGAGAAAAAAAGTAAAATTATAGAAAAGTTTAAAGAAAATGGATATATAAAGGATTGATATAATGGATGAAAATATGAATGGTTTATCAAATGGTGTGGTTAATAATGAAATTAAACCTTTGGATTCTACAGAATTTCCTATTATTACTACATACTGTGAGGATTTGACTGCAAAACAATATGTAACTAATCCAGCAATTGCCCGTGAAGAGGAGATAAAAAAGACAATGTTAGTTTTACTTACGCCTGATAAATCTGCATTACTTATTGGTAAGGCGGGTATCGGTAAGACTGCGATTGTTGAAGGGATTGCCTATAAAATCCAAAGGGAGGATGTTCCTAATGCTTTAAAGGGATTTCATATTGTAAAAATAAATTCTTCTTCAATGCTTGGAACTATGGTAGTTAATGGCAAGCCAGAGTCAGTAGTTAATTTACTTGTAGCTGAGCTTAAAAGAGCACCTAAAACAATACTATTTATTGATGAGGTTCATACTTTAATTGGTGGTGCGGCTGATGGTCCGATGGATTTGGCAAATATTTTAAAACCGGCTTTGGACCGTGGAGATATTAAGGCAATTGGAGCAACAACTACGATTGAATATGAGACATATATTGTTCGTGATAGAGCATTTTTAAGACGTTTCGATAGAATTGATGTTTTGGAGCCTGATAGAGAGGCTACTATTCAAATTTTACTTGGAACAATTCCAAAAATTGAATATAAAACAGGAATACATATGATTCAAAATAGTTTTATTAGACGTTTACTTATGGAATCTATTGTGGATGCGACAAGTCAATATAAAAGGGTTTATGGGCTTTCAGCTATGTATCCTGATGTTTCACTTTCAGTATTGTCTGGATCTTTTTCAAATGCTTTATTTGAAAATAAACAAGAGGTCGGAATACTAGATGTATATATTGCAATACGTGATAGCAAGCGTATTTATCCTGATAGTAGGGTAAAAGAATGTGCGGCGTTTAGAGAAAAATTTTTACGTATTTGCGAGGATAAGAATATTGTTTTACCTGATGTTAGAATTGAAGATATCGATGTAGAAGATGAACTTTAATTTATTATTTGAAAAGGAGGGTAAAAATGAAAAGAGAAATACCAGTTAAGAATTATGTGATATTAATTTTAGTGTTTTTAGTGACTATTGTGGCAGTTTTTTATGTACGTGATTGGTATAATACAACAAAGAATTATTATGCTCAAAACTCAGTGATGACAAAGGTTGTTAGAGAAATTAAAAGCGAAGAAATTTCTAATTATATCTTAGAAAATCAAAGATTTATTTTATATGTTTCTTCTGGTCATGATTCAGGAATTAAAAATTTTGAAGATGATTTTAAAAATTTGATTCAGAGTTTAGATATTACTGATGATGTACTTTATATGAATTTAGATGGTGTGAATTCGGAAAGCTTTTATGATTTACTTAAGAATAATTATGTGCGTAATTCAAAAATAAAAAATCAAATTGTTGATTCTAATTCTAGTTTGTATTTATTTACTGATGGTAAGGTTTCGGGTGTTTTAAATAATGTTAGTGATTATTCGATAAAAAGATTAGAGAATATTATTAAAAGTTGGGGTGTAGATGATGCTTAATGTAGTTTTATATGAACCAGAGATTCCTCAAAACACTGGTAATATTATGCGAACATGTGCGGCTACTAATACTAAACTTCATTTAATAAAACCTTTAGGGTTTAGTTTAGATGAAAAAGTGGTTAAAAGAAGTGGCGCTAATTATGTAGATGAATGTGATTATACACTTTATGAAAATTGGGATGATTTTTTAACTAAAAATTCTGGTGAATTTTACTTTTTAACACGTTATGGTCGTAAGCCACATACTTCTTTTGATTATAGTGATAAGAGTAAAAAAATTTATTTAGTGTTTGGTAAAGAAAGTACCGGTATTCCTAAAGATGTATTGAAAGAACATTTAGATACATGTCTTAGAATACCGATGACTGATAAGGTAAGAGCATTAAATCTTTCAAATACAGTAGCAATTATGATATATGAGGTTTTAAGACAGCAAAATTATGAAGGGTTGTTATTTGAAGAGCCTTTTAAGGGTGCGGATTATTTAGAAAAATGATGCTTGATTATTAGTATAAAACATGATATTATTTGATTAGAATAGAAAGGAGTTAAAAAATATGGATATATTTTCAAATTGGATATTTTGGGTTGTTTTAGCTGCTATTTTATTTATTTTAGCAATTATCGGATATTTATCTGAAAGTCGAAAGAGGTCTAAGAAAAAAGAAGAAAATAAAAATGAGACATCTATAAATGATAATCCAAATGTAGTGGCTAGTACAACTACTGATGCGGTTAGTGCGGTTAAAAATGACGATTGGACTACTATGCCGGAAGTTAGTGTGGCACCGCTTAATGTTGAAAATAATGCACAAACACAGGCTGAGACTAACGTGGCTTCAGCGCCAGATACTTTAAATATGACTCCGGTAGAACCTGTTTCAACGCCGGAAGCTTTAAATGTATCTCCAGTAGAACCTCTAGCAACGCCAGAAGCTTTAAATGTATCTCCAGTAGAACCTCTAGCAACGCCAGATATGTCTACAAGTGTTAGCAGTACAGATAACGAAAACACGACCGATACATCTGATAAAAGTAACAATGTATGGAATTCTTGAAAATGAATTTCATCTTTTTTTATGCGGGTTTTTGAGGTGTTAAAAAAATAAAGGGTTTTACCTTCGGCATAAGTGTGATATAATTAATTAAGTTAGATGGAGGTTATTTTAATGACAATAGAAACATTAATGGAACTTGCTAGAAAGATACTTGATATCTTATTGGTTTGGGCATTGTTTTATTTTATTTTAAAGAGTTTAAGAAAAAATGTTAAGATGATTATGCTTTTTAAAGGAATTTTGATTATTGTTATTACAAAGTTTTTGGCTGATGCTTTGGATTTAGTGACAATAGGCTATTTAATTGATTATGTAATTGAATGGGCGCCTTTAGCTTTGATTGTTATATTTCAACCAGAAATTAGGGATGCTTTGGAACAACTTGGAAGGGCACAGTTACTTGGTAGACATAAGACATTATCCTTAAGTGAACTTGAAAAATCAATTGCGGAGATTACAAGTTCAGTTGATTATATGAGAAAAATGCATATTGGGGCTTTGATTGTTATTGAAAGAGAAAATAGTTTAGCAAGTTATGTAGAGAAGGCTCAGAAAATTTATGCGGATATTTCTGGACCACTTTTATCATCTATTTTCTTTACAAATAATCCTCTTCATGATGGTGGTGTAATTATTCGTGGGGATAAGATTATTTGTGCAGGTGCAGTATTTCCAACAAGTGATAGTATGGCAATAAGTAAGAGACTTGGTACTCGTCATAGAGCTGCTTTGGGAATTGCTGAGAGAACTGATGCAATTGCATTAGTTGTATCTGAAGAAACTAGTAGAATTTCTATTGCAATGAATGGCGAACTTATTTACAATCTTTCTTTAGATGAAGTAAGAATTCGTTTGTTAGAGGCTTTAGCACCTTCACATAAGATTTTAGATGGAGCGAAAGAAGGTGGAATTAATGAATAAAAAACCGGGAATTTTTAAGAGAATTGCGCGTTTTATTGATAAAAAGATTATTGTTCCAGTTACCAAATTGGTTATGAAGGTAACTAAATTTGGTGGTTCTAATAGATCGCTTGAAACGTGGCTTTCTAGAAGTAATACATTGCTTTTTGTTTCTTTATTTTTAGCTGTTTTGGTATTTTTCTTATTTGATCAGAAAAAAATGCTTTTTAATGATACTAGTGCGGAAGTTTTGAAAGATCAGAAAGTTGAAGCTATTTATAATGAAGAGGCATATGTGGTAGAAGGTTTACCTGATAAAGTAGATATTACGCTTATGGGAAGTAGAAGTGACTTGTTTATAGCTAAGCAATCAACAGCTTCAAAGGTTACAGTTGATTTAACTGGTTTAAAGCCGGGAACTCATAAGGTTAATATTGAGTATATGAGACCTAATGATTCTGTTGAATATAGTGTTAATCCATCAGTGGCGACAGTTAATGTTTATCCAAAGGTTTCAGAATCTAAAACGTTAACGATGGATTTACTTAACCAAGATAGTTTGGATGATAAGTTAGTTGTTGATAATGTTACTCCAGAAGTTGATAAAGTAGTTATTAAGGGTACTGATGATGAGAGTGCTATTAATAGTTTGAAGAAAGTTGCTACAGTTAAAGCACTTGTGGATGTATCTTCTTTAAATAATCAGGAGGTTGGAACAGTTACTTTAAAAGATGTACCACTTAAGGCTTATGATTCAAATGGTAATAGTTTGGATATTGAAATTGTTCCTTCTAAAATTCAAGTTACGGCTTCATTATCTTCGCCAAGCAAGACGGTACTTATTAGGGTTATTCCTAAAGGTGATGTAACTTTTGGTCAAGCAATTAGTTCAATTACACTTAATGAGAGTAATGTAACTGTTTATGGACAGCAGAGTGTACTTGATGAGCTTGAATATGTTCCAGTCGAAGTCGATGTTGACGCTTTAAAAGAGAATAGGGAATATAAACTCGAATTAGAAAAGCCTAAGGGGATTAAGTCTATGAGTGTTAATAATGTGACAGTTCAAATTACTTTAGGTGTGGCTACTGATAAGGATATTTCAAATGTTAACATAGATGTTCGTAATTTAGATGATAGGTATAGTGTACAGGGATTATCACAAAATGATATTCAAGTTACGGTAAATGTTAAGGGGGTTGAGTCGGTACTTAATAGTTTGACTGCTGATGATATTACGGCCTATATTGATTTGGAGGATTATAAACCAGGTGAATATGAGGTTGAAGTTCAAGTTGAAGGTACTGATTCGAGAGTACAATATTTATCGAAAACGAAAAAGGTTAAAATTAGGGTTGTGGAAAAGTAGCTTAATGGCTACTTTTTGCATTGACTTTAATTATAAAAAATATTATTATTATATTAAAGGAGCGTTTGATATATGTTTGAAAAAATTAGAAATACTTTAGTTGCCACATCGGTTTTATATTTGGTATTTGGAATTATAATGTTATTTTTTCCTACTATGGTTATAACTTCTGTTTGTTATTTAGTGGGAATTATGTTTTTATTTGTTGGTGTATCGGGAATTGTTATGTATATGAAGACTGAGCTTAAGACTATGTTTACAAGTTTTACTTTAGTAATGTCAATAATTTTTGGAGCTTTTGGTATTTATGTACTTTTAAATCCTGAATCATTTGCTTCATTTTTACCACTTGTGATGGGAATATTTTTACTTGTGGATTCTGTTAGTAAGTTATCAATGGCTTTTGATTTGAAAAATGCTTCATATAAAAATTGGTGGCAGATGTTAATCGTAGCTTTTATTCTTTTAGGATGTGGACTTTTACTTGTGTTTAATCCTTTTGAAGCATTAGCTGTTAGTGTTCAGATTATTGGGGCATTATTGATTGTAGATGCGATATCAAATATATTTACGATTTATAGTTATTCTAAAATTAAATAAATCTACCTTGGTTGGTAGATTTATTTTGTGCCTAAGTGGACAAATAATAATCCAATGTTAATTAAGCCTGTAATACCTACTAAAGAATATACAACTTTACTTAACATTGAACCAGAACCAAATAAACTAGTTACTAAATTAAAGTCAAAAAGTCCAATTAAGCCCCAGTTTATTGCTCCAATAATTGTTATAACTAAACATACTTTTTGCAAAGTTTCCATTATTTCACCTTCCTTTAATATTTATAATG
The DNA here is from genome assembly GCA_944358535.1 of uncultured Bacilli bacterium. GTDB lineage: Bacteria > Bacillota_I > Bacilli_A > RF39 > UBA660 > Coprosoma. Next base: position 4,450 of record CALVRH010000008.1, on the reverse strand, counting down.
GTCAATTGTTAAAAAAATATTCATATTTAAAAAATATTTTCCATATAATTAATTGAAATTGAAAGATGGTGAAATGATGAAAAAATTTTGTTTAATTTTGTTTGTTTGTTTTTTAATGGTAGGTTGTGGAAAATATACGGTTAAAGATGCACAAGGTGATTTAGAGAAAAAAATTAATAAGACAGATAGTTATAATTTAACTGGAGAGATGGAAATAATAAATAATGATGATGTTTATAAGTATGATGTTGATGTTTCTTATAGTAAAACTGATAAGTTTAGAGTTTCGTTAAAAAACAAAACAAATAATCATGAGCAAATAATTTTGAAAAATAGTGATGGTGTGTATGTTTTAACGCCGACATTAAATAAGAGTTTTAAATTTCAAAGTGATTGGCCATACAATAATTCACAGGTTTATTTACTTCAGACATTACTTTCAGATATTCAAAATGATGAAAATAAGGAATTTAAGGAAACAGGTCAAAATTATATTTTTACAACTAGTGTAAATTATCCAAATAATAGTGATTTAGTAAAACAAAAAATTTATTTTGATAAAAAATTAAATCCATCAAAGGTAGAAGTGATGAATGAAGAAGATGATGTGTTAATTAAAATGACTTTTAAGAAAGTGGATTTTGATGCAAAGTTTAAAGATAATTATTTTTCTTTAGATAATAATATGAAGACGGCTAAGGTTGAAGAAGATGTTAATGCAGTTAGTAAGATAGAATCAGAAATTTATCCAATGTATATACCAGAGAATACTAAACTTGCTGATAAAGAAGTGGTTAATTTAGATGGTGGCGAACGTATTATTATGACGTTTGAAGGTGATAATCCATTTATGTTAGTTCAGCAAACGGCTTCAGTTAGTGATGAGGCGGCAATTGTATCAGTATTGGGTGATCCTATTCAAATGGCTACAAGTGTAGCTGCAGTTTCTGACAATATGGTTTCTTGGATAGATAATGGAATTGAATATTATGTAGTGGCTGATAATATGAGTGAGAGTGAACTTTTAAGTGTGGCTAATTCGGTCTCAGTACTTCCAGTTAGTAAATAGATTAAAACTTTTAAAAGATGAAAATTTAAATTATTCATCTTTTTATTTATTGCTGTGCAAGAGTGAAAAACTTTTAATGTAATAAGTATATAAAAGTTGGTAATTAAATTCATTGATTAAAAATATAGTGGCAAGTAATTATAAAATAATATTTATTGTTAGTTTTTTTCTATAAAGTTTTAATTTTAAAGAAAAATGTGCTATAATGCTTTCAGGTGATTGAAATGGCAGAAAATAAGAAAAATAGTAAAAAGGGAAAAGCTAGCACTAATAAAGTAAAAAATGTAAAGACAAATGTTAAAACTACAAAGAAAACTAGTACGACAAATAATAAGGCTAAAAAAAAGAATAATACAACGAATAGTGAGCTTAAAAAAGTTAGTCCAAAAATTCTTGAAGAAGAGAAAAATATTAAAGAAAATTCTAAACAGACAGAAAATGTTATAAAAACTGAGAAGGAGAAAAAAGCTAATTTAAAACAAGCTAGAAAACAACTTTATTATAGTAATAAAAATGAAAATGATGAATTTTCTAAGTTATTTAAGATTGTATTGATTGTAACGTTAATTATTATAGTATTTTATGGGGTAACTGTTGTTGTGACTAAAAAAGCTGAGGAAGCTACTAAAGAGGCTAATAGTCAAAAAGTTGAAATTCAATATGACAGTATAATGATTGGATCAATGCTTAATATTAATGGCTCATTTTATGTTTTGATTGAAGATATTGATGATATTAGATTAAGTGAATATACAACAATGATTCAAACTATAAAAGCTAATGATGATGCACCAACAGTTTATACTGCTGATTTAAGTAGTACTTTTAATAAAGCATATTTAAGTGATGAAAGTAATTATGATTCTGATATGGAAAAGTTTAAGGTTAAAGGTACTACTTTGGTTAAAATTGAAGATCATGAAATTGTAGATGTCTACGATAATTATGATGATATTATAAAGAAATTAGATGAATTAGATTAATGCGAGTGTATACATTCGTATTTTTTTAATTTTTTAGTTTTTTTGGTTTATGTTTTGTGTTATACTTTTAATAGTGTTTAAAGGATGATGCTTATGGATAATAAAAAAAGTAGTGTTGAGAGGTTATCAAAGTCTTTAGATATTAAGGTAAATAAACGTAAAAGTTTACCTACTTTTAAAACAAAAGAAGTGGTGTGTCTTTTATTGGTAACTGTGGTTGTAAGTCTTGTTATGGGAGGACTTGTTACTTATAATGTTATTTTAAAAGGTGCGAAAGTTGATGATGAGCTTCAGGAATTTATAGAAAATTATGATTATGTTGTTGATAATTATTATGGTAATGTTGATAAAAATAAATTGATTGATTCGGCTATTGCTGGTATGCTTAGTTCCTTAGATAATAATTCGGCATATGTTGGTGGTTCTGATTCTAATTTTAGTATTTTTTTAGAAGGAAATTATGAAGGTGCTGGAATTCAAGTTACAACCACTGATAACAATAATATTATAATTTATAGTGTGTTTGATGGAACACCAGCTAGTAAAGCAGGACTTAAAAGTGGAGATGTTATTGTTAAGTTAAATGATAAAGATACATCTAATATGAGTTTAGAGGAGTTTTCTAAGCTTGTTAAGTCTCAAGATGGTTCATTTACTATTACTTATAAAAGGGATGGCACTGAAAAAACAGTTAAGTTAAAGAATGATATAGTTGAGCTTAAGTCTGTTTCGTCTAAAACGATTGAAAGAGATAATAGAAATATTGGTTATATTAGGTTAACTATTTTTGCTAATAATAGCGATGAGCAATTTGAAAAAGCACTTAATAATTTAGAAAAGCAAGATATTGATGGATTAGTTATTGATTTGAGAGGAAATTCAGGAGGGCATTTAAAGACTGCTGAAAATATTATTTCATTGTTTTTAGATTCGTCACATCCTATTTATCAGATTAAATCAAAAGATGGCCAGAAAAAGTTTTATTCTAATGGTAAAGAGACTAAAAAATATAAAATTGCTGTTTTAATTGATAGTTCAAGTGCGTCTGCTTCAGAGGTTGTTACATCGGCATTGAAAGAGCAGTATGGAGCAACAGTAGTTGGTGAAAATAGTTATGGGAAGGGAACGGTACAGGAACTTCAAACTTTATCAAATGGTGAACAATATAAGCTTACAACAAAAACTTGGCTCACTTCTAAGGGTAAGGGTATAGATAAGAAAGGAATTGAACCTGATTATTCAATAACTTTAAATAATGAGTATTTAGAAAACCCATCTGATGAAAATGATAATCAATTGCAAAAGGCTTTGGAAGTTATTTTTAAGTAACTTTCTTGCCTTTTCTTTTTTTTAGATGTTATAATATTTAAAAAGAGGTGCGTAGTAATATGAAAGATTTACAAAAAGGAGATCATTTACAAATACAATGTTATAAACATGATGGCAAGATTCATAGATGTTGGGATGAAGCCATTTTACTTGATGTAAAAAAAGATTATATGGTTTTTGGCAATGAGAGAACATTGGTTACTGAAGCTCAAGGAAATAGATGGCGTACAAAAGAACCGGCTATTATGTATTTTTTTAAAGATCGTTGGTATAACATTATCGTGCAATTAAAAAAAACTGGAGTTACATATTATTGTAATATTGCTACTCCATATATTATTGAAGATGGGACAATTAAATATATTGATTATGATTTGGATTTAAGAATATTTCCTAATGGCAGTTTTAAGATTCTTGATAGACAGGAGTATAAGTATCATAAAAAGAAGATGCATTATTCTGATGAATTGGATGTGGCTATTTGTAGCGCACTTTCTGAACTTATAACAGATTATCAATCTGGAGCTTTAATGTTTGATTTAAATACTAATTTAAAGTATGAAGAGGAATATCAAAGATTACGTAAAAAGTAATCATTTTTTTTGTTTTGATTCATATATTATAGAGAAAACAAAAAAATAGAAAAAAATTAATTTTTTTGTTGACCAAACATGCAAAAAGTGTTATATTATTTATGCATTCGACAAGGAAAAACAAATATTTCAAAAAAAATTAAAAAATTTGAAAAAAACTGTTGACTTATGTCAATGCTTCTGATATATTAAGTGAGTACTTTTGAGGAGGGCGTTAAGCCAATAAAAAAATTTCAAGAAAATTTCAAAAAACTCTTGACATTCAAAAGCACATTTGATATATTTGAAGTACCGCTGCAAAGTGGTATGAATGATCTTTGAAAACTGAGCAAAATGTCAATTCAAAATAGTTAGGATTAAATAACAAATTCAAAACTAAATAAAGTTTTATTTTTTTTGGAGAGTTTGATCCTGGCTCAGGATGAACGCTGGCGGCATGCCTAAGACATGCAAGTCGAACGAAGTGGCCCATTGAA
>CALVRH010000007.1 GCA_944358535.1 uncultured Bacilli bacterium | reverse complement strand
AAAAAAAAAAAAATATATAAAAAAAATTAAAAAACCAAAAAAAAAAAAAAAAAAAAAAAAAAAAAATTAAATTTTTTTTTTTTTTTTTTTTTTGTGATATCTTGAATATGGATAGAATAGGAGAGGTATTCATGAAAGAAAAAATAAAAGAATTTTCAAAGAGTTATTTAGTAGGATTAATATTAGGAATAATAGTAAGTGGAACTATAGGAGTAATAGCAGCAACATATTTTCCTTCTAATCAAACAACATATGATAATAAAGAAAGTGGCTTACAATCAACCAATGTTCAAGATGCGATAGATGAACTATATGGAGTATGTTTTCCACCTAAGACTGGTGGAGAAACAATAACAGATTTGTTACCAAGTAACCTAGACGAACTATATAAAGATGAACACGGAGATATAAGATATTATGGAAAAAATCCAAATAACTATGTTTCATTTAATAATGAGCTATGGAGAATAATAGGAGTAATAGATGGAAAAATAAAAATAATCAGAAATGAAAGTATAGGAAGTTATGCTTGGGCATCAAATGATAGTAATAATTGGAATAATTCATCATTAAAAAGTTATTTAAATGGAGACTATTATAATAGTATAGATGGAACATATAAAAATATGATATCAGAAGAGACATATTATTTAGGAGGAGCAACATTTAGTAATTATCAAACACTAACAGCAAGTGGCTACTATAATGCCGAAAGAGATAGCACACAAGTATATACTGGAAATCCAGCAAGTACAACACAATATATAGGATTAATGTATCCAAGTGATTATGGATATGCGGCAGGAAGTAGCTGTTTATCAACCGCACTTTTTAGCTATAGTAGTAGTTGTAAAAATAGTGATTATTTATTTAGTGGAGTATTTGAATGGTTACAGGCTCCTTATGCCAGTAATAGTTATCGTGCGGCCTATTTGAACGGTTCTGGCGTTGTTGGTTCGTACTACAACGTGTCCAACTCCGGTGCGGTCCGCCCAGTCTTATATTTAAACACAAATGTAAAAATTATAGGAGGTATAGGAACAAAGTCAGAACCTTATTTAATTGATCAATAACAATCGGTTAAAAAACGCAAAGTTAATGACACTTAGATAAAAGGTTTATTTAAACCTTTTTTGAATATAATTAATTATGAATAGAATTCACTTAAAAAAACAATTTCAATTAAGAAAAGTAAAACCAATTAACTTAATTGCCATATTTTTAGTAATCATTTTAATTGGTATGTACTTAATATTTGGATATATTAAAGAAAGAATTATGCCCTCTCTTTTTAACTATGCCTCTTTAGAAGCAAAAAAATTTTCTAGTATCATAATAAATGACGCAATAGATAAATATATAACTGACCAAATAGATATTGATAATCTTTTCTTAATAACTAATGACAGCACGGGAGAAATAAACTCAATTGACTTTAATACCTCATTAATAAATAAATATCTAACTAATGCCACTAAAAGTATTCAAAAAAACTTAAAATATATTGAAAAAGGTAACATTCAAAAAGTTGAATATAAAGCAAATCTACTAGATACCTATGATGAAAAAGCCTTAAAAAACGGTGTTATATATTACTTAAATAGTGGCTTTATTTTTAATAACCCTATATTTGCTAACTTTGGTAGTCAAATACCAATAAAAATTGCTTTAACTGGTGATGTCATCAGTAACATATCCACAGAACTAACAAATTATGGTATAAATAATGCGTTAATCAAAGTATATGCTAATATAAAAATAACAGAACAAGTAATTCTTCCATATTATGATAAACCAATTGAATTAGAAACTAAAGTCCCCATTGCTTTAAAACTTGTAAATGGAGTAGTCCCAAGTTACTATGGAAATCTAAATACCACATCGCCATCTTTAACTCTGCCAAATGAATAAAATATGATATAATAAAAATGGTGATAAAACATGAAAACATATAAAATTGAAAATAATGATTATGAACTAATCAAAGACTATAAAAATGGCTTTGATTATGATGCTATTAAAGAAAAATATACAGAATATTTTGAAGACTACGATTATATACTTGGTGACTGGTCTTATGGCAAACTTCGTCTAAAAGGCTTTTGTAATAAAGAAAACCCAAAATTTAAAGACATCAACGATATTGAAAAAGCAGAGGAATATATTAAAATTAATGGAGCTTATGATTGTAAATATTTCATTATCAAAAAAATATACAACAAATAATTTGTATATTTTTTCCATCTAAATTACCTAGTAAAAATATAAATAATCTGATATAATAAATAAATGATAGGAGGCTCATCTATGGAACTAAAAGAAACCATTAATGTATATCAAAAACATTTAGATAAACTAAACGAACTATGGAGGTCACTTTGACCCAAAAGCCAAACAAGAAAATATAAAAAAATTAGAAACAGAAATGTCTTCCCCAAATTTTTGGGATGATAAAAAGCATAGTGAAGCAGTTATCAATGAACTAAATAGTGAAAAAAAAGTTCTAGAAGATGTAGAAAACCTATTAAATGAAACTAATGACTACTTAGAAATGGCTAAAACTTTAGAAATATCAGATGAAGAAAGCTTAACTTGGCTTGAGGAAGAAAATAAAACCTTAACTAAAAAAATTGACGAAGTTGAAACTATCGTTTTATTAAATGGTGAATATGATAAAAATGACGCAGTTCTAGAAATACATTCTGGAGCAGGTGGCACAGAAGCTTGCGATTGGGCCAATATGCTATATCGTATGTATACTAGATATGCTGAAAAGAAAAATTATAAATTAGAAATAATTGACCAGCAACCAGGCCTTGAAGCTGGAATCAAAAGTATTACAATTATCGTAAAAGGTTTAAACGCTTATGGTTACTTAAAAAATGAAAAAGGCATTCATAGATTAGTTAGAATATCTCCATTTGATTCAAGCGCTAGAAGACATACTTCATTTGCTTCAGTCTCCGTCACTCCAGTCATTGATGATTCTATAAATGTTGACATTAATGAAAAAGAATTAAAAATAGATGTTTATCATAGTAGTGGAGCTGGTGGCCAAAGTGTAAACACCACTGATAGTGCTGTTAGAATAACCCACTTGCCAACTGGAATTGTCGTCACTTGTCAAAACGAAAGAAGCCAAGTTCAAAACAAAGCTAAAGCCATGCAAATTTTAAAAAGTAAATTATATGAAATTGAAGAAGAAAATAAAAAACAAGAATTAAAAGAGTTAAAGGGTGAACAAAGAGATATTAATTTTGGCTCCCAAATTAGAAGTTATGTTATGCATCCATACGCATTAGTTAAAGACCATAGGACAAACTGTGAAGAAACTAATGTAAATAAAGTATTGGATGGTGATTTAGATAAATTTATAAACGCTAATTTAAGGAGGAATGAATAATGTTATTTGCTAAAAAAAAGCAAATAGATACGACCAATCTTTTAAAAGAAATTACAAGTAGTAAAAAATTAAAAAGATATATTGAATTTTTAATAGGTATTTTTTTATCAGCCGCCGCTTTTAATATCTTCTTAAAACCCTGTAACTTGATATTTGGACTAAGTGGTTTGTCCATCATCACTGAAAAACTTTGGAACATTGATCCATCATTAATAATCTTAATCGGTAATATTATATTATTAATTGCCAGTTTTGTTTTCTTAGGCGTAGATAAAACAAAGCCAACTATAGTAGGTTCTATTTTATACCCAGTTTTAGTTAAAGCTACTGAATTCTTACCAAACTACATTGACTTAGGAAATACCGAAATGATAGTCATTGCCTTATGTGGTGCTTTAATTAGTGGTATTGGAACAGGTTTAGTTTTCAAAAACAACTTCACCACTGGTGGAACTGATGTTTTGAAACAAATATTATCTCAATATGGAAAAATGCCATATAGTAAATCAAATATATATTCTGAGGGTTTAATCATGCTAGCTGGTGGAATCTTCTTTGGCTGGCAATCATTTATCTATTCATTTATCACCTTATATGCCTCTGGTATAATCAGTGATAGAGTAATATTAGGTATATCTGAATATAAAACATTAGAAATAATTACAACTGAAGAAGATGCCATTAAACAGTTTATTATCGAAAGTCTAAATCATGGCGTTACAGAAATTGATGCTGAAGGTGGATATACTAATAAAAAAAAGAAAGTACTTTTGTGTGCTATCCCAACTAGAGAATACTTTGTTGCCACTGAAGCCATAAAAAAACTAGACCCTGATGCCTTCGTAATCGTCATTGATACATATGAGATAAAGGGCCATAAAAATTAATTAGAAAGAAGTGATAGTAGTGGATTTAATAAAAATGACAAACGTCAAAAAAACATATAAAACCGGTGTCACAGCCATTCAAAATCTAAATCTAAGCATCGCTAAAGGTGATTTTGTTTTTATAATAGGTTCAACTGGTTGTGGTAAATCAACTCTAATAAAAATGCTCTACCGCGAAGAAAAACCAACTTCTGGACAAATAATAGTTGGTGGTATTGACGTTGGTAAACTAAGAAATGGTAAAGTATATAAAATAAGAAGAAAAATAGGTGTCGTATTTCAAGACTATAAATTACTACCAAAATCAACAGTCTATGAAAATGTCGCCTTTGCTCTAGAAATATTTGGTCTTCCTAAAGACGAAATTCATGCAAAAGTCTTAAAAGTCCTAGAATTAGTTGGTCTTAAAAATAAAATTAAAAACTACCCATCACAACTATCAGGTGGCGAACAACAGCGTGTCGCTATCGCCAGAGCCATTGTTAATGGACCAAAATTATTAATTTGTGATGAACCAACTGGAAATCTAGACCCAACAACTGGAATGGAAATTATGGAAGTCTTAGAAGAAATCAACAAACTAGGTACAACCATTATTATGGTTACTCACGATATTAATATCGTTAAAAGAATGAACAAAAGAGTTATTGTATTAGATTCAGGCAGAGTATTAAAAGATTATGAGAAAGGAACTTATAGCAATGAAAACATTTAGAATTATTGGAAGAAACTTTAGAGATGCTTTTAAAGGTGTCTTTAGAAACTTTTCTTTATCTTTTGCCTCTATTTCATGTATAACTATAACTCTAATAGTAGTAGCTGTATCTATAGTTTTATCTAATAATGTTGATAACTTCACAAAACTTGTTGAAAGAGATGTAACTATTGTTGCCTTCATTAATAATGAAGCCACCAATGAACAAATAGAAGAAATTAAAGATAATATTAGTACCATTAATAATGTTGATACGTATGAATTTCGTTCAAAACAAGATATTACAAAAGAAATGCGCGATTCATCAGATGTTTTCGACAGTATCATGAAAAACTGGACTGATGACGAAAACCCTATCCAAAATACTTTCCAAGTAAAAGTAAAAGACATTGAAAAAATTGACAATGTTGCTAAGCAAATCGAAAAAATTGATGGTATAACATTAGTTAAATATGGTGAAGGAATGGTTGAACAATTAATCTCTACCTTTGACTTCGTTCACAAAATATGTATTGGCGCAGTTGTTGCTCTAATCCTAGTTACCGCTTTCTTAATCTCTAATACCATTAAAATTACAATCAACTCTAGACAAAGAGAAATTGGTATCATGAGATTAATTGGTGCATCTAACTTAAATATTAGAATTCCATTCATCATCGAAGGTTTGTTACTAGGAGCATTAGGTTCAATAATACCAATCTTAACTACAGTTTATGGATATAATGCACTATATAGAAACTTTGATGGTCATTTGTTCTCACCATTTATTAAACTAATTGAACCAGTACCATTTGTCTATACAACATCCTTAATTTTACTCGCAATTGGTATTGCTGTGGGTATGTTTGGTTCATGGAGAGCTGTTAAAAAATACTTAAAAATTTAAATTTTAAACTCTGATTCATTTCAGAGTTTTTTCTATACTTTATGAAAAAACTGTGATATGATTAAGGTAGAGAGTAGGGGTTAAAATGATTGAATTTAAAAACGTTAGTAAAATTTATAAAACTAAAAAAGGAGTAGAAACTAAAGCCTTAAATAATATCAATCTGAAAATTGGTAATAAGGGCCTAGTTTTTATAGTTGGAAAATCTGGTAGTGGTAAATCAACCATGTTAAACTTACTAGGTGGACTAGATAATATAACAAGTGGAGAGCTATTAATAAATAATCAAAACATCAGTAATTTTAAAAATAAACAATATGATTCATATAGAAATACTTATGTTGGTTTTATATTTCAAGAATTCAATATTTTAGAAAATTATAATGTTTATGAAAATATTGAACTAGCTCTAAGACTTCAAAATAAAAAATCATCTAAAGAAGAAATTGATAATTTATTAAATAAATTAGGACTAGAAAATTTAGATCAAAGAAAAATAAATGAACTATCAGGAGGACAAAAACAAAGAGTCGCTATCGCGAGAGCCCTAATCAAAAATCCTGAAATAATTCTAGCTGATGAACCAACAGGAAACCTTGACCAAACATCTAGTAAACAAATCTTTGATTTATTAAAAGAAATATCCAAAGAAAAACTAGTTATAGTAGTTTCTCATGATATGGAGTCAGCCGCCACTTACGCCGATAGAATAATCGAAATATCAGATGGAAATATAATAAACGATACTAATCCAGAAACTGAAACAAAAGAAGAAAAATTCAATCTAAAAAAATCAAAACTACCATTCTCTTATAGTATTAAAATGGCTTTAAAAAGCTTAACCATTAAACCATTTAAACTATTAATGACTTGCATCCTAACCGCTATGGCCTTAATTTTCATGGGCTTTACCATTAACTGTTATTTATTTAATGAACCAGAATTTATAGCTAAAACATTAAATGATAATAATAGACATGTCTATAGTATATCTAAAACAAAATTTGATGGTGACGGAGGTTCTTATCCCACACCTCTTACAGATAAAGATGTAAAAGAAATAGAACAAATAACTGGTTCAAAAGTAAATAAAGGGTATAACTTAAAAAATAATGAATACCCTTTAGGCTTTGAATTTGGAGAAGTAGACCCAGATAATAAACCTCATTATTATATCAGAACTCCATTTATAAATAACTATATTGAATTAGAAGATAAAAAAATTCCAGGAAAAATTATTGGTAATCTTCCAACAACTGATAGAGAACTTGTAATCCATAAATATTTAGCTGAATACATTATAAAATATGGTGTTGTTGATAGCGAAAATAACCTATATAAACCAGCAACTATCGAAGATTTAATAAACTCAAAACATGAATTAAAATTAGGTGAAAATAACGTAACTATAAGTGGAGTCGTTGATGATAATAATTCACCTTTAGAAAAATACAAAGATGGCTCTAATATATATGACTTTGATTTAAGAACTTTTTATAGTGATATATATGCTGATGCATCAAGTAATGTTTATGTAAAAGGTTTTACTAAAACCGTAAAATTAAATAATACTGCCATTAATCTTTTAGATGGAATATATATAGAAAAAGTAATTGATAAAAGAAATGAATACGATCAGTGGAATGGCGAAAGCGGTTTTAAAAATATTAAAGATAATGCCAAAGAAGTAATAACTAAAGATGGATTAAAGGTTATAAACACTTTAGCTAAAAATGAAGTGGTTTTATCTATAAAAGCCATGCAGAAAATGGACTCTAATTATGAACAAGCACTAGCACATTATCTTAAACAAAATATGAACATTCCTTATAATATGGCTGTTCAAACATATACTCAAAATTATATGCAAACAGAAAATTTTGATAATATAAAAGTCAAATTATATGATAACCGTGAAGGAATAGATGAAACTAGAGATGTTAAAATCATCGGCATCATCATTGATGAAAATTCTTATATCAGTAATGAATATGCTGAAGAATATGATATCCAAACAAAATATTTAAATAGCTTATTTGTTTATGATGATGATCTAAATCATCTAATAAAAATGTTTAAAAACTTTAAATACGATAATGGATTAAATATGACCCATGAAGGAGTAGAGTACACCTATAACGTTTATGGTGTAAGTGCAAACGATCTTAATGAAATCATTAGTACGTATATAGTTTTAAAAAATTATATTTTAATAGTAAGCTTAGTTTTCACAGTCTTTGCTATCTTACTATTCTCAAACTTTATCGGTGTATCAATCTCATATTCTAAAAAAGAAATCGGAATATTAAGAGCCTTAGGAGCTAGAAATAAAGACACCTTAAAAATATTTGCTTATGAAGCTCTAATTATTGGAATCATATCTTGGATTATATCAATAATTGGTTGGAATTACACTTGTGATTTATTAAATAAAAGTATGTTTGGTAACGCATATTATATTTTAAATGGCTTTGTTAAAAGTTCACTAATACCTATTGGAATGTTTATTTTCACCATAATCATATCAGTAATTATAACAATAATTGCTATTAGAAAAACAAATAAAATAAAACCAATAGATGCTATATTAAATAAAAGGTAGGAATTAAAATGATAGAGTTTAAAAATGTCAGTAAAATCTATAAAACAAAAAAAGGTGTAGAAACCAAAGCCCTAAACAATATCAATTTAAAAATTGGTAATAAGGGTATGGTTTTTATAGTAGGTAAATCTGGTAGTGGAAAATCTACCATGTTAAACTTACTAGGTGGACTAGATAATATAACAAGCGGTAAACTATTCATAAATAATAAAGACATAAGTAAATTTAAAAACAAACAATATGATGCATATAGAAATACTTATATTGGTTTTATATTTCAAGAATTCAATATCTTAGAAGAGTATAGTGTCTTAGAAAACATTGAACTAGCTTTAAGACTTCAAAATAAAAAATCATCTAAAGAAGAAATTGATAAGTTATTAAAAAAACTCGGACTAGAAAATTTAGATCAAAGAAAAATAAATGAACTATCAGGCGGACAAAAACAAAGAGTAGCTATTGCGAGAGCCTTAATCAAAAACCCTGAAATAATTTTAGCCGATGAACCAACTGGAAACCTCGACCAAACATCTAGTAAACAAATCTTTGATTTATTAAAAGAAATATCTAAAGAAAAACTAGTTATAGTCGTATCTCATGACATGGAATCCGCAAAAAACTATGCCGATAGAATAATCGAAATATCAGATGGAAATATAACAAACGATACTAATCCAGAAACTGAACCAAAAGAAGAAAAATTCAATCTAAAAAAATCAAAACTACCTTTTTCATATAGCTTTAAAATGGCCTTAAGAGGCTTAACCCATAAACCATTCAAGCTAGTGATGACCTGCATTTTAACTGCTATGTCTTTAATCTTTATGGGTTTCACTATAGGCTGTTTAATCTTTGATAAAGAAACATTTATAACAAATACCATGAAAGATAATAATAAATTTGTTTATATTATAGGTAAAACAAAATATTATGGACGTAGTGACTCAAAAACATTACCTCTTAATAATCAAGATATAAGTAATATAAAAAAAACAACCAACTCTACTTTAAATCAAGCATATAGCTTATATGATAATGAACAAATGCTAGAATTTACTTACGGTAATCAAGATGAAAATACACAACAGTATTTCAGTATCTCTCCTATAATTAGAGATTATGTTGAAATAGAAGATAATAAAATTCTAGGAAAAATTATTGGAAGTCTTCCAACAACCGATAGGGAACTTGTAATTCATAAATACCTAGCTGAATATATAATAAAATTTGGTGTTATGGATAATGAAAATAAAATATATAAACCTAATAGTATTGAAGAGTTAATAAACTCAAATCATCAAATAAAATTAGGAGGTAATTTTATCACCATAAGTGGAGTTATTGATGATGACAATAGTTTATTTAAAGAGTATAAAAATAAAAAAGAATTTAAAAATGATAATTTATATACTCACTATGAACAAACCTATGCTAGTTTAAGTTCTACCGCCTATGTAAAAGGATTCACCAAATCAGCTAAACTAAATAATAATAAAGAATTAATTTTAGATAAAATGTTTTTAACAAAAGTTATGAATACATATGGAATATCATCAGAAGAAATGTCTACAGGCAATCTTAAAAATATAAAAAAGCCAGTCCAAGTATTAACTTCAAATGGTATACAAACCTTTGATAATTTAAATAAAGATGAAGTAATAGTATCAGTAAATGACCTACAAACATTAGATTATAATTATAATGAAGGTCTGCAAAATTATTTAATTCAAAGTAATAATATATCCCAGTTAGAAGCTATTCAAACATATACCGAAAACTATATAAAAAATGATGAAAGATTTCAAAATGTAAGATTAAAATTAAGAGTATTTAATTCTGAAACTAATAATTATGATGATACTCCAGTTACAATTAAAGGTATTACCTTAGAGGATAACTCTTATGTTAGTAATAAATATGTTGAAGAATATACTCCTCGTGAAAAAGTCCAAAACTATATTTACATATATGATAACGATATAAATCATCCAAAAGAAGTATTTAATAATCTAAAATATAGATATGTCCGCGATTTTCCAAATGGCACATACTATTCCTATGAAATATTTGGATTAAATAATAGTGATCTTTCAAATATTATAGGAATATATAAAGATTTATATATATATCTTCTAGTTGTAAGTCTAGTCTTTGTCCTATTTACTATTTTATTATTTTCAAACTTCATAGGCGTATCAATCTCATATGCCAAAAAAGAAATCGGAATATTAAGAGCCTTAGGAGCTAGAGGAAAAGACACCTTAAAAATATTTACTTATGAGTCCCTAATCATTGGCTTCATATCATGGATTTTATCAGTAATTGGTTGGCTTTATACGTGTAATATTTTAAATCAAAATATGTTTGGAAGTATGTATTATAAAGTAAATGGAATGCTAATAACTCCACTAGTACCACTAGGAATGTTAGTATTCACAATTGTAATCGCCTTGGTAGTTACCTTTACTATAATGAATAGTGTTAATAAAGTTAAACCAATAGATGCTATATTAAATAAAT
Organism: uncultured Bacilli bacterium; assembly: GCA_944358535.1. GTDB lineage: Bacteria > Bacillota_I > Bacilli_A > RF39 > UBA660 > Coprosoma. The sequence goes on along the minus strand of CALVRH010000007.1, from coordinate 40,932 downwards.
AGGGGATGTTGGGAAATTAAATAATTAATTTTCTAACTAACCCTTTTTTGTTATAAAAAAATATCCAAAGCATATACTTATTTGGGTGATAATATGGATTTTAAAATAGGAGATTTAGTAACCCGAAATTCACATAATAATGACATTGTTTTTAAAATTCTCAAAATAGAAGGCAATATGTGTGAATTAAAAGGTATAAATGTTAGACTAATTGTCGATAGTGAAATAACAGATTTAAAAAAACATGAAGGTGGCGATATAGAAGGAGAAAAACCCTTCTTAGAAAGAATACATCAAGGTGAAGAACTAGATAGAAATGATTTTTTCTATCTTCCAGGCAAAATCCTTCATATTGATAGTGATTCTGACTTCTTAAAACGCTGTTTAGACTATTATAAAGATACCAATATCTGGGCTATGGGAATTCAGGAAGACGAAAAAAACATGCCAGAGCATATAACCGAGTGGTTAAATGAATATAAACCAAATATTGTTGTGATAACTGGCCATGACGCCTACTATAAAAGAAAAGGTGACCAAAATAATATCGACGCATATAAAAATAGCAAATACTTTTCAGATGCCATAAAAGAAGCTAGAAAATATGAAAATAGTCATGAAAAATTAATAATTATTGCTGGCGGCTGTTCATCATATTATGAAGAATTAATTAGAGCTGGAGCCAATTTTGCCTCAAGTCCTAAAAGAATTAATATTCACGCTTTAGATCCAGCTATTGTTGCCGCCAAAATGAGTCTTTCAGACATTAATAAAGATATAGATATAAAAGAAATATTAGAAAGAACTAAATATGGTAAAGATGGAATGGGTGGCATAATAACGAAAGGAACCATGTATGTTGGTTATCCCCGCTAAAAAACTTTATAACATGAACACCATAAAAGAAGCCATCAGACCATACTTAAACAAGATTGTTAAAATAAAATGTAACCTTGGACGTAATAAGTATGAAACATATGAAGCCAAAATAATTAAAATATATAACTGTGTATTTTTAATCGAGCTTATAGAAACCAAAGCAATAAAATCATTTTCATATGCCGATATAATCACAAAAACAATCAAAATATATGAATAACTGTCTTTCATACTTGATTTTTAGAATAAAATATTGTATACTGAAAATGAAATCATGCTAGAAGGGAGAGGTTAGCTTGAAAATCACATCAGTCAACGTTCGTACAGTCGACAGTGAAAACCGTATGCGTGGTATCGTATCAGTAGTAGTAGATGATTGCTTCGCAATTCACGGAATTAGAATTATCGAGGGTGATAATGGCTTATTTGTAGCTATGCCAAGTCGTAAGAACAGCGATGGTACTTATCATGACGTCGCACATCCAATTACACCAGAGTGTCGCAAAATGTTCGAAGACGCAATCCTTGAAGAATATAAAAAAGTTAAAGAAGAAAAAGGCGAATAACTCGTCTTTTTAATTTACTATGAATTTGTTTTGGTATTTTGTTCACTTTCTAAACATATAATTGGTTAGAAAGGGGATATATTATGGACAAAATAGATAGTGTTATAACTTCATTAAATCATAGTATTACTATCAATGAAAGAAAAAACATTATAATAACTGGTGTCAAAAAAATTGAAAGCTTTGATGAAAACGAATTTTTTATGGAAACAAGTATGGGAAACTTAACACTAAAAGGAGAAGGCTTAGAAATAATTAAACTAGATACCTATCAAGGAAATGTATCTATTAAAGGTAAAGTCGATAGTATTACCTATACAGAAGATGGAAGTAAAGAAAAAGATGGCGGTTTATTAGGTAAATTATTTAAATAATGCCATTAAATATTCAAATTAATTCCTTATTGTTTTCCTTTGCCTTTGGAATCGTTTTTTCTTTATTTCTAGATCTTAATCATAAAATAATCTATAGCTCAAAAAAATTAATTAAACTTATAGGCACCACCCTTGTAGTTTTTTTAAGTGTCTTAATTTATTTTATCCTTCTATTAAAAATAAATAATGCCACCTTTCATCCTTATGAATTAATAATGATAGTGGTAGGTTTTATTATAGAAAATATTATCAAAAATAAAATAAAAAAACACCTTAAACCCCCAAAAAACAAATCACGTAAACAAATTGTCTAAAAATACAACCTTCATTGTAAAAAAATGTGAAAAATGCTATACTTTTACTAGAAAGTAAGGTGATAAAATGGCCAAGAAAAAAGTACCAAAAAAAGCCAAAAGACGTCTTGTTGTCTTTGGACCAATCGCTATTTTTATCATTGTTTATTGCGCATTCACTTTAGTTACAACAAGTATTGATTTATATAAATTGACCAATGAGGAAAAAGAATTAACCAATCAATTAAACACCTTAAAAACTGATGCAAGTGACTTGAAAACTGAAATAACAAAACTTCAAAATAAAGATTATGTAGCTAGATATGCAAGAGAAAATTACCTATATACAAGAAATGGCGAATACGTCATTAAAACCGAAGAAAAAACAAAAGAAGAAAAAAAAGAAACAAAAAAAGACGAAACATACATTGTGTATGCTTGTATAGCAGCTGCCATCTTTATAATCTTATTTATAATTATTATACATCACCGCCGAAAAAAAAAGAAAAGTTCCAAATAAGGAACTTTTTATAGTTTAAAATCATCGACAATTTCATCATTCATATCTTTGCCATCAAAATATAATTTGCTTTTAAATTTAAAAATTAAAGCAATTATATTTGTAGGAAAAGCCTTAACTAATTTGTTATAATCTGTAATGATATCGTTGTAATATTTTCTAAATGCCACAATCTCTGCTTCAGACTCATTTAAAGCAATATCAATTTTCATAAAAGATTCCGCACTTTTTAGTTTTGGATATTCTTCCTTATATTTCTCAAACTCCTTTAAACCATCATATAACTTTCTATCCAAATCGAAATTACTCAATTTTCTAGATCGAAGTTTAATAATTTGTTCCAAAACATCGTCCTCAGTTTTTGTATTAGCTTTTATAACATCAATAGACTTGTTTAATAAATCAAATCTTTTTCTTAAAACCGCATCAATATTTGCTTCAGCCTCATTAATTCTAATAATTAGTACCTGAAACTGATTGAAACTACTAGCCACCCAAATAATAAGTAAACTAACCGCCAGCAAAATAGATGTCAAAACAATAAATGTGCCCATATCATCACCTTAAAAACATTATAACAAATATCTTAAGGCATTTCAATTATTTGGATAAAATTCCGGATCAGAAATAATTCGTTCATCAAACTTAATAAAATTCACATATATAATTAAAATCAAATACCAATTCCCACTGCTAGGATCACTTAAAATAATATGATCACGTCCTGATTGCTCAATTATTCCAGAAAAAACCTTGTTACGCCATTCATCTGAATCAGGATAAGATGCGTATATTTCAACTTTTTTACCTCGATTTAACCTCAAAATATTTTCAATATATGATTGTTCGGCAGGAACATTAAAATTCATCTGTGTTTGTTGATTAGGAACATTCCCACTATTTGTATACATCGGATTACCCGGAAAACCATTTTGGTTTACAAAATTATTGTTCATTTAATCATCCTTTCCATATAAATATATTCTTAAAAGCTTAAAATATGTTATACTAAAAAAGAAGTAGAATAAAAAACTACTAAAAGGAGGAATTGCATGAAAGTTATTTTAGGTGTATCTAATAGGCATATACATTTAAAAAAAGAAGATTATAAAATATTATTTGGTGATGAACCAATAAACAAAGTCAAAGACTTACGTCAACCAGGTCAATTTGCCTCTGATAAATTTGTCACCTTAAAAAATGGTGATAGACAAATTGAACATGTTAGAGTCCTTGGACCAATTAGAAATTATACGCAAATAGAAATTTCTAGAACTGATGCTTATACTTTAAAATTAAATCCACCAATCAGAACCTCAGGAAACTTAGAAGGTTCTAGTCCAATAACAGTTATTGGACCTAAAGGGAAGTTAGACCTAAAAGAAGGTTGCATTTTAGCTAACCGTCATATTCATATCAGTCCAGAAGAAATAAAAAAATATCACCTAGAAGGTGTAAAAAAAGTCAAAGTTAAAATCGATGGTGAAAAAGGTGGAATTTTAAATAATGTTTACTTAAAAATAATAGATCCATCATTACTTGAAATGCACATTGACACTGACGAAGGTAACGCCTTTGGCGTTAAAACCGGTGATGAACTTGAAATAATCGAATTAGAAAGGGAAGATTAAATGAAATTACAAAACAAAATTGCCATTATTACTGGTGGAGCAATGGGAAATGGATTAGGCATTGCTAAAGTATTTTTAAAAGAAGGAGCCAAAGTAGCCATCTTAGACTATGATGATAAATTAACTGAAACTGTAAATAATTTAAATCAGAATAATAATGTTTTAGGCTATAAAATTGACATTAGAGATATGCAAAAAGTCCAAGAAGCCATACATGATATTAATAATAAATGGGGTAATATAGATATCCTAGTCAATAATGCTGGAGTTTGTAGATTAAAATCATTTATGGAAATGGACGATGATTTAAGAGACCTTCATTTCGATATAAATATCAAAGGAACTTGGAATGTAACTAAAGCCACTATCCCTTATATGAAAGAAGGATCTATAATCAATCTCTCAAGTGTCACTGGTCCATTAGTTGCTGATAGTGGAGAAGTTGCTTATGCAACAACAAAAGCCGCCTTAATCGGGTTTACTAAAAGCCTAGCCGCTGAACTCGTCGATAAGAATATCAGAGTAAATGCAATTATGCCGGGTTATATCATGACTCCAATGGTCAGTGGTATGGCTAAAGAATCAGATCAAAATAATCCTCAAAGCGTCATCGATGGTATTGCAAAAGGAATTCCTATGAAAAGACTAGGAACTATTGAAGAACTGGGTAATCTTGCTGCTTTCTTAGCCTCTGATGAGTCTAGTTACATCACAGCTCAAGGTATTGTTATCGATGGAGGTTCAACCTTACCTGAAACAATGACTATGGGTGTTTAAACTACGTAAAGTAGTTTTTTCAGTTTGACAAAATTTTTTAATGACATTATAATATGCACCACAAAGGAGAGTAACTATGTCATTAAATAAAACTCAAAAAGAATTAGAAGAAATCGTTAGTAAATTATCTGAAGACTATATAGAAAGAAAACGTACTCGTAATTTATATAAAACAGGTTTAAACATTCCCAAAAGGTTATTAATTTTTTATTATCAACTAAATAGAGAAAATAGACACTTAGATGATACAGCTGAAAGCTTCATAAAACATTATATAGCCTGTGAATCAATACTTGAAAACGCCCACTTAAACTTTGAAAAACAAGGTCTAAAAGAAATGTATGAATATTTGTTTTCAAATGAAATCAATGAAAACTTCGATATCTATACATTATTAGATTTGCATAGAAAACTATTTTCCAAAGCCCCATATCCAGAAGCTGGTGGCCTAATAAGAAATAGTGAGGCTCATATCGACGGAGCACCAATAAATTTAGCAACTCCTAGTGAAATTAGAATTGAATTAAAATTTTTAGATAATGACCTAAAAGAAATATTAGCCATGCAAGAAGAAGTAAAAACAAATAAATCATACTTATTTACATACATTGATAAATGTATAATTTTAAGTTCTAGATTAATTAAAGTTCATCCCTTTGTCGATGGTAATGGAAGAACTATCAGAGCCTTCTTAAACAAACTTTTTATGGATGTTGAACTTCCTCCAATTTATATTTCAAGTAATGAAAATAAAACCTATAAAAAAGCCATGCAAAAAGCCATAGGAGAAGAAAACGATTTTACATCTATAATTAAATTTTATTACTATAAAATATGTGATTCCATTATTGAATTAGAAGCAAGTCATAAAAACAAAACATATAATAAATCTGCCCAAACAATCATGAATTTAGTTAACAAAATAAAAAGTAATATAATACCAAGCCAAATACATTATAGTATTGATGAAGAACTAGCTGGAGCTATTAAAGATTATCTAGATGAACAAGACATAACATCTCAAATATTTAATATTGCCTTCTTTGAGCCATCCTTAAATCCACATGCTTTTGTTATAGCTAACTATCAAGAAGGCGATAAAATAAAACAGCTATTAATAGATCCATTGTTTGAAAATATATCAAAAGATATTAAAATAAATCCATATAATAGTAATGCACCTTTCTTAGAAAATTTAAAAAAATATGGAGTAAGTGCTATTGATGGTAATGAACTTTCTAAATATATCTTAATTTTCTATAACCTTCAGCAATCTCCAAACTATCAATTAACTAAAAAGTTTCCAAATTAAACTGGAAACTTTTTTAATTTTATGTAGAATTCTACATAATTATTTACTAGGAATTTGCTTTGCAAACGGTAAAAGTTTGCAAAAAGTTATTTACAAATATAACTATTCGTGATATAGTGAAGAGCAATGATAGAAGGTGATGACATGCAAATATTAAAAGGCTATGTGCTTAGAATGTATCCAACTAAAGAGCAAGAAGAGTTAATTAATAAAACAATTGGTTGCTCTAGATTTATATATAATCATTTTTTGGATGATAAAATAAAAGAATATAAAAAAACTGGAAAAAGTAAATCAGCTTATGACCAAATGAAGTTAATACCATCACTTTCTAAAGAAAAAACATGGCTAAAAGAAGTAGATAGCTGCGCACTTCGAAATAGTCTATTTAATTTAGAAGATGCTTATAAAAGATTTTATAATGGAAATGGTTATCCTAGATTTAAAGCAAAAGGAGTACATGAAAGTTATAAAACCAATAATATTAAAAGTAGTTATAAAGGAAATCATTATAATAGTATAAAACTAGATTTAAAAAATAAAACAATCACTTTACCTAAATTAAAAGAAGTAAAGATAAGAGGATATAGAAATAAAGAAGTAATACCTGGTGAGATTAAAAGTGCAGTAATTAAAAAAGATGCCGGTAAATATTATGTAAGTGTTTTAATAGAAGAAGAACTAATAAGACCATCTTTTGTTCCAACAAGCATAATCGGCATAGATTTAGGAATAAAAGATTTAATAGTAACATCATTTAATGAGAAAATAGAAAATACCATTAAACTAAATACAAAAAGAATGGTAGGCTTACAAAGAGGAATATCTAGATGTAAGTCTGGAAGTAAAAACAGATATAAGATGAAACTAAAAATCCAAAGATTATATCAAAAGATAAGAAATGCAAGAAAACATATGATACATGATATAACAAATAAATTAATAAACGAAAATGACATTATAGTAACTGAAGATTTAGATGTAAAAAGTATGCAGAAAAATCACTATGTGGCAAAAGGTTTAACTGAAAACCCAATATCAGAAATAATTAGAGTACTTAAATATAAGGCTAACTGGAATAATAAAAAACTGATACAAATAGATAGATATTATCCAAGTAGTCAAATATGCAATGTTTGTAATTATCAAAATAAGGAAGTCAAAGATTTAAGTATAAGAAAATGGGAATGTCCAATATGTCATATAGAGCATGAACGTGATTATAATGCAGCAGTTAATATAATGTTTAAAGGTTTAGAAATATATATGAGAGGAATTGAACAATCTATTTAATCAATAAATTTTGACAAAAAAAATTAGGGTGGCAACCATCCGATACTGGTCTATGGAGAAGCCTTAGGTTTCTGTGAAGTAGAAAAAGCTTACCGTGAGGTAAGCTAGTCAAAATTTATTTTGACCTTTGTTCTTGCTCTTCAAAAAAATAAACAATTGGAACATTAGCTCTTTCACAAATTGCTCCTAAAAGTTGAATCGAAAGAGTTTTAGGTGATTTTAAACTAAGTAAATGACCTAAATAACTTTCACTAAGCCCTAAAACTAACGCCATTTTAGTAATACTCCATTTTCTTTCCTTTTTTAAGCGCTTTAAATTCTTCTTTACTAAATTGCAGTAATAGTTGCTTAAATTCTCCTTCATCATATCACCTAATTAAATAATATCTCAATTAAAATGTATTTTTTTGTCCTAATAGGACAAAAAAATGCTATAATAAACTTAAAGATAGGGGAGGTATTCATGAAAGAAAAAATAAAGAAAAACTTAATAGGATTTATAATAGGAGTAATAACAACGTTTAATATAAGTGTAATAGCAGCGACATATTTTCCTTCTAATCAAACAACATATGATAATACAAATACTGAATTAAAATCAGAAAATGTTCAAGATGCCATAGATGAATTATACGGAGTATGTTTTCCACCAAAGTCTGCTTCAGATACTATAACTGATTTATTACCAAGTAATTCAGATGAACTCTATAAAGACGAACACGGAGATATCAGATATTATGGAGCAACCCCAAATAACTATGTATCATTTAATAATGAGTTATGGAGAATAATAGGAGTAATAGATGGAAAAATATAAATAATCAGAAATGAAAGTATTGGAAATTACAAATGGGCATCAATTGGAATAAATAATTGGGATGATTCAGATTTAAAAAGTTATTTAAATGGAGAATATTATAACAGTATAGATAGTATATATAAAAATATGATATCAAAAGAGACCTATTATTTAGGAGGACCAGATACTAGCAATTTAACAGCAAGCGGTTATTATGATGCTGAAAGAAGTAACAATGTATACGGTAGTAATCCAACAAGTACAACACAATATATAGGTTTAATGTATCCAAGTGACTATGGATATGCGGCAGGAAGTAGTTGTTTATCAACCACACTTTATGACTATGATAGTAATTGTAAAAACAGTGATTATTTATTTAGTGGAGTAACAGAATGGTTACAGACACCTAGTAGCAATAATTCTGCTAGTGCAACAAATCTTAATAATGGGTATGTTATTCCTTTTGGCGGAATTACTCGCTCTTATGCCGTTCGCCCAAGTTTATATCTTTCATCAGAAACCAAAATTACTGATGGAAATGGCTCACAAGATAATCCATTTATTTTAGAAATATAAAAATAAAAGAAGATTAAATTTAAAACAGTTTAATCTTCTTTATTCTTCTTTATTCTTCTAACTTAACTGTCGGAATAGCCTCATCTAATGAAACTTTATTCTCAGTTGGTTCAGTTCCTTTTATATAATATAAAACTTTTGCTTTAGAACCGTTAGTTGCCGCTTTTCCACTTATTGGATCAATAGCTACACCAACAACATTTTTAGGTGTCTCATACCATGTTTCTTCATCTGTTTTACCAGCTAAATATGTTTCCATCACATCGACCCAAGTATTTTTCAAATTAGAACTATCCTTACTAGATACATCTTTGTTGTCGTCATATCCTGTCCACATACCTACCACTAAATTCTTATTGTAACCAAAAATTAAATTATCCGTATTTGTTGTCCCAGACTTAATTGCATATTTATGTGTCATCTTTGGCGCAATACTAAGACAAGTTGGTGTATTGTAATCTTGAAACTCCTTCGCATAAGTTGTTGTAAGTAATTCATTTAAAACATAAACTGTGTTTTTATTCAAAACATTCTCTAAATTAGGTTTATATTCATATAAAACATTGCCCTCCATATCAGTAACCTTACTGATAAAATATGGCTTAACCTTATAACCCTCATTCGCTAAAGCGCTATAAGCTGCCATCATATCCATCATATTAATCTCTTCTGCCCCTAAAGCTAAAGAAGGTAGAGTATTTAATTCTTCTTCAATACCAACTCTTCTTAAAATATCCGGTAAAGCACTATCTCCTAAAAATAAATGTGTTTTAACCGCATAAATATTGTCAGAATAACTAATTGCCGCAGCTAAACTAATTGGCCCATTCGCATATTCATCATTGTAATTTTTTGGAGTATATGTCTTATTACCCGAAAAACTAAATGTCGTTTTCTCGCTAGTAAACGTTGTTGAAGGAGTAAATCCATTTTCTAAAGCCGAGTAATATAAAAATGGTTTAATCGTTGAACCTACCTGCCTTTTTGCCATCGTAGCGCGGTTATACTGACTCTTGTTATAATCCCTTCCTCCAGATAAAGCTAAAACTTTACCAGTCTGAGGATCCATAACAACTCCCGCCATTTGAATATCTGGATTAGTAATATTTTTATTCGCACTATCCTCTAAAGCCTTCTGTGCTTTCATATCTAAATTAGTATAAATCTTAAGACCACCTGTTTCCAAAAAAGAAGATGGAATTGTCTTTATTGAATTAAGTTCATCCATAACTGCATCTTGATAATACATCATCATCTTTAAATTTGCCTCTTCCTCACTTTTTTCGTAGTTAAGCTCAGTATTATAAGCATTATCAGCTTTGCTTTGTGTAATATACCCGTTTTTAACCATTGCATTTAATATAATCCTTTGTCTAGACTTCGCACTCTCTTCATCTATTAAAGGAGAATACTTACTTGGGTTTTTTGGTATACCCGCCAGCATGCTTGCCTCAGCTAACGTTAAATTTTTCGCACTCTTGTTAAAATAATACTTAGAAGCATTTTCAATTCCAAATATTCCACCATAATTAATCGTATTTAAATAACCCTCTAAAATCTCATCTTTACTATAGTGACTCTCAAGCCTAATTGTAATCCAAGCCTCTTTTATCTTTCTATCCCATGTTTTGTCAAAATCTAAAAATAAGTTTTTGGAATATTGCTGTGTAATTGTCGAAGCCCCTTGTAAATTTTCTCCAGATTTGACATTAACAAACATCGCCTTAATAATTCTTAAAAAATCAAACCCGTGATGTTTGTAAAAATTTTTATCTTCAACCGCAATCGTCGCATTAATTAAATGCTTAGAAATATCCTTTAAACTTACATTCTCATTAGAACTTGCAGTATAAACATCACCATTAATATCGTATAAATGATAACCATTCGCACCTGTAATTGGTAATTTTGGTTGCATTCTTGCATATAAATATATACCGAAGTAAATAATAATAAAAAAGAAAATAATTCCTAAAATAATAATTAACCATTTTTTTGATTTTTTTCGTTTCTTAACTTTTTCCTTTTTCATCAAATCACTTCGCTTTCTAAAATTATTATTGGAAAAAATTTCAAAAATATAAGTAAAAAAATTATATATGTGTTATAATCTTTGTGCGAGGTAATTTTATGAGTAAAATAAATATCATAGCCACTTTAAAAAACACAAGCGAAACACATACTTTTAAAGGTAAAGGAATAAAAAGAAATAACCAAATTATCTATAATGATGAAAATGTTCAAACAAAAATAACTATTGATAAAATAATAACTATTGAAAGAAAATCAAATTATCATTTAAAAATAAATTTAAAAAATGGTATAAAAGAGCATGGAACATACATAACTAATTATGGAATAATTAACTTAGAAACCTTTGCCACTAAAATAATTCAAAAAAAAGATGAACTTGAAATTACTTATAAATTAATGGTAAATCAAGACCTCATCGACACCTTTACATATAATTTAAAATTTACCCTTGACACATAGATAGAATATGATACAATGTTCTAAGATTAATTCAGATGTAATTTAGGAGGTATAATATGAAATTATCAAAAATGTCTAAAAATGAATTAGAACTTTATTCCTTCACTGATTTGGCTGCCATGATTTTAAAAGAAGAAAAAAAGAGTTTAAATACTTCAGAAATCTTTAAAAGAATTTGTAAATTACTAGATATGTCAGATGAAGACTATGCAAATAAAATAGGAGATTTCTATACAACCCTTACTACTGATAAAACATTCATTTTATTAGATGACGCGACTTGGGATTTAAGAGATCGTCACTCAGTCCAAGTAAACCTTGAAGACGACACAGAAGATGAAGAAGACCTAGTTGAAACAGAAAAAGAATTAGATGACGAATTAGACGACATGGCGTCAGAAGATATGCATGACATGGATGATGACTCTGTCATCGACGATACAGACTTAGATGATGTCGACGATGTTGACGATGATGATTTAACCATATTAGATGAAGAAGAACTTGATTAATTTTACTTTGTTAATAACCTGTAAAAAAACTATTCGGCTTTATTACAAAAAAAGACTGACAAACTAAAAAAATGTCAGTCTTTTATGTATTCTAAATAAAATCTTTAAATTTTATCTTAAACTAATTATTATAATCATTTTTATCTTTTTCATGTTTACTATCTAAATTATTAAGTGCAAACTCTATACATTCATTAATAACTCTATTAACTGATAAATTGCTTTCTTTTGCCACTTCTTCAACTTTCTTTAAAGTTACAAACTTAATTCTAACAGTTTTTAAAACAGATTGTTCATCCTCATTGTTTGGTAACTTAAACTTTTCCATTATAAGTTTCATTCCTTTCACTTTGTTCAAGACACACATAGTCATGAACAATATAATTATTTTTCAGATTAACACCTCATTATTTAAATTATAAAATTATGTAATACAATTAGTAAGTTACACAAAATGTAACACAAAAAGTAATTTTTGTGATATACTATAACTAAGATAAAAAATTCAAAAAGATGGAGGATGAAATATGAAAGAAAAAATAAAGAAAATTATGATTGGATATTTACCAGGATTTATAACAGGTTTAATAATTTGTGGAGCAGCAAGTGTAATAGCAGCAACATATTTTCCAAGTGAAGATGTGACATATGATAATACTGTGAGTGGACTTGAAAGTACAGATGTACAAGAAGCAATAGATGAATTATATGGAGTATGTACAACTAAGCCACCAGGAGAACAAATAATAGAAGATAATGGGTTAGAAAAAGACCCATATGAATGTAGGTATTTCTTTACGGGAGCAAACCCAAATAATTATGTAACCTTTAATGGAGAAACTGCAGGCTGGAGAATTATTTCTGTAGGTTGTGATGGAACTATAAAGATAATGAAAACAGCAAATATAAATACTAGCAATTCTTTAGCATGGGATACATCTAATTCAAATAATTGGGCTAGACCAGCCAGTTTAAATACATATTTAAATGGAACATATTTAAATAGTTTAAGTAGTGAAGCCCAAAGTCAAATAGTTGCATCTGATTATAGTATAGGTGCAGTAACAGTTTATAATAATGATTTAGCCGATCAAGTCAATGATGAAAATAGTAAAACATGGAATGGAAAAATAGCATTACCAACAGTAAGCGAATATTTAAGAACAAATTCAAATTCAAACTGTAAAACATATAGTACTTTTAATAGTAATTATAGTACATGTAAAAATACCACGTGGATGTATGATTCAAGTAATTATTGGTGGACCTTGTCGTCCATTGCCGGCGACTCTAACCACGTGTTCTACGTGCACTCTAACGGCAACCCCTACAACAACGACGCGAACATTACGAACCATGCGGTCAGGCCTGCCATAACTCTTTCATCTGAAGTCCAAATCACTGGAGGAGATGGAAGCCAAAATAACCCATATCAAATTGAATAAACTTTATATGCAAGCTAAAACAATAGCTTGTTTTTATAATGTTTGATAAAATACATAAAATATAGTATAATCTTATTGCGAAAAGGGTGATTAAAATGTTAGAAAGATTAAAAGCCATTGAAGAAAAATATAATGAATTATCAGAAGAACTAAGTAAACCAGAAATCCTATCCAATATCAAAGAAACCTTAAGACTAACCAAAGAACAAGCTTCTCTCAAAGATGCTTATGACGCTTATCAAAAATATAAAAAAATTGAATCTGACCTAGAAGAAGCTAAAGAAATGACTAAAGATCCTGATTTAGGCGAATTTGCTAAAGAAGAAATTTCAAGATTAACAAAAGAAAAAGAAAATTTAGAATCCAAAATTGAAATAATCCTTCTTCCAAAAGACCCAAATGATGGTAAAAATGTTATTGTCGAAATAAGAGGTGCCGCTGGTGGTGATGAAGCTAATATCTTTGCTGGAGACCTATATAGAATGTATACTAAATATGCCGAAAAACAAGGCTGGAAAATTGAAATATTATCCGAAGAACACTCAGATGCTGGTGGATATCCTTTAGTTGAATTTATGGTCAAAGGTGATAATGTATATTCAAAATTAAAATATGAATCAGGCGCTCATAGAGTTCAAAGAGTTCCAGTAACTGAAACCCAAGGTAGAGTTCATACTTCTACAGCCACTGTTTTAGTCATGCCAGAAGCCGAAGAAGTTGATGTCGAAATTAATCCAAGCGATTTAAGAATTGATGTTTATAGAAGTACTGGTGCTGGTGGACAGTGCGTAAACACCACCGATAGTGCTGTTAGAATAACTCATTTACCTACAAACACTGTTGTAACTTGTCAAAACGAAAGAAGTCAAATTCAAAACAAAGAAAAAGCCATGCAAATGCTTAGAACTAGACTTTATGAAGCAAAACTAAGAGAACAAGAAGAAAAACTAGGCTCAGAAAGACGTAGTAAAATAGGAACTGGTGATAGATCAGAAAAAATCAGGACCTATAACTATCCACAAAATAGGGTAACTGACCATAGAATAGGATATACAACTAAAAACCTAGATAGAGTAATGGAAGGTAACCTAGAAGATATAATTGAAGCCTTAATAACTGAAGATCAAAATAGAAAATTAAAAGAGGCTTAAATGTTAGAAGATTATTTAAAAAAATATCTTCCAAAAGATAAATTAGAAGAAGGTCTAAACAAACTAAAAAAAGGAATACCTGTTCAATATATAGTTGGCAATGTTGACTTCTATGATGTTAATTTATTAGTAAATAAAGATGTTTTAATACCTAGATTTGAAACAGAAACATTGGTGGAAAAAACCATAAATTATGCTAAAAACTTAAACACTCCCTTAGATATTTTAGATATTGGAACAGGAAGTGGTGCCATTGCCATCACCTTAGCTAAACATCTAAATAGTAATGTTTTAGCCACCGACATATCAGAAAAAGCCTTAGAAATAGCCCAAAAAAACGCAAAAAGAAATAACGTTAAAATATCTTTTAAACAAAGTAATCTATTCCACCATATAAAAGGAAAATTCGATATAATAATTAGTAATCCACCATATATCGCAAAAGATGAAATTATCGATCCATTAGTAAAAAATAATGAACCACCTCTCGCACTTTATGCTGACAACAATGGCCTATACTTTTATCAAAATATTTTACAAAACATAAACCCATACCTAAAAGAAAAATCCCTTATAGCCTTTGAAATAGGCATGACTCAAAGTAAAGCCATCACCGAAATTGCTAAAACTTATTTACCCAATTCTATCATTAAAACAGAAAAAGACTTAGCTGGAAAAGATAGATATATCTTCATTTTTAATAATATTTCTAATTAAACTATTGTTAATTATTAGAAAACCCGTTATAATAAAACTGTAGGGTGAGAAAATAATGGAAAAAGAAATTCAATTAGAAAATATCAAAAAAGAAATACTTAAAAATATAGACTTAAAGAAGCTCACATTAGATGAACTCCGTAAAATCATGCACATTAAAGGAGAATCTATGCGAGCTTCTTTTGTTAATGTAATAAACGAGTTAGAAGAAGAAGGAAAAATTTATTTAGATGATGAAGGATATTATAAAAAGTTTGACTCTAAACAACTAGGTAAAGTTCAAGGAAAAATACATATTGATAATTTGGGTAATGGCTTCGTATTTATTGAATATAATGGTCATAAAATAAAATACTTAATAAATGAACAAAACCTAAATGGCGCTTTAGAAGGCGATACTGTTGTCCTAAAAGATATTCATCATGGTAAAACTAATTATGCTGATGCTTCAGTTGAAAAAATAGTCAAAAGAGCAAAAGGAAAAACCGTCTTTGAATATGCCAAAGATGGTGAATTTATACCATACACTATTCACGGTAATGTTACCGTAATATGTCCTAAAGATGAATTAAAACAAATTGTCACAGGTCATAGAGTACTAGTAAACATTGGTAAAGAAAGAATAGCCACCATTGAAAATAAAGCCATCTTTGAAGGACACATAGATAAAATAATTGGCCATAAAGATGATCCTGACATCGAAATTGCCACCATAGCCGCCCAGCACGGTTTCTTCAAAGACTTCCCAGAAGATGTCATAAAACAGTTAGAAACCATAAAAGACCATGTAACTGAAGAAGACATGGAAGGAAGAAAAGACTTAAGATATCAAAGAATATTCACTATTGACGGTAAAGACACTAAAGATATGGATGATGCCATTAGTATCAAAAAAAACATATTAGGTTATTATCTATTAAGTGTTCATATAGCTGATGTTAGCTATTATATTAAAGAAGGCACACCACTAGACATTGAAGCCGCTAAAAGAGGAACCTCTGCCTATCTAGCAGACTCTGTAATACCAATGTTTCCTCACCAAATCTCAAACGGTATTTGTTCCTTAAACGAAGGTGAAGACCGCTTAACCAAAACCGTTGATATGTTGATAAGTCCAAATGGCGAAATATTAGATTATTCAATTTATGATAGTGTTATCAACTCTAAAAAGAAAATGAACTATGATGACGTAAACCAA
Source organism: uncultured Bacilli bacterium (assembly GCA_944358535.1). Lineage (GTDB taxonomy): Bacteria > Bacillota_I > Bacilli_A > RF39 > UBA660 > Coprosoma. Next base: position 24,393 of record CALVRH010000007.1, on the reverse strand, counting down.
ATATTAGAAAAAGGCATTATTCCGAAAGGTTATGAATCATTTGCTAACGATTTAATAATAATGAATGAACTATCTGAAAAAATGAATAACATAAATAAAGCAAGTGGTAAAGTTGACTTTGCCTCAAATGAAGTAAAAGTCATCACCGCCCCAACAGGCGAAGCCTTAAGTTTTAAACCACAAATTCAAAGAAAAGGCGAAAAACTAATTGAAAACTTCATGGTTGCTGCTAATAGCTGTGTTGCTGAATACTATAGATGGTTAGAAACCCCAGAAGTATATAGAGTTCATGGAACCCCTAATGATGACCACTTAATTGAAGCTTTAAAAACATTAAAAAAAGAAAAATTATGTTCTAAAGAAGAAGTAGATAGATTAATAAATAAAATTAAAAATGGCCATTACAATTCAAATGACTTAAACTTCTTTTTAGACCATTTCAAAGATAATGAAAACTATCAAATAATATCAATCATGATTTTAAAAAGCATGAGTAAAGCCAAATACTCAAGCTCATGTGATGGCCATTATGGACTCGGTCTAAAATACTATACCCATTTCACATCACCAATTAGAAGACACCCAGATTTAATGGTTCATAGATTAACTAATCCATTTGAAAAATATGGCCTATCTAAAATAAATAAATACTATAGTCTGCTTCCAGATATTTGTGACCATGACTCAGAAATGGAAAGAGAAGCTGATCAAGCCGAAAAAGAAGTCTTAGACTTAAAAATGGCTGAATACATGCAAAGAATGTATGAAGAAGATAAAACTAGAATATACCGCGGAAAAATCATTGAAATGACTCCTTATGATACCAAAATAAAACTTGATAATAATATTATAGGTCATGTAACTCCACAAGACATCATTCACGCCAAAGCTGTAGGCCATAACGAGAAATTAAGATTAGGAGAAAAAGTATATGTCCTAATTAAAGAAGTATCTATACCCCATCGCATAATTTACTTCAATTTAAACTATAAAAAACTATCAAAAACTAGACAAAAAGTCCTAAAATAGGATTTTTTTCTTTACTTTTCTTTTACACTATCCTAAAAAATATTACCAATCATCTCCTAATATTCTTAATACATCTTTCAAAAATATTACTTTATACCAAAAGAAACAAATAGCATATAAACGTACAAATTACACTTAAAGTAAATGTAAAGCAAACTTTTATACGCTTTTAATGATAAAAAAGTAAACCATTGTGTTATAATAAAAAAGGTGATTAAAATGGATGACAAATTACAGTTATTATTAGAACAAATCAAACTAAATGAGAACCAAAAAAACAGTTTCAAAAATGGCAAACTAAATAAAATTGTTTGTAATAAAACTAAAGACAAATATGTTTTTTGTCTTTCTTTAACAAACCCACTTCCACTTCAAACATATTTAGAATTTAACAAAAAATTAAAAACTCGTTTTTTTAACTTCAAATCTATAAAATCACAAATAAATACAAATAACTTTAATATTGAACTATTAACTGAATATTATCGCCATTTTTTAGAAAACTATAGTAAAGAAGCTCCACTTTTAAAAATGTTTGTCACCACCTCCTTAACATTAGATGATGATAACTTATTAATTGACCTCACTAATAAAGCTGAAGAAATGAAATTTAATAGCATTAAAAAGCAGCTAGAAAAAGACTTAAAATCATCAGGCTTTAATATAAAAATAATAACTAAAATTAATGAAGAAAAAGCAGAGGAACTAAGAGAAGAAATCGAAAAAGAAAAAACTAAAATAATTCCCAAAGTTGCCCCCAAAAAAGAAAGCCCATTTATAATGGGCAAAGAAATTAAAAATGAACCAACCCCAATAAACTTAATTACTTTTGAAATGGATAATGTTACAGTAGAAGCTAAAATATTTGGAATAGACATATTTGAATCATCTAAAAACAACTTTAAAATAATAACCTTAAAAATAACTGATGGAACTGATAGTATGTATTGTAAAATATTCTGTAGAGAAGAAGATGATTTTACTAAATATAAAAAAGCTCTAAAAGAAGGTAAATATTATATCATTAGAGGTTACACAAAAAATGATAAATACTCTGGAGAAATTGTTTTAAACGCTAGAGACATAAACATCTCTACAAAAGCAGATAAAGTTAGAAAAGATGAAGCAAAAAGAAAAAGAGTAGAACTTCATGCCCATACTAAGATGAGTCAAATGGACGGCGTCGCTGATGAAGTAAAACTAGTAGAAACAGCCATGAACTGGGGACATAAAGCCATAGCTATAACCGACCACAACGGATGTCAAGCATTCCCACATGTCTTTAATTTAGTAACAAAATACAATAAAGGAAAGGAAGACAAAGATAAATTTAAAGCTCTATATGGTACAGAATTAACCCTAATTGATGATACCGTCGACATTGTTTTAAGACCATCAGATAAAAAACTATTAGAAACAACCTATGTTGTTTTTGACTTAGAAACGACAGGATTTAATGCTGGTGGCGCCGATTCCATTATTGAAATTGGTGCTGTCAAAATCGATAATGGAGAAATCACTGATAGATTTGATGAATTAATTAACCCTGGAAGAAAATTACCAACTAAAATTACCGAACTTACTAACATCACCGATGACATGTTACAAGATAAAGATAATGAAGAAAATGCTGTTAAAAGATTCATTACGTGGGTAGGTGACTTACCCATGGTTGCTCATAATGCCAAATTTGATGTCTCATTTATTGCTATGGCTCATAGTAAATATAACCTAGGTGAATTCAAAAATACTGTAATCGATACTCTAGAACTATCTAGAGCCTTAGATACTGGCTATGCTAGACATAGTTTATCTGCGTTAGTTAAAAGATACGATGTTCCATGGGATGAATCTGCCCACCATAGAGGAGATTATGACGCCGAAGGAACAGCTTTAGTATTTCATAAAATGTTAAAAAAACTAATGTCAAGAAACTTTGAAACCATCGAAGATTTAAATAAACTAGTTTCAAAAGATGAAATCCATAAATATGGTACAAGTTATCATGTTAATTTAATTGCTAAAAATAAAGTTGGTTTAAAAAATCTCTTCAAAATAATTTCTCTAGCTAATACAAAATACTTATATAAAACACCAAGAATCTTAAGAAGTGAAATTGAAAAACATAGAGAAGGTCTATTAATAGGTAGTGGTTGCTATGAAAGTGAAATATTTAGACTTGCTAGAAGTAAAAACGATGAAGAACTAGTAAATCTAATTAACTTCTATGACTATGTTGAAGTTCAGCCACCAACCGTATATGACCATTTACTTCAAATGGGAGACTTTGCAAATAGAGCAGAACTTTTAGAACATATCAAAAAAATTATCAGGGTAACCAAAGAAGCCGGAAAACTAATCGTTGCTACAGGCGATGTCCACCAAATAAAGCCAGAAGACAAAATATATAGAGAAATCATTGTTAATCAAAAAGTCCCAGGTGGTGGAAGACACCCTCTAGCTAAAAAAGATATTACTCAAATTCCTTCTCAGCACCTACGTACAACCGAAGAAATGCTAGAAGACTTCTCATTCTTGCCAAATGAATTGGCAGAAGAAATAGTCATTGATAATCCAAATAAAATTGCTGATATGATTGAAATAATTGAAGTAATTATCGATACTGGTGGTATTCCTTTCGCTCCTAAAATTCCAAACTGTACAGAAACAACCACTGATATGGTTTATGATAAAGCAGAAAGCATTTATGGTAAACCACTACCTTATAATATTGAAGAAAGACTTGCCTCAGAACTTTATGGAGATGAACCATTAAATACAATTAAAAGACTAACTCCAAAAGATAACATGACCGAAGAAGAATATCAAATCCAAATTCATCAAAAATTAAATAAAGTCATGCGTAGTTATAAAGAAGGCGTAATTAATTTATTCAAAGAAGAAAATCCTAACATTACAGAAGATGAAATCAAACAAAAAATGACTGGTATTATTGGTGCTAACTTCGATGTTATTTATTTAATTGCCCAAAAACTAGTTAAAAAATCAAATGATGATGGTTATTTAGTTGGAAGTAGAGGATCAGTCGGCTCATCACTAGTTGCTACAATGATGGGTATTACCGAAGTTAACGCCTTACCACCTCATTATGTTTGTCCAAATTGTAAACACTCAATCTTTGAATTAAATGGAAAATCACTCGGAGCAGACTATGGTAGTGGATATGACCTCCCAGACATGAATTGTCCAAAATGTGGAACTAAAATGAATAAAGAAGGCCAAGACATGCCATTCGCTACATTCTTAGGCTTTCACGCTGACAAAGTTCCAGATATCGATTTAAACTTCTCAGACTTAAACCAAGCAGCCGCTCATGAGTATACCAAAGTATTATTTGGTGTTGATAATGTTTATAGAGCTGGAACTATTGGCACAGTTGCTGAAAAAACCGCCTTCGGATATGTAAAAGGGTACTGTGAAGATAAAGGAATTACTATGCGCACTGCTGAAGTTGAAAGACTAGCTAATGGCTGTACCGGAGTTAAAAGAACAACTGGTCAACACCCAGGTGGAATTGTCGTTATTCCAGGATATATGGACGTCTTTGATTTTACACCATTCCAATATCCAGCTGATGATCCAACATCAGCTTGGCGAACAACACACTTTGATTATCACGCCATTGATCAAGACGTTTTAAAACTAGATATCTTAGGGCATTCTGGACCTACAAAACTAAGATTAATTCAAAATATAACCGGTGATGATGTAACCAAAGTACCTTTAGATGATAAAGAAACTATGGGTATATTCTTATCTCCAAATCCACTAGGCGTCACCAAAGAACAAATAATGAATGATACAGGAACTTTAGGCATTCCTGAATTCGGGACCCCATTTACCTTGCAAATGGTTAGAGAAACAAAGCCAAAAACATTTGCTGAATTAGTTAAAATATCAGGTCTATCACATGGTACCGATGTTTGGAATGGTAATGCCAAAGACTTAATTGATCAAGGAATTGTACCATTCAGTGAAGTTATTGGATGTCGTGATGATATTATGGTTTATCTAATGTATCATGGAGTCGAACCAATAAAAGCTTTCAAAATAATGGAATTCGTCAGAAAAGGAAAAGCATCCAAAGAACCAGAACAGTGGGCTGAATATGTTGAACTATTAAAAGCTAATAACATAGAACAGTGGTTTATTGACTCATGTAGTAAAATTAAATACATGTTCCCAAAAGCACATGCCGTAGCTTATGTCATTAATGCTTTTAGACTCGCATATTATAAAGTTCATAAACCAGCTGTTTATTATGCTGCCCAGTTCTCTGCTGAATATGATGATTTTGATATTAATTCAATGATTAAAGGTTATGAAGCTGTAAAACAAAGAATAATTGAAATAAATGAAAAAGGATATGATGCCACAAACAAAGAATCATCAGTCTTAGAATGTTTAAAAGTTGCCATAGAAGCTTTAGCTCGTAATGTAAAATTCAAACCAATTGATTTATATAAAAGTCATTATCATGACTTTGTCATCGACGATGATGGTAACTTAATTCCTCCATTTAGGGCAATCGATGGACTAGGAGAAGTAGTTGCTAAAAAAATAGTTGAAGAAAGAGAAAAACAACCATTTATCAGTATTGAAGATCTCCAAAAAAGAGCTAAACTATCTTCAACATTAGTAGAAAAAATTCGTTCAATGGGCATACTAGATGGCATGGATGAATCTAGTCAATTATCTTTATTTTAAAATAATTTAAAACAAGCCAGATTATCTGACTTGTTTTGTGTTTTATTCAATGATATAAGGATTATTTTCTGAACCGTCCCCGCTGGTAACTTTGGCAGTAGATGAAAGATAAATAACAGGAAATACATGGTATTTAGCACTTGAATTACTAATATAATCTATATAACCGTTTGAACCAATAGGATATACAGAAGGATCATTATAACTATTCTTTGCTGGAGTAATTGTCCAAAAATTATCGAAAGATAATGTATTAGTTATCCAACTAGTATTTACACATATTTTCCTATTATCTGAATTTAATAAAAAAGTAGAACACTGACTAATATTACTATTACTTCTTAAAAATTCAGAAACTGTTATTATTCCAACTTTTGCATTAAATAAAGTGGCATTTTCTTCGTCGACTTGACTTTTTAAACTACTATTAAGAAGCGTTACTTCACCTATACTAAAATTTTTAGATACGATTTTACTTGTATCTGATAAAGTTGCTAAAAAAGAATTGTTCAAATAAACATTTAAAGAAGCTGTTCCCCAATATACTCCCACTGATGTATCCCATACCATTTCTCCTATATTTTCGTTTTTCATGATTTTTATAGTTCCATCATTTTCGATTGAAATAATTCTCCATAAACTATTATTAAAATTAACATAATTATTAGGGTTGGCTCCTTTATAAAAATATCTATCTTCATATTCATCTTTATAATCCATCACCAGATGTTACTATATTTACTTCATCTAATAATTGATTACCTACTGAAGGACCAGTTTCATCATGTGTACATACTCCATAAAGCTCATCAATAGCGCCCTGTACATCAGTGCTTTTAAGTCCACTTGAACTATTGTCATATGTTACATCATAATAGGGAAAGTAAGTTGCCGCATAAACACCTATACTTCCAAATATAAGTCCCCAATAATAATTCCTAAAATATTTCTTTTAAAAAATTTCTTCACTTTTTCAACCATCTTTCATACTCCTTTTCAAACAAAATATTCTATGATTTGTTTATTACATTTTTAGTATAGCACATTTTTTAAAAAAAGCACCTAAAATGTCCTAATTTTCGATAAGCGTAATGTGATAATTATAAAAAGAGGTGTTTATATGCATATCAAACAGGCATATCAAATGGAAGAAATTGCTGAACAAGTAAAAAACAGTAATCATGCTAAAACCCTTGCTGCTAACCTAAAAAAACTTAGGCCAGGGCATTATAACAAATATAAAGAACTTAATAATAAAATTGATAACCCATATAGTCTAGATAACATATCTTCACTATTAGGTATATCAAGAAGACATTATAGTAGATTAGAAAACCCTAATTATACATCAAAAAACATTACTTTAGAAAAATTAATTATTTTATTTACTAGGAATTTGCTTTGTAAAAGGTAAAAGTTTGCAAAAAGTTATTTACAAATATAACTATTCGTGATATATTGATTGCAATAAAGATTGAAGGTGATGGTATGCAAATATTAAAAGGCTATGTATTTAGAATGTATCCAACTAAAGAGCAAGAAGAATTAATTAATAAAACTATTGGCTGCTCTAGATTTATATATAATTATTTTTTGGATGATAAAATAAAAGAATATAAAAAAACTGGCAAAAGTAAATCAACTTATGACCAAATGAAATTAATACCATCACTTTCTAAAGAGTATCCGTTTTTGAAAGAAGTAGATAGCTGCGCACTTCGAAATAGTCTATTTAATTTAGAAGATGCTTATAAAAGATTTTTTAATGGAAACGGTTATCCTAGATTTAAAGCAAAAGGAGTACATGAAAGTTATAAAACCAATAATATTAAAAGTAGTTATAAAGGAAATAATTATAACAGTATTAAACTAGATTTAAAAAATAAAACAATCACTTTACCAAAATTAAAAGAAGTAAAGATAAGAGGATATAGAAATAAAGAAGTAGTGCCTGGTGAGATTAAAAGTGCAGTAATTAAAAAAGATGCCGGTAAATATTATGTAAGTGTTTTAATAGAAGAAGAACTAATAAGACCATCTTTTGTTCCAACAAGCATAATCGGCATAGATTTAGGAATAAAAGATTTAATAGTAACATCATTTAATGAGAAAATAGAAAATACCATTAAACTAAACACTAAAAGAATGGTAGGCCTGCAAAGAGGACTTTCTAGATGTAAAAAAGGAAGTAAAAATAGATATAAGATGAAACTAAAAATCCAAAGATTATATCAAAAGATAAGAAATGCAAGAAAACATATGATACATGATATAACAAATAAATTAATAAACGAAAATGACATTATAGTAACTGAAGATTTAGATGTAAGAAGTATGCAGAAGAATCACTATGTAGCTAAAGGCTTAAACGAAAATCCTATTTCAGAAATTATCAGAGTACTTAAATATAAAGCTAACTTTAATAATAAAAAACTAATACAAATAGACAGATATTATCCAAGTAGTCAACTTTGCAATGTTTGTAATTATCAAAATAAGGAAGTAAAAAATTTAAGTATAAGGAAATGGGAATGTCCAGTATGTCATACAGAGCATGAACGTGATTATAATGCAGCAGTTAATATAATGTTCAAAGGTTTAGAAAAATACATGTTATATCTAGAGCAATCTATTTAATCAATAAATTTTGGTAAATAAATAATATAAATTAGGGTAGCGACTATCCGATACTGGTCTATGGAGAAGCCTTAGGTTTCTGTGAAGTAGAAAGAGCTTACCGTGAGGTAAGCTAATGCCAAAATTTATTTTGGTATTTTGTTCTCTAAGATTTATGAAGTTAAAATAGATGATTTAGTTAACAAAAGTTTTTAATATAATCATTTTGTTCTTCTTTATCAATAGTAACATTCTCCAAAGATTCCTATATGTTGACAAAGTGTAAAGAAGGTAATACCTCATAATTTAAATATGAAAAATAATAAAAGTTCAAAATATGGACTTTTTTCTTGTTATAAAGTATTTATTAATGCTAAAATATTATTAGGTGATAGTATATGAAAAAAATAATTATGATAGATGGAAATAACCTCATGTTTAGAAGTTATTATGCAACCGCTTATAATGGTAATTTTATGAATAATAGTAAAGGGTTTCCAACCAATGCCTTATTTGGCTTTGTAAATATGATTCATAAAATAATTAATGAAGAAAATCCCGAATATGTCATAGTTGCTTTTGATAAAGGAAAAACATTTAGACATCAAGAATATGAAGACTATAAAGGCGGTAGAGTAGAAACACCCGATGAACTAAAAAAGCAGTTTCCTATAGCTAAAAAACTACTAACTGCCATGGGTATAAAATACTATGAAATAGATAATTACGAAGCCGATGATATTATTGGAACATTTGCTAAATTTTGTGATGATGATAAAGATTTTATTGGAACTATCGTAAGTAGTGATAAAGACTTATTACAGTTAATCTCAAACGATGTTGATATAAAACTTTTAAAACAAAAAGATTATATCAGATATAATGAAAAAAATTTTGAAGAAGCTTATGGAATTAAACCAATAAACGTAATTGATTTAAAAGCCCTAATGGGCGACTCATCAGATAATATTCCAGGAGTTAAAGGTGTAGGTGAAAAAACAGCTTTAAAACTTCTTCATGAATATAAAACATTAGATGGAATATATGAAAACGCAGATAACATCAAAGGAAAATTAGGTGAAAAAATTAGAAACGATAAAGAAAACGCCTATAAATCTTACCATCTAGCTACTATTGTCAAAAACGTTCCAATGGAAATAACCATTGAAGACACTAAATATAAAGGTGAAAATAGAGAAGAATTAAACAAATTATATGAAGATTTAGAATTCTATTCTTTCTTAAAAAAAGAAAATAAACAAGAAAAAACTAAAAAAGAAGTAAAAGTACAAATTGTAAAAAATATAGATGATATCAAAATAAATGGAGACGCTGCAGTATATCTAGAAATATTAGGTCAAAACTATCATAAATCATCCATATTAGGTATGGGAGTCTATAATGAAGAAATAGCTTATTTTATCTCACCAGAAATCTTAAAACAAAATCCAGAATTTTTAACACAAAATATCAAATACACCTATGACTTAAAGAAAATGATTGTCGCCTTAAAATGGCAAGGAGTAAAAATAGATAATGTAACATTTGACACCATGATAGCAGGAGCCTTACTAGATTATAATATGAAAGAAGATATGGCTTATCTAGCTAATCAAATAGATTATAAATTAGAATTTTATGAAACAATATATGGTAAAAATTCTAGCTTAAAAAAACCAAATGAAGAAATAATTGCTAAAGCTTGCGTAGATAGAGCTAAATTTATTTATGAAACTAAAGAACTTTTCCAAAATAAAATCAAAGAAGAAAACGTTGAATACCTATTTAACGAAATTGAACTTCCTCTAGCCACCGTCTTAGCCGACATGGAATTTACCGGTGTCAAAATTGATAAACAAGTTTTAAAAGACATGGGCGAAGATATTCAAATAAAACTAGAACTTCTAAAAAAAGATATATATAATAGTGCAGGATGTGAATTTAATATCTCGTCCCCTAATCAACTAAGTGAAGTTTTATTCGAAAAATTAAATCTTCCACATAAAAAGAAAACTGCTAGTGGATATTCCACAGCCATTGATGTCTTAAATAAACTAAAAGACAAACATCCAATCATAAATCAAATTATCGAATACCGCAAACTATCAAAAATTTATGGTACATATGTCGAAGGGTTAATAAACACAATTTCTTTAGATGGAAAAATTCATACCATATATACACAAAACCTAACTAGAACTGGTAGATTATCATCAATTGAACCTAACTTACAAAATATTCCTGTAAGAGATGACTTTGGTAGATCAATAAGAAAAGCCTTTGTCCCAATCTTTGATTATATTTTAGGTGCCGATTATTCACAAATCGAACTTCGCGTTCTAGCCCATATGGCTAATGTTTCATCTTTAAAAGAAGCCTTTCATAATAAATTAGATATTCATGCTAAAACCGCCAGTGACATTTTCCATGTCCCACTTGAACTAGTAACTAGTAACATGCGAAGAGTAGCAAAAGCTGTTAACTTTGGAATCATTTATGGTATTAGTAGTTTTGGGTTAGCTGAAAACGTCGGAATAAGACCAGCCGAAGCCAAAAACTTCATTGACACTTATTTACAAACATATCCTGGTATTAAAGAATATATGGATTCATCTATTAACCATGCAAAAGAAAAAGGGTATGTAACAACCATGTTTAATAGAAAAAGAAACATTCCAGAATTAAAAAACACTGTCTATACAATTAGACAAAGCGGAGAACGTATTGCCTTAAATACACCGGTTCAAGGAACAGCTGCTGACATAATAAAACTTGCCATGGTTAAAGTATATAAAGCTTTCAAAGATAATAATCTAAAAAGTAAAATGATCATTCAAGTTCATGATGAATTAATATTTGACATACCAAAAGAAGAACTAGAAAAAGTAAAAGAAATAGTTACCGACATTATGGATAATGTATGTGAGCTTTCTGTTCCATTAACTATTGACATTAATTACGGAAAAAACTGGGCTGAGGCGAAATAATGGCAAGAAGAAGTAAAAAGAAAAAACAAAATATATTTATAACTACTTTAATAGTTTTAATATTCTTGTGTATTGCATACCAAAACGAAATAAAAGAATTTTTAACTGAACCATTAATTGAAACAAAAGAAACATATACCCTAGAAAACATACCAAAGTATAATGGTAATGCTTATACTGAAATAAATAATAATAAACCAGATTTTACTGATGAAGACTATACTAAAGAAACATTCGAATCATATAGTGCTTTAGATAGTTTAAATAGAGCTGGAAGGGCCTTTGCTAAAGTTGGAAAAGAAACTATGCCAACTATAGAAAGAGGCTCAATCGGTATGATTAAACCTACTGGCTGGCATACTATAAAATATGATATTGTAAGTGGAAAATATTTGTATAATCGTTGCCATTTAATAGGTTATCAATTAACTGGCGAAAATGCCAATGAAAAAAACTTAATAACCTGCACAAGACAGATGAACACTGGAGCCATGTTAGACTTTGAAAATAAAGTTGCAAATTACATAGATGAAACAAACAATCATGTTTTATATAGAGTAACTCCAATTTATGAAAGTAATAACTTACTAGCTAGCGGTGTTCAAATAGAAGCAAGTTCTGTAGAAGATAAATGCGGAAAAATATGCTTCAATGTCTATATATATAATGTACAAGATGGCATCACTATCGATTATACCAATGGTGATAGCCATCTATCTTGATTTATAATCAAAATATTCCCAAATAACATAAATAATAAATCTAAATTGTTCTATCAAATAAAACATAGGAATTCCTCCTTTCATAGATTAACATACTTCGTGAAAGGCGAAATTCCTTTTTATTATGAAAAAAACCGATAAATTAATATCAGTCTTTAGGAACTAATTTCTCAATACCTCCCATATAAGGCCTTAATGCTTCTGGAATATTAACACTTCCATCCTCATTTACATTGTTTTCCAAAAAGGCAATTAAACCTCTTGGAGTAGCAAGAACTGTATTATTTAAAGTAGTCACATATTCATTACCATTTTTAGTTTTCATACGTATTCCAAGTCTTCTAGCTTGCGCATCACCTAAAATTGAACAAGATCCAACTTCAAAATACTTATTTTGTCTAGGGCTGAATGCCTCAACATCACATGATTTAACCTTCAAATCAGCTAAATCACCACTGCAGCACTCTAGTGTTCTAACAGGAACATTTAAACTTCTAAAAAATTCCACAGTATACTTCCACATTTTATCATAAAACTTCATACCATCTTCAGGTTTACACAAAACTACCATCTCTTGTTTTTCAAATTGATGAACTCTATAAAGTCCACGTTCCTCAATTCCATGAGCTCCAACTTCTTTTCTAAAACAAGGTGAGTAACTAGTAAGTGTAATAGGTAGTTCTTCCTCTTTAATAATTTGTCCTTGAAATTTACCAATCATAGAGTGTTCAGATGTACCAATCAAATATAAATCTTCACCTTCAATTTTATACATCATTGCATCCATTTCCTCAAAACTCATAACACCATTTACAACATCACTTCTAATCATAAATGGGGGAATGCAGTAAGTAAACCCTTTATCTATCATAAAATCTCTAGCATAACTAAGCATTGCAGAATGTAGCCTAGCCACATCTCCCATCAAATAGTAAAAACCATTACCACTTGTTCTTCCCGCACTTTCCTTATCTAAACCATTTAATCTCGCACAAATATCCGCATGGTGTGGAACCTCAAAAGAAGGAATAATAGGCTCTCCAAATTTTTCCAATTCCACATTCTTGCTGTCATCCTCACCAATAGGCACAGATGAATCCATAATATTTGGAATAACCATCATATCTGCATATATTTTCTCACGTAATTCTTCTTCCTCTTTACCTAGTCTTTCAATCTCATCGCCATATTTACTAACTTCAGCCTTAACTTTTTCAGCCTCTTCTTTTTTACCTTCGCGCATTAAAGCGCCAATTAAAGCGCTTTTTTCATTTTTTAATGCCCTAAGTTCGTCACCTTTACCCTTAGCCTCTCGGCACTTAATATCAAGTTCATATACTTCATCTACTAAAGGTAATTTTTTATCTTGAAATTTTTTCTTAATATTCTCCTTAACTAAATCTTTATTTTCTCTAATTAACTTAATATCTATCATGTTTAACTCTCCTCTGTTTCATCTAAATAACCTAAAATTTTCTCATATTGTGGCTTATATCTAACATCAATTCTATTCAAATATTCATCAGATACCTCAAAGCCACTAACATTCATACTTTGTTTCAAATCAGCTTTTTTAACTTGTAAAGCTAAACCATTCTTACTATCGATAATTCTATTAATAAATGAATCATAATCCTCATCTTTACCTCTTGTAAGAATCGATACAGCTTTAACTACATCACTTGGAAAACCAATATAACTTAAATCTTCTTCAGTTAAATCAGTTTCCTTAAAAATATCATGCATTAAAGAAACAGCTTTAGCTTTCTCATCAGAAAAATAATCAGCTAATATAGATAAATAATCCATATAGGGAATACCCGCTTTATTTTTCTTTCCTTCAAAAACCTTTTCACATATTAAATATGCTTTACCATATAAATTTTCTGCATTTCTAAATCCAGAAACTTCTTCATTACTAAAATATTTTAACCAGTTATTCATACATAAACACCTCCAATTTAAAGAAAAAACAGCCCTATGTTAGGAGTATATGTAATACGGTACCATCCTATACGGCTGCTTAATTATGATAACGGTCATCCCGGAAGTTTTTAACTTCTCTCCAAAGTAGATTCATATAAAGCCATTATTAGTTCGCACCAACCACTAACTCTCTTATAAAATAGCATTTATATTACTATTCTTTGTCATTGATTTACTAACAACATTTTATCATGTTTAATTTACCTAGTCAATATCCAAAAAAAGCCTTAAATCTCCTTAAGCCTTGACAAAAAAATAAAATACGTTATGATATCTATGGTGATTTATATATGAATAACTTTACATTTTTAACTGTTGAACAAATATTTGGAATTAATCAGTTAGATATAATAAGTAGATATGGTACAAAATGTGCTATAACTGATTTTTCTATTTTATTAGGTGGTTATGTATCATCAGATGATTATACTAGTGAAGGAAATACTAGAAAAGATAGAACTGGTTGGTGGTGGACAAAAACACCTTATAACAATGACGCGCGCGTCGTTAGCCGAAATGGTACTAGAAGTTGGTTCAATGTTTATAAGCGCTTTGGTGGGGCTCGCCCAGCTTTACTTTACTCTTCAATCCAAATGGTCTCCTCGAACGGAGTGAGAGGTGCCAGTGGAATTAAGGAAACCCTTTATGGTGAATATCCACAAACAATTGTTGATGAAAATTATTCTCGTGAATTAGAAAGAGCATACAATAATGGAAGTTTAAGAACTACAGGCAAAAATTATACAACAGATTCAGTTAGATACCAAGATTATGATACAAATTTTAGGCCTAGAGCTCATACTGAATATGAATATAATGGAAGTAAATATATTCGTTTTGTTGGTGATTCAAACTGTGATGGAGAGGTTTTGTCTGATGGTAGAACAATTCAATCAGGAAATACATATTGGGTTCGTGTTGAACCAATAACTTGGCTAGTAGATGAAAGAGCAAATATAGCACTTTCGAAGAAATTAATTTTTTCTGGAGTACAATTTAAAAATCGTAGAGATTACAAAGGCGATTTTGATAGAACTGATATAAAACAATTTATAGATAATTATTTCTCAAAAGAAATAGTAACTGACAGAGTTTATTCACCAACTACATCAGTAGAACAAACCCAAAATTTAGAAGGAAAAGAACCGGTAAGAAAACAAAACCCTTATGGCTTCAATTTTGATGGAGTATCAGAAGAAGATATAATAAGAGGAGCAGTAGAAAGTAATGTTCCAGTATTCTTACATGGTAGATCAAGTGAAGGTAAATCAGCAAGAGTAAAACAATTAGATCCAGACTTAGAAATAATATATATGAGAAATGCAACTCCTGATAGCTTAAATGGAAAGAGTGTTTATAACGCTGCAACAGGAGAAATGATTGATGTACCACCAACATGGTATTCAAAAGTAAAAGAAAAATGTGAAGCTGAACCAGATAAAATTCATATTATATTCTTTGATGAACTTACAAATGCACTTCCTTCCATACAAGGTATGGCATTTAACATAGTATTAGATGGTGAAGTAAATGGTAAATGGAAGTTACCACCTAATGCAAGAATAGTTGCTGCTGGAAACGATTTAAATGATTCATTAGCGGCAAATCAAATGGCAGAACCATTATTCAACAGATTTGCTCATGTTTATATTCATACAACAGTAGATAGCTGGTTAAAATGGGCATCAACACCTAAAGAAAAATACGAAAGATTAGATTATAAAGAGGGAGAATCAGAGGCGAAAATTCATCCTTCTATATATGCTTACATAGCATATAAGTCTTATAGTGGTCATGATGTCTTAAGAACTCCGTATACTGGAGATAAACCTAATGCAGACCCAAGAAAATGGGAAATGGCATCTAAATTACTTTATAAAACTAAACAGCCAGAAATGTTAAGAGCATTAATAGGAGAAGATTTGACAAAGGATTTTACAGCATTTGCAAGTAGGCAAGTAATAAGTGTTGAAGATGTAATTAATCATAATTATTCAAGTAGAGATTTAGAAATGGATGTATCACAAAAATTTGCAACAGCAGTTGGATTATCCTCTGTTGATGATGAGCATTTTGAAGTAGTAAGAGATTTTATGAAGCAAGTAGGTGCAGAACCAAGAGCTGCATTTGAATCTATGTGGGCACATGGAGATGAGAGAAGATTAGAACGCCTTGCAGAAGTACAAATGGCTGATAGCTTATCACAAGGAGGAATAAGAAGATGAATAAAGAAAGATTAAATTTATTAGAAAATTATATTAAATCTGGAGTATCTCCATTATTGGTTCAAAACATACCTTCTAATTCTTTTAATAATTCAGTTATTATAAAATCAAATATTGATAGATCTGAATTAAATGGGCATTATGAAAATACAGATTTTTGTCCTCCACTTTGGTATAAAGAATTATTAGATAGAAGTAAAACAAACACGTCAGTTTTAGTAATTGAAAATATAAATGAAACACCATTAGAAGAACAAACTAAATTTATTGAGATACTTAAATATAAAAAAGTTAGTACATTTGAATTACCTAAAAATTGTTTGGTTATTGTTACTTGTTCCGATTTAACTGCTAATAAAATAAATGAAGAAGTATATTCATTATTAGCACAAATTTAAGGATAACTTATGAATGTAGACTCTATTAAAAGAAGATTATTAGTTAAGTATCCTTTCTTTGGAAGTGTAGTAGCTAATTCTAACTTTATTGCTGAACCAGCAGTAGGGACAGCAGGAACAGATGGCAAAACCATTTATTATAATCCTAACTTTATTGAATCTATTACAGATGAAGAGCAAACATTTATTTTTGCTCACGAAATATGTCATATAGCATTTGATCACATTTTTAGAAGTGAAGGTAAAGATAAAGATTTATGGAATATAGCAACTGATTCGGTTATAAATGCTTTTCTAAAACAAGATGGATTATCTATAGTTGAAGGTGGTGTTGATATTCCAGAGGCGATTAATTATGATGCAGAAGAAATGTACAAAAAACTTTTAGAGGAAAAGACACAACAGCAACAACCAAATGGACAGGGCAATGGTAAAAATCAAAAAGGTAGCCAACAACAAAGTGGTGGTAATGGACAAAATGGAAACAATGAACAGCAATCACAATTTCAACAACAAAGCAGCTCTAGTAGTGAAAGTTCACAAGAACAAAATAAACAATCAAAAGAGCAAAGTTGTGGTGGCTCTGGTGAAGATTTACAGAAAGAAGAAAAACAACAAGATGTTGGGCATGACACTCATTCTATGTGGGATAAAGCAGTAGAAAAGAGACATCAAGAAGAACAAACACAATCTAATACAGGACAATCTAACGACAAGGGTGAAGATAAACAAAGCTTGTTAGATAAATCAAGTAAAATGTTTGATAAGAAAAAAGAACAACAATCACAGCTACAACAACTTGATGAAAACCAAAATAAAGAGCAAGAAAAGAAAAAGAATGAAGAAATAAAAAAGTTAACAGAATTAGGAGAAAAAGAAACATTTAAACAAAATAAAATATTAAGAAAAAAACAACTAGAAGAATTAAGAAAAGCACTAGCCAGCGAGTCACATGGTTATGGAAACACTACAAATAGTGAAATAAGAAATATAACTGACATTGGAACAGCTGAACCATTTATTGATTGGAGAAGATTATTAAAAGAAGCTGTTAAATATGATGTTGACTGGTCATATCAAAATGCGGGCATAGAAGATGGTGTTGTAACAGCATATTTAGAGGAAATGCCAAGACCAGAGACAGAAATCGTATTAGATACGAGTGGTTCTATAGATGAAACACTACTTAGAAACTTTTTAAGAGAGTGTAAAAATATATTACAAACATCTAAAGTTAAAGTTGGATGTTTTGATACAAAGTTTTATGGTTTTACTGAAATTAAAGATGTATCCGATATTGACAATTTGGAATTTTATGGTGGTGGTGGAACTAACTTTGATGCGGCTATCAATGCATTTACAAGAAGAGTCGAAAATAAGATAATTTTTACAGATGGAGATGCAGATATGCCAAGTACACCAATAGATGCAATATGGATAGTTTTCGGTAGAATAGAAATTAATCCGCCAGGTGGGAAAGTAATATACATAGATACTGAACAACTTGATAGATTATATTCAAATGAAATAAGTAGTAATTCAAAAGGAAAAACAAGATAAACTATGAGCCTGTAAATAAAATTGTATAAACAGAAATCTTTCCATAATAAAATAGAAGAAATGGAGAGATTTTTTATGAAAGAAAAAATAAATTATAGAAATAGAAGTACTAAAATGAATTTAAAAAGAGATTTTAAAGAACTTGAATTTTAACCTAGAGATAGAAATGGTGAATTTGAGCCTAAAATATCCAAAAAAACCTCAAAAAAACCTCAAAAAAACACCTATTTTCAATTGAAATGACATAAAAAGCATGTTATAATTGATTAGGTGATTTTTTTGAACATTAATGTAAAACAAGTTTTACTATTTATTTTAGGAATAATTATCTTATTTTTTTTAGCTCATCTTTTTATATATATAGCGCTTTTTGCCTTAGTGTGCTGGGGAATATATATAATATATAATAGTGTAAAACCATATATAAAAAAGAAAACAAAAAAATCTAAAAACGGTAAGATAATTATTGAAGCTAAATACAAAGAGAAGTAGGTGGTAATATGCCTGAATTACCTGAGGTTGAAACTGTCAAAAGAACATTAATCAAAGAAGTCAAAGACAAAAAAATATTATCCGCTCAAATTTATTGGGATAATATAATAGCTTATCCTTCTATAAAAGAATTTGAAAACCAAATAAAAAATCAAATAATTCATGACATCAAAAGAAGAGGTAAGTGGTTAATGTTTGAACTTGATGATTATTACCTATTATCACACCTTAGAATGGAAGGTAAATATTACATCAAAAAAAATACTGACCCTAGAGAAAAGCACCAGCACGTTATTTTTCACTTTTCAGATAACACCGACTTAAGATATAATGACACCAGAAAATTTGGAAAAATGTACTTACTAAAAAAAGATGAAGCATTTAACGAAAAACCATTAAATGAATTAGGGTTAGAGCCTTGGGATAAAAAATTAACCAAAGAATACTTAAAACAAAAATTTCACAAAAAACCGATTAAAACCGAACTTTTAGACCAAACTATTATTGTCGGTATCGGAAATATTTATGCTGATGAAATTCTCTTTTTATCTAAAATAAATCCTAAAACTATTGCAACAAACTTAAAAGACAAAGACTTGCAAAATATTATAGATTTTACAAGAAAGGTTCTTGAAAAAGCCATAGAATATGGTGGAACAACCGTAAAAAGCTATGAATCTAGTGAAGGAGTTCACGGAAGATTTCAGCAAAACTTACTTGTTCACACCAAAGAGGAGTGTCCTATTTGCCATTCAAAAATAAATAAAATAAATGTTGGCGGACGCGGAACTTATTATTGTGAAAAATGTCAAAAGGAGAGGTAACATGAAAAAAACAAAAATAATTTGTTCAATTGGTCCAAGCAGTGCCAAATATGAAACATTTAAACAAATGGTATTAAATGGTATGAATGTAGCTAGAATTAATTTTTCTCATGCCACAGAAGAAGAAAAAACTACAGCTTTAAATCTAGTTAAAAAAGCTAATGAAGATTTAGGTTCATATGTAGCTGTTTTATTTGATACTAAAGGGCCAGATTTCCGTACAGGAAATATGACTAATGATCAAATCAACTTAGTCGAAGGAAAAACTATTAAAATTGTAAAAGATGATATTCTAGGAACTGAAGAAGCCATCACCGTAAACTATAAAGATGCTTTAGATAGCATTGAAGTAGGAAGCGTTATCTTACTAGAAGATGGATTAATGAAACTAGAAGTAACCGAAAAATTAGAAAATGGACTTAACTGTAAAATAATTGACGGTGGAGTATTAGGAAGTAGAAAAAGTGTCAATGTACCAGGTGTTCATTTAAATATGCCATTCATAAGTAGACAAGATAGAGAAGATATCATTTATGCTTGTGAGCACGATGGTGACTATCTAGCCCTATCATTTGTAAGTAGTAAAGAAGATGTTTTAGCAGCTAGAGAAATATTAAAAGAGCATGGTAGAGAAGACATGCAAATAATCTCTAAAGTTGAAAGTCATAGAGCCATCAAAAACATCGATGACATCATCGAAGTAAGTGATGGAGTTATGGTTGCTCGTGGAGATTTAGGTGTTGAAGTACCTATGAATAAACTTCCAGTATTACAAAAAGAAATCATTGAAAAATGTCGTAAAAAAGGACGTACTGTTATTGTAGCAACTGAAATGTTAGCATCTATGTATACTAGCGCTAGACCAACACGTGCTGAAATATCAGATGTTGCTAACGCAGTATTAGATGGAACAGATGCAGTTATGTTATCTGGTGAAACAACAATCGGAAAACATCCAGCAGATGCTGTTAAATACATGGCTGAAACTTGTGAAGAAGCTGAAAGATATTACGACTATGCACACCAAAAATCATATGCAAAAGAAAACAACATTCCAAGTGCTATCGCACATAATGTTGTTGAAAGTGCTAACTTATTAAACGTTAAACTAATTATTGCAGCAACCACAAGTGGTTATAGCGCTAAAAAAATCAGTACATTAAAACCAAAATCAATTATTGCTGCTGCTTGTCCAGATGCTAAAGTAGCTAAAGCTCTAGCTCTTAACTATGGTGTTTATCCAGTAATCGTTGGATACTATAATACAATTGATGAATTGATGGAATATAGTAAAAAAGAAGCATCTAAAGTTATGAACCTAGAAAAAGGCGATATCGTTATTGTAACAGGTGGATTCCCAAGAATGCACGAAGTTAAAACAACTAACTTCTTAAAAATTGATACAATTTAAAAGATGACTAATGGATTATAGGCTTATGCTTATATTCCTCTAAAAAGTCATCTTTTTTAATATTATAAATATTACTTACTCTATTTTCTATTCTCATCATTTCAAAATCATCATCATACTTAGTAATAATTGGTAACTTACATTCTTTCTTAATACTATTTAAATAATGTCTACCTTTATCATTAAAACCTAAAACTCTAATATATTGAATATTCTCACACCTTTTAGCTTCTTCCTTTGTAAACGAACATAAAATGTGTAAAAACATTCTCTTAAGTTTATTATATGTATATCTTTTTGACTTAACTAAATTAATTAATTCCTCAATATTATTAGCTTTTAAAATGTTTTTCTTAATCCTATTTTCAATACCTTCATCTACAGTTTGATAAATACTTAAATCATCTGTACTTATTATTTTATATTTAAGTAAATCAAAATAATTATCCCAAAAATGTAAATCACTAAAACTCTCATAACTCTCTTTAGGAACATACTCTCTAACATCAGTTCCTTTTTTTAAAGCCTCTCTAATGCTAGTCGCACTAGAAATTTTTTGTAATTTATAACTATGATAATCATTAGTTCTTTTAATAGCCCTAATTTCTACATTTTTTAAATTTCTAATATAACCAATTCCTAGTAAATCATTAGGATTATTTTCTAAAGTAATACCAAAATCTTTTAATGCTTTAGCTAAACTAGTAGGGTAGTTAAACCCTTCATCTAAATAAGTTTTAATTATATTACTATATTCTGCACTTTCTTGAACTTTAACTATTTCATTAAGCTTTTCTAAATCCGCACTTTCACTACCAAAAACAAAGGCATCCACCTTTAAAGCATTTAAAATATCACATCCACCTTTAGTAAAAATATCAGCAGCCTGCGTTCCAAATACAAAAGGTAGTTCAACAACTAAATCAACATAATTCAAAGCAACTTTAGTTTTTTCCCACTTATCTATTAAACTGATATCACCTCTTTGAGTAAAGTTACCATTAACAACAGCAATAACAGCATAATCAGGATACATTTTTTTAACCTTATTTATATGATATAGATGTCCATTATGAAATGGGTTATACTCACAAATTATTCCAACACTTTTCATATATTATCACATCCCAAAAAAATAACAAAATGTAAAAAAATATTGTGCATCTAATAACATTATGTTATAATCGATTTAAGGAACATTTAATAAGTTGGGTGCACCAATTCTATAATTTAGAATTGGAGGTGATGCTTGTGACAAAAAGAGAAAAAGCTCTTTATGCCATGATCTACCTTCTATTTATTTTAATATTCATTATATTATTTAAATAGAAAAAGGCACCTAACTCATCTACCATGATTTAGGTGTCCAAAAAACTTTTTGATACATCCAACAATGAGCTATTGAATGTTCCTTTAATATTGTATGAAGTTTCCTTCATCTATATACATCATAACACATTTTTAACATAAAGGCAAATCATAACAAGCATTTATTTAATTCATTATTATTTAAAATAAAATATTTTAACAGCATCAAAATGTTAATTTACACATTGTCAAAATAAAGGAATCTTTGGAGAATGTAACCCTTCATTATTGACACTTAAACTTAAAGAACGTATAATTTAAACTAGGTGATACTATGAAAAATAAAGCTTTTACACTCATCGAATTACTTGCTGTAATCGTTATCTTAGGAATACTCGCAGCTATTGCTGTCCCAACCATTGTTGGACTTATCAATAATTCTAAAGAAGATACCCTAGAAGAGCAAAAAAATACTCTTATTAATGCTGCCGAAAGATGGGGAACCGATAACTGGCGAAAACTACCGGAAACAGCATGTGACGTAAAAGTAGATTTCCTAAAAACTGAAGGATACTTAGAAAGTGATAAAGATGTCATTGATCCAACTACCAATGAAAAAATGGATGGTTGCGTTAGAATCACTTATGATAGTTCAAATAATCAATATAAATATGAATATGTTGAAACTTGTGAAACTGAATGTAATTAGCTTTAATAACAAAATTAAAGCTTTTTTTGTACAATAGGAAAGTCATACTTTTTTATAAAGTTTGCAAAAAGTTATTTACAAGAACATCTGTATGTGATATATTGATTGCAACAATGATAGAGGGTGATAATATGCAAGTACTTAAAGGCTATGTGTTTAGAATGTATCCAACTAAAGAGCAAGAAGAGTTAATTAATAAAACATTTGGATGTTCAAGATTTCTTTATAATCATTTTTTGGATGATAAAATAAAAGAATATAAAGAAACTGGCAAAAGTAAAACAGCTTATGACCAAATGAAATTAATACCATCACTCTCTAAAGAATATCCATTTTTAAAAGAAGTAGATAGCTGTGCACTTAGAAATAGTCTATTTAATTTAGAAGATGCTTATAAAAGATTTTTTAATGGAAGTGGCTATCCTAGATTTAAAGCAAAAGGAGTTCATGAAAGTTATAAAACTAATAATATTAAAAGTAGTTATAAAGGAAATCATTATAATAGTATTAAACTAGATTTAAAAAATAAAACAATCACTTTACCTAAATTAAAAGAAGTAAAGATAAGAGGATATAGAAATAAAGAAGTAGTGCCTGGTGAAGTAAAAAGTGCTGTTATAAAAAAAGATGCCGGTAAATATTATGTAAGTGTCTTAACCAACGAAGAACTAATAAGACCAGCATTTGTACCTACAAGTATAATAGGAATAGATTTAGGAATAAAAGATTTAATAGTAACATCATTTAATGAGAAAATAGAAAACAAAATAAAACTAAATACAAAAAGAATGATTGGCTTACAAAGAGGAATATCTAGATGTAAAAAAGGTAGTAAAAATAGATATAAGATGAAACTAAAAATACAAAGATTATATCAAAAGATAAGAAATGCAAGAAAGCACATGATACATGATATAACAAATAAATTAATAAACGAAAATGACATTATAGTAACAGAAAATTTAGATGTAAAAAGTATGCAGAAGAATCACTATGTGGCTAAAGGACTAAACGAAAATCCTATTTCAGAAATAATTAAAGTACTTAAATATAAAGCTAACTGGAATAATAAAAAACTAATTCAAATAGATAGATATTATCCAAGTAGTCAAATATGCAGTGTATGTAATTATCAAAACAAGGAAGTCAAAGATTTGAAGTTAAGAAAATGGGAATGTCCAGTATGTCATACAGAGCATGAACGTGATTATAATGCAGCAGTTAATATAATGTTTGAAGGACTAAAAATATATATGAAGGAAATTGAACAAGGTATCTAAACATAAATTTTGACAAATAAATAATATAAATTAGGGTGGCGACCCAATGCTGTCAAGCTAATAATTAAAGAAATTTTAAAGAACCTATTTTTGTTATCTTTTTTTTGTTATAATTAAT
>CALVRH010000006.1 GCA_944358535.1 uncultured Bacilli bacterium | reverse complement strand
TTATTTCCTTTATAACTACTTTTAATATTATTAGTTTTATAACTTTCATGTACTCCTTTTGCTTTAAATTTAGGATATCCATTTCCATTAAAAAATCTTTTATAAGCATCTTCTAAATTAAATAAACTATTTCGAAGTGCGCAGCTATCGACTTCTTTTAAAAACGGATACTCTTTAGAAAGTGATGGTATTAATTTCATTTGATCATAAGCTGATTTACTTTTTCCAGTTTCTTTATATTCTTTTATTTTATCATCCAAAAAATAATTATATACAAATCTAGAGCAGCCAATAGTTTTATTAATTAACTCTTCTTGCTTTTCATTAGGATACATTCTAAATACATAACCTTTTAGTATTTTCATAACATCACCCTCAATCTTTATTGCAATCAATATATCACGAATAGTTATATTTGTAAATAACTTTTTGCAAACTTTTACCTTTTACAAAGCAAATTC
This sequence comes from uncultured Bacilli bacterium, assembly GCA_944358535.1. Lineage (GTDB taxonomy): Bacteria > Bacillota_I > Bacilli_A > RF39 > UBA660 > Coprosoma. Next base: position 58,722 of record CALVRH010000006.1, on the reverse strand, counting down.
CTAGTAAATAAAAAAAGTTTTTTAGTTAATTATTACTAGTTTAAATGTCTTTCATATTTTTCAAAAATATGGGATTGACAATATAAGTGATAAAGTTTTATAATAATTAAACCTTAAAGGGGGAAAAATATGAAGGAAGAAATTATTTCAATAGCTTTTGAAAATCTATTAGAAGAAATATCACAGGTTACAGGCATTGATATTGATGAAATGGATTTTAGTTTGGAGTTTTTACCTAATTTTATATATGGAATTCATGAAAAAGATGATATATTGCATAAGAATATTCCCGAAAAATTAACTTTAAGTATTGTTTCTAAAGAAATAGCTTTAAATTACTCGTTTATAAGTGACTTAAATGAATTACAAGCTGATGGTATTTCTTTATATGATCATGCGAGGATTATGAAAAAACATTGTTTAAAAGACAAAGGAGCCGACTGGGATAGAACATATATTATAATACCTAAAGAATCACAAAAAAATATTATATGTAAATTTGATTTAAAAGATTTTGCTGATTCTAAGTTTTATGATGAAAATATCAAAAAAGCTATTATTAATGGTTCGGTACGTCAAAAAACATTAAAAAAGGAACTTTAAAAATTCCTTTTTTTATTAAGATAATTTTTTCTTAGCTATAATGGCAATTGTTCCACTAGCAACTAATGCACTAATGTTAATACCATCTGAAGTTTTTGGATTTTCTTCAACCGTTAAATAACTTCTATAATCTGTTTTATTTTGGTTTTAGTTACTACAAGGATCATTATCTAAAACACAGTTTTCAGCATCCGTTTTTTCCATAGTAACAGTTTTATCTCCTGGGTTTTTAGTGGCACATGTAGATATTTCTTCATTATAAATAGCCATATAAATATCACCATTTTTATCAATAAAGATATTACCACTATCAGGTGTTTCACCACCATATTCTATTATTCTGTCATTTGTTGTTTCACATGTATTGGTTTTGTTATCTATATATTTATTTGTTTCTTTATTTTGATTAAAGGTTACTAAAAGTGGCAATTTAACATTATTACTAATATATGTACCCGAATAGTAATTTTGAGCAGCTCTATCTAAAGCCATAGCATTATCTTTAAAGGCATTTGCTCTAGAGTCTGTAAGAACATCTAAAATGATTGGGGTAGTTATTGTGGCTATAATGGCAATAATTGCAATAACAGCTAATAGTTCGACGAGGGTAAAACCTTTTTGTTTCATTAGTTACACACTCCTTCATCGGAAACTTCGATATATTCAAAGTCATATTTTTTGTAGTCACTAGTTACTTTAATATAGTCATTCATCATTTCACATGTTTTTTCTTTATTTATACTAGAGTCAGTTAAATAACCTTCATCTAAAAGAGTTTGCATTTTGATGTTACCATTTTCGCCATATTCTTTTTTTTCAGTAGCGCTTTCTAAAGCTTTAGGAAATGAGTCCATATTATCGTTGACATAATTTCTAGCAGCGCTTATAGCTGCACTTCTATAAGAGTTATTAATTTCTTCTTGGGATGTTGTAAGAAGTGATATAACCGATGGCAAAGCAATTAAAGCAATAATTGATAATAAAATAATGGTTCCTAATAATTCGACTAAAGTAAAACCTTTTTTATTCATATTCTCACCTACTCTTTAATTATAACATGAATGATTTTTTTTTAAAAGAAAAAAGATTAGTTTACTTGGTGGAAATCTAATCTTAATTTATCAGCTATGGTGACCATAAATTCAGAGTTAGTAGGTTTTGCTTTATCGATATCAACACTATATCCAAAAATTTCTTCCATGAAATCTAAGTTTCCTCTATTCCAGCTAACTTCTATAGCGTGTCTAATTGCTCTTTCAACTCTAGAGGTAGTGGTATTAAATTTTTTGGCGAGTTCTGGATATAATTCTTTAGTAATGCCACCAATTACTGATGGGTTTTCAAAAATTATATTGACTGCTTCTCTAATATATTGATAGCCTTTAATATGTGAAGGTATACCTAATTCATGAAGCATTTTGGTAATTGACACTTGAAGATTACTGGTATAGAAATCAATATCTTTATTATTTTTCTCTTTTTTAGTAATATCGTAAATTCTTTTTTCTAAGTCTGACAGATCAAAAGGTTTTAAGATATAGTAACTAACTCCAAATTCAGATACTTCTCTGATTACTTCGGCGGCATTATAACTAGTAGCCACGATGACTTTCTTATTTAGACCGCGTTTTTTCATTTCTTTTAATACGTAAATTCCATCTTTATTAGGCATAATTAGATCTAAAATAATTAAATCTATTTTATCGCTATTTTTGGTGATTTCATTTATTCCTTCTTCGCCATCATGAGCTTCGAAAACAATGTTTATATCTTCATTTCCTTTAAAGTATTCTTTAACCATTCCTATTAAGTTTATGTTATCATCAATCATTAAAATATTTATTTTTTCCATTTTTATTCTCCTTTACTATAAAAATTATACAAAAGATTGACATGGTTTTCTAGAGTAAAAAATAGCTAATTTTGTCGAACGTGTTTTAGAAAAAAAATAGAAGTTATTTTACACAACTTCTATAATTTTTTTTAAGTTTTCTGGAGTGACTCCAGCTTTTCCAATTAGAAAACCATCAATGTTTTTGATTTGGTTTAATTTAGTGATGTTATTTTCTGATACACTACCACCATATAATACTTTTACTTTATAATTAAACATATTTTTAATATATTGAACAATATCTTCAATTTCTTCATTGGTTGGGGTTTTGCCAGTTCCAATGGCCCAAACGGGTTCATAAGATATTATGATTTCTTCTTGAACATTTTTTAAGGCTTTTTGAATTTGATTTTTGATGATTTCTTTAGTTTTATTTTGATTATAAGATTCATAATCTTCGCCTACGCACAAGATGACTTTTAAATGATTATTTAAGGCGGATTTAATTTTTTGATTAATTAATTCATCGCTTTCATTTATATTTTTTCTTATTTCACTATGACCTAGTAAAACATGACTGGCACCTAGATCTTTAACTGAAGTAGCAGATATTTCTCCAGTATGGGCGCCATTTATATAGGCTGATATGTTTTGAATGCCAGATATAAAACCGTTTTGAATAAATTTTGATAGATAAATAGCTGGTGGAAAAACGATGAAGTTTTTTTTGTTTTTTTCAAGACTTTCTATATAACTATCTACTTCTTTTTTATTATTTAAATACATTTTTAAATTTACTAAAATTAATTTTTTCATGAGAAGACCTTTCTAAAGAAGTTTGTTATTTTTTCTTTATAACCTGGTTTACGATTTTTGATGGCTAGTTTATAAACATCTAAAACTTTTTCAGCAAAGTATTTTGATGAGTGCAGTTCGGCACTATTTCGAGCGCCATTTTGAAGCTGGATTAAAAGTTTTTTATCATCCATGATTTTTAAGATGATGTTTTTACATTCTTGTTCATTTTTAAATAGGTAGCCATTTAAGTCATCGACAACGGTATCTCTAAAGCTTTCATCATCTATGCATAGAGCTGGAAGTGAGGCGGCCATAGCTTCAATAATGGTTAGACCTTGGGTTTCACTTTGAGAAGCAGATATGAATGCGCTGGCAAGCTGATAATAAGCTGGAATATCCTCCCAAGGAACTTTGCCGGTAAAAATAATATTATTTTCACAGTGTTTTTCTTTAGTAAGTTTTTCGTAGGCTTCTTTATCTGGTCCATCGCCTATTATTAATAGTTTAAAGTTTGATTTAGTTTTAATTAGGTCTTCGGTGATGTTTATTAAAAATGGAATGTTTTTTTCTTCAGCTATACGACCAACGAATATAGTGATGAAGTCTTTTTTGGAAATGTTATACTGTTTTTTTAATTTGTTTATTTTTTTAGGATCGATTTTTTCTTTATAAAATCTTTCTACTTCAATACCGGTTGGAATTATATGAATGTTTCTTTCAACATTATATTTTTTCTTAAACAAATCATAGGCTTTTTTGGTTGGAACGATAAGTTCAGTGATGGTTTTATCGCAATAGAATTTAGTTAGATATTCAACAAGTTTTTTACTTGATTTATCAAAATGTCCTTTAGTTATATAGTGAACATAATCTTCATACATGGTGTGATATGTATGAACAATTGGTATATTATATTGTTTAGCAAACAGTCTAGCAAAGGTTCCGATGGCAAATTCAGTTTGTGAATGAATGACATCGAGATTCCATGATTTTATTTTATTTATGGCTTTAATAGGATATATACTGGTTAATCTGGAATCATAGATACCAGTTGGAATTCCGGGAATTCTTAGAACTTTTTCTTTTTCATCATATTCATAGTGAAAGTTAGTTAAATTCGCAGTTACAACGTATACTTCGTGTCCTTTTTTTTCTAGAGCTTTTTTAAGCATTAGTTCACTAGTTACAAGGCCACTAATATACGGAGTATATGTTTCGGTAAAAATTCCAATACGCATTATTTTCCCTCCTTATTAAAGTTTAAGGCAATGCCACCAACGATTATACCAAAGTAGTATGTGACAATTCGCCAAACAATCATGATGATAGAAAGTTCAGGACCGTTTATAAAGTTTTTGAAAAAGGCCATAAAGCTAAATTCCAAACCACCTGTGCCACCAGGAATTGGGACCATGGAGCCAATTAACATGACGTAAGCTGAAGTTACGATTACAATTAATGGATTTATGTATATGCCTAACCCCATTAAAAGGGTAAATGGTATTAAATACTGTCCAGTTAAAGCAATAAAGTTTAAAAGGATAATTCTAAATAGATTAAACTTACTTTTAAATAAAATAATTGCACTACTATGAAAGTTATGAATAAATGTTTCGGATTTATTAAGCCATTTTTCTTTATTTTTTATAATTTTTAATTTTGATAAGATATTAATGGAACCGTCAATAAGTTTTTTATTCCATTTTTTACTAAAAGCTACTAGAAATAAAATTATGACGACTGAGGTGTTTATAATAAAACCAATTGTGACTAATTTTTTTAGTAGTGAATCACTTGGGAATATGTGAAATACATAGTTAGATATAATGGCTATACCACCCAAGAAGACTAAAGCGATTTGATAAGCGATAAAATCTTGAATGACAATATTAGTTGATTCACCTAAGGATAGTCCGTCCTTTTTTAATTTATATATTTGCCAAGGCTGACCACCGGCGGCAAAAGGGGTTATGGCATGAAAGAATTGGGTGGTGATCATGAGCATGATACCTTGTTTTTCTGTGTAGTCTTTTTTTACTTTTGATGTGCAGTAATACAGAACTAAGCCTTTTAAAAACCAGTAAGCTAATATTAAAAGGAAAGATAATACTAACCATTTGATATCAAATGAAAAAAGGTACTGCACTTTTTCAGCAAAGTTATCTTTTAGAGCAAAATATAAGATTATGGCGGTGATTAATATGATGATGATAAAATTTCTTTTATTATTTTTCATCGATAATATCCAGTGCGGGCAAAGGCTTTTCTTCTAGAAAGGCTAGGCTTGCTCCACCGCCGGTAGATATATGACTGATTTTATCTTGATAATTAAAATCAGTAGCTGCTCTTATGGTATCTCCTCCACCGACAACTGTATAGGCTTTAGTTTTAGTTATAATATCTAATATTGTTTTTGTGCCATTTTGAAATGGTTTTAGTTCGAAGTATCCAAGTGGCCCATTCCAAAAAATTGTTTTACAGTCATCTAAGTATTGTTTAAAGACTTCGGTGGTTTTTGGACCGATATCGAGTCCAATTTCATCTTCTTCTATTTCGCCTAAGAATCTTTCGGTTGTTTTAGCGTTTTCATTAATTTCTTTGGCGGTTATAATATCGATTGGTAAGACGATTTTTTCTTCATATTTATTTAATAAGTCTTTACAATAAGATAGTTTTTCACGTTCACATAGGGAACTTCCAATATTAAAGCCAGCAGCTTTTAAGAATGTAAAGGCCATACCACCACCGATTAAGAGATAGTCGGCTTTAGTGATTAAATTACTGATGACACCTATTTTATCTTCTACTTTAGAGCCACCTAAAATTATGGTGTATGGCTTTTTTGGTTTATCAATTAGTTTAGTTAGTTTTTTTATTTCATTTTCGACTAGAAAACCAAGCCCATTTGGCAAGTTACTAGCAATACCTAAGTTAGAAGCGTGTGCACGATGGATGGTTCCAAAGGCATCGTTTATGAATATGTCTCCTAAACTTGCCCAATATTTACCAAGCATTTTATCGTTAGAACTTTCTTTTTTTCCATCTAGATCTTCGAATCTGGTGTTTTCTATTAAGATGACATCTTTATCTTTCATGTTATTAATAGCTTTTTCTAGTTTTTCACCTCTAGTTTGGTCTATGAAAGTTACTTTTTTTCTTAGAAGTTTTGATAGTCTTTCAGCAACAGGTTTTAGGGTATATTTTTGTTTATCTTCTTCTTTATTTATACGTCCAAGATGAGACATTAAAATTACTTTAGCGTTATTTTTTCTAGCATATCTAATGGTTCTTAGACTTTTCTTTAATCTTGTTTCATCTTTAATGATTCCATTTTCGATCGGAACATTAAAATCACATCTAATGATGACTTTTTTACCATTTAAGTTATAGTCTTTGATAGTTTTTTTCATGATTTTCCTCCTTATGGATTATATGTATAGGTTAATTTTCCATCTTGATTGGTAACTGTTACGGTACCTTTTTCATCGCTTAATGTTTCATTTGTTTTAGGATTTTTTAAAGAGCCTTGAATATAGTCACCTTTTATTAAATCTTCTATTTGAATTGTTTCGGTAGTGCCTGGTTTAGTTTTTAAGGTTTCATAGTTATCAGCATGTGTTTCAATATATATTTCAGAGGCATTTTGAATATTTGCAATATACTGTTTATAATTGTTTTCTTGTGATGTTTGGTTTGTTGAAATTATACTTGGAACAGATACTAAAATTATGACCCCTAATAGGGCTAGAATAGCTAATAGTTCAATTAATGTAAACCCTTTTTTCATTCTTATCACCTATTTTTTATTTTATACTATTTTTTCAATATTAACAAGTTTATTTTGGGTTAATGGATTATATCTTAATCACTATTTACATTTTTAGTATAGAAAAAAATCTGTTTAAAGCAGATTTTAATTATTTGTTTGATTATTTGTATCACTATTTTCAAGATTATTTTCTTCATTTTTATTATCTTCAGTTATATCTTCTTGGGGGTCATTTTTGGTTTCATCTTTTTTAGAAACGGTGATGATTACAGTTTCAGTATTTTCAATTTTTTTATTTGGTTTTATGCTTTGTTTTAGAATAATATTTTCTTCTTTATCAGATATTTCATATTTTATTTTGTATTTTACATTGTTTTTATTTAATTTAGTTAAGGCTTCATCTAGAGTTAGGTTTTCAACATCTGGGACGGTTACTTTAGTGTCTAGGATACCAACTGTTAATTTGATGACAGTGTTTTCCATGACTTTTGAGCCTTCTTTTTTATTTTGACTTATTACTATTCCAACTTCATTTTCGTTATTGGTGGTTTTTTCGATTTTTTGAGCTTGTAATTTATCATCTTTTAATATTTGTGCGGCTTCATTATAGGTATAGCCAGTAACGTCTGGGACGGGAATGTTACTATTTTGATATATATAATAGCCTAAGAAGGCGGCTATAGCTAAAGCACAGATACTAAGCAAGATAAAGAAGAACATCATAAAGCTTTGGAAGAAACTCATTTTTCCTTTTTGTTTATCATTATTTTTTTTATATTTTACTTTAGTTTTGGTTTTGTATTTAGTTTTTGTTTTACCTCTTTTTTGTTTGGCACTTGCATTATTTATTCCATTATAATTATTTGGGTCTTCATCTAAAGGAAAGCCACATCTTTTACAGAATAATGAATCTTCATCATTTTCTATTCCACATTTTGGACAATACATAATACCACCTCACATGAATATTATAACCTTTTTATGATTTTTTACAAATCCATTATAAAAGGTAAATCTTTTTCGATTTACCTACATAGATATTTAGCAGTTCTGACCATTTGAGCGGAATAACTCATTTCATTATCATACCAAGCTACTATTTTAACTAACTCACCATTTTCTGTTTCTAGAACATCGGTTAATAGGCCATCGACAATGGCACCATGAGTTTCACCAATGACATCACTTGAGACGATTGGGTCTTCAGTATAGGCTATGGTTTCATTTTGGTTTTGTTTGAAGACTTCGTTTATTTCTTCTTTGGTGACTTTTTTATTTAATTCTAATGTTAAGTCGACAACTGAACCGGTAGTTACTGGTACTCTAATAGCATTACCATCTAGTTTACCATTTAAGTCTGGTATGACTTTACCTAGAGCACTAGCAGCACCTGTTGATGTTGGGATGATATTAGCAGCGGCGGCTCTTCCTCTTCTTGATTTCGCACCTTTTTTATGTGGAACATCTAATACGGTTTGGTCATTAGTATATGCATGGACGGTTGTCATATAGCCTTTTTTTATACCAAATGCGTTATTTATGATGTTTGCGACTGGGGCTAGACAGTTGGTGGTGCATGAGGCCGCACTTATGATGTTTTCGCTGCCATCTAAGGTGTTTTCATTGACACCATAGACTATGGTTTTTAAGTCACCTTTTGCGGGCGCGGATATGATAACTTTTTTAGCGCCTGCGTTGATATGAGCTATGGCTTTTTCTTTACTAGTGAATTTACCAGTACATTCAAATACAGCATCAATATTTAGTTCTTTCCAAGGTAAATTAATTGGGTCCATTTCTTTATAGATTTTTATTTTACGGTCTTTGACGATGATGCTATCTTCATTATAAGTTATTTCATCTTTTAGATATCTTCTATGAGAGGTATCATATTTAAGAAGGTAAGCTAGTTGTTCTGGATCAGTTAAATCGTTGATGGCAACAATTTCTATTTCTGGGTCTTCTTCCATTATTCTGAATACTAAACGGCCGATACGACCAAATCCATTAATTGCAACTTTTATCATTTTATCAAATCCTTTCTTTATTCTTCAAATATGCTTCCACCAATAAATTCTCTTAAAATTGAATCTTTAGGAACAACTTCACTAGTTATTGGTAAGAAGTTTCTTAGTAAATTTATTAGTCTCATGGCTTCTGGATACTGAGGACTAGTACTATCTATACCGTATAACAATGGTTCAGCATATATTCTAAGGACGCTTAATTCATAACCTAATGAGGAATTTATCATGGCATCAGCGTCATCTTGATATGGATAGATACTAAGTCTAGCTTCTTTATCGACGTTAGGCCACATAGTTAAAGTGGCTTCGGCTCCTGTTCCTCTAAATAAATTATCTCTAACTATTCTTCTAATTTTTCTAACGTCAGTTGTATGAACTCTATTATGGTTATCAAGTTTTAAATGAATGAGTGGACTCATGAATATTTTAAATTTATTTTCTCTAGGAATGTTTTGGGTTAATTTCTCATTGAGGGTATGAATTCCTTCGATGATGAGAATTTCTCCATCTTCTAGTTTTAAATAATTATCTTTGAATTCTTTTTTACCTGTAATAAAGTCAAATGTTGGCATTAAAACTTTATGACCGTTTAACAATTTATTTAGGTGGTTATTAAATAAGGTAGTATCTATTGATTCAATGCTTGAAAAGTCTAACTGGCCATTTTCATCTCTTGGGGCATTTATTCTATCTACAAAGTAATCATCTAATGATATTTTATGGGAGTTTATGCCTTTTACTTTTAGGTATAAAGATAGTTTTTTTGCTGTGGTTGTTTTTCCACTAGATGATGGGCCGGCTAGTAAGATTATTTTTATTTTATCTTTCTTTTTATATATTTCTTCAGCTAGGAGAGATAATTGATCTTCATAATGGGTTTCAAATAGTCTTAGCATATCAACATACTTTCCTTTGGTGCATATGGCATTTAAATCTGGAGCGGTAGAAATGTTTATTGTTCTTCCCCACTCTTGAAAATTTTTATATGTATCGAAAGTTAGTTTATGGTGAACATATTTTTCGACGGTGTTTGGATCTTTGACGCTTGGATAGGTCAATATAAAGCTATTTTCTTTTAGGTATATCATACCAAATTTATCTAAAAGACCTGTGTTATAGACTAGTGGACCATAGAAGTAATCATATATGCCATCTAGTGAGTAAAGGGTTACGGTTCTATTGGTCATATATCTAAAGCTATTTACTTTATCCATTTGGTTATGTTTTTTAAAGTAGTTGATGGCGTCAAATCTATCGACAAGCATTTCTTTAAAGGTGAATTTTTGTTCTACCATTTCATGCATTTTATTTTCTATTTTTTCAGCGGTTACTTTAGTTATTTTTTGGCCAATTATTTCACAGTAAATACCATTTTCTAAGGAGTAATTGATTAGAATATCAGTGTCATCGCCTAGAAGTTTTTTTGTGGCAACTGTTACTAGGAATTCTAGGCTTCTAGAATATATACGGTTTCCTATTTGACTAGATAGGTCATAGAATTCAACTTTATCATTATTAGTGACTTTAGTGTTTAAACCAACTAGAAAAGCTCCTAGTCTTGCTCCAACAATGGGATATTTAAAGTCTGATTTAACTTTTTTAGATATTTCATATAAGGTTGTATCTTCAGGAATATCTTCTAAGTAAATATTTTTATATTTTAGTTTTAGATTTCTCATGATGTTAGCCTCCTTTATTTTCTATATTTTAGCTTAACACAAATAGGATATTTTGTCATGTTTTTTACTGAATAATATTTGTGCTTTACACCTATTATATTTATGGGAGGGATTTTTATGAATTTAATACCGAGTGTGGTTGAGAAAAATAGTGATGGTGAGAGGGTTTATGATATATATTCAAGGTTACTTAAGGACAGGATTGTTATTTTAAGTGGAGAGATTGATGATGGTTTAGCAAATTCGGTTGTAGCTCAATTACTATATTTAGATTCAATTAACCACGATGCAATTAATTTATATATTAATTCTCCTGGTGGAAGTATTACGTCTGGAATGGCTATTTATGATACGATGAATTATATTAAGAGTAAGGTATCAACGATTTGTATTGGTATGGCCGCAAGTATGGCTGCATTTTTACTTTCATCAGGTGAGCGTGGCATGCGTTTTTGTTTACCAAATAGTGAGGTGATGATTCACCAGCCTTTAGGTGGAGCGAAAGGTCAAGCTACAGAAATTCAAATTGCGGCGGAACGCATTTTAAAGTTAAAATCTAAACTTAATAAAATTTTAAGTTCTAATACTGGACAAAGTTTAGAGAAAATTCAAAATGATACGGAGCGTGATTATTTTTTATCAGCAAATGAAGCTTTAGAGTACGGGATTATAGATAAAGTTATTGGACAAAAGTCAAAATAAATTTTGATTAGCTTACCTCTATTTTTCTAAACCTTTAAACATTATATTAAGTGCTGCATTATAATCACGAGTGTGCTTTGTATGACATACTGGGCATTCCCATTTCCTTAGCTTTAAATCTTTTACCTTTTGCAAAGCAGATTCCTGGTATATAAAAAATAAGTTTCTTTTTTGGAAACTTATTTATTTTGATTGAAATGTAATTTAACGGTTAATTTACTATTTAAGTTTTCTGGCTGAGTTGTGACTTCTTGGTTATAAGTAACTTTAACATCAAAGGTTTTATTCGAATGGCCACCGACGACATCATTTTCACTAATTCCAATTATTTGATATAAGATTGCGGGATTATTTTCATCTTCAATGGTCATTTGTTCTAGGTTGGCATCAATATCACCTTTATTTTCTATTTTGACTTCATAGGTTATACTATCACCTGGAACTGATAAATTGGTATTAAATGTAGCAGTAGTACTAGTGATAGAAGATTCTTCAGCTTTGGCACTACCTACAATTTCTTTTTCTTGTATATCAGTTATTTGAATATTAAAAGTACTAGTGACTATTGAAGTTCCAGTAATGGTTAGCTTAGAAGAAAAACTAGCATAACCAATGGACATAAAAAGTACAATTAGGCATAATCCTATAATTATCCAATTTCTTTGGTTTTTATTGATTTTCATATTCTTTACCTACCTTTAATATAATTATAAAGGTTTAAATTTGTAAAGTCAATTGTATTTGATAGTAAATTATGAGGTAAATAAAAGTGATTTATATTTGATTTTATAAATCACTTATTTCAATGATTCAAGTTCTTTTTTTGTTAATCCTGTTATTTTAGAAATAGTTTCTAAGTTAATACTGTTTTGAATCATTTTTTTAGCTAAATCTAATTTTTCTTCCAGTTTTCCAGTTTCTTTGCCTTCAGCATAATAAGAATTTTTCTTTATTTCATCTTCCTCTTCTTTGGTTAAAAAGTCAATTACTGTTTGGTCATCGTTTAGTTTTTCTACATTGTCTCTAAATTTTTCCATTATTTTATCTCCTTTACATAGTTCTTTTAATTCTTTACTATTTGCATCTAACATTAGTAAATGTTTTGGAGCGTCTTTTTTTAATGTTCCTTCTTTATTATAATATTTTTTTCTATAATAGTACATGTTAGACTATGATTTTTAGGTTATCGATGTATTTTACTTTATGTTTTTTATCATAGACTTCATATTCAAAGTAGTCAATATTTTCAAATTTTTTAGGTAAGCCCCAAGTGAAATTTAACTGGATGACTTCATTTCTATTTCTTAAGCCTTGTCCCCTTTTAAATAAAGAACTATATACATCTGAGATGTAAGAGAAGTTTCTATCATTTAGATATTTATAGTGACAGCTATTTACTTCTAGATTGACTTTTCTTTTATCAAAGGTGACTAATAAATCTACTGTTTTACTTTTTTCTACTACTTTACCTATTGGTAGTACTGGGGTTTCAATTTTTAAATCGGTCACTTTTTGATTAAAGCATTTTCCAATAAACCATGATAGGATATCTTTATCTTTTTCTAGGCAAAGGGCTTGCTGGAAGATAAGATCTGATTTAGCTGTAAAATATTTTTTCATATATTATCTCCTTTCGATTAAGATAATATAGTTGATTTTATTATATAAGACAAATGATTAAAATGATATTTTAGTAATATTTTATTTACTAATTTAGGTGTTTTGTTTATATGGGTTTAGGTGAATTGTTTTATTTTTTTATTTCAATTTGGTTTTTTTTATAATTTTTATGAAAAAAGACAGTGTAAATTAACTGTCTCTATAAAATATAGGTTAATTATTTGCTATAATTAGAACCTGAAATTTGTTGTTGACCCATTTGTACAAGTCTTTTAGTAATTTCTCCACCTACTGAACCATTAGCTCTACTAGTTGCATCTGGTCCCATTTTAACGCCTAATTCGTTAGCAATTTCATATTTCATTTGTTCAATTGCTTGTTTAGCGCCAGGAACTACTAAACGATTACTATTGTTAGTCATACATTTTCACCTCCTGTACATTTATATATTGTGTACATTTGATGAATTAATGCATTTTTTTTATTGGTAATTTTTGTTAAAGAAGGTCTTCAAATTCTTCTTGAAAATTAGTTATTGTTTGAATGTTATTTATAGCATTTTCAATTAAGGTATGATAGTCAAAGCTGTTTTCATATTTAATACATTTTTCTAGTTCTGGGTTAATGACTGGATGTTTTGGAACAAAAATTGTACAGCAATCTTCATATGGTAAAATGCTTGTTTCATAGGTGTTTATTTTTTTTGCAATGTCAATTATTTCTAGTTTATCAAAGCAAGCAACTGGTCTTATTACTGGCATGTTAGTGACATTATTTATACATACCATACTATCTAATGTTTGACTAGCAACTTGGCCAATACTTTCACCATTAATTAATATTTTAGCACCAATTTTTTCCGCATAAAGTGTAGCAATCCGATACATCATTCTTCTCATAATGGTTATCATATAAATGTCAGGGCAATTTTTAAAAATAGCTTCTTGAATTAAAGTAAATGGTACAACGTGAACCTTTACTTTTCCAGAATATTCATTTAGTATGCTGGCAAGTTTAAGAACTTTATTTTTTGCTTCTATGCTAGTATGTGGTGGAGATTCAAAGTACATGCATTCAACATTGACGCCTCTTTTTAATGTCAAATATCCCGCAACTGGACTATCTATTCCACCGCTTAACATTAGTAAGCCTTTACCCTGAACACCTACAGGATATCCACCGGCACCTTTTATTTCATTTGTATATACAAAAGTTCCCTCACTTCTTATTTCGACAGTTAAGGTAATGTCTGGATTATGAACATCAACTTTAAAATTTGAGTTTTTTAAAATTAATCCGCCCAACTTTCTACTATAATCCATGGAATGAATGGGATAATTTTTATCGGCACGTTTGGTGATTACTTTAAAAGTATATTTATTTTTATCCATTATTTCTAATGATTTTTTTAAAACATCTTCGATATTATTATTTACTTTATAGGCAATAACTATACTATGTATACCAAATATTTTCTGTAATTTTCTAGCAATTATACTTGCATTATTACATTTTATAAACATTCTAACTTGATCTTTCTTAATTTCTATATTTTCATTTTTTAAGGCTTTTTCAACATTTTGTGTCAATATGTTTATGAAAATTTTTCGATTAGCTTTTTTTGTTGTTAGTTCACCATATTTAATCATGATTAATTCGTTCATACATCTCACCACCTCTGTAATTATACTATGTTTTTGACTTTTTTCAAAGTAAAACAACCTTTTTGAGGTTGTTTTTATTCACTCATTCGTTTTTTTCCACCATATAATTTTAAAAGTTTATCATAAATTCCTGGTTCTATTTTATTTAATGAGTTTATTGTTAATTCTAGTGATTTTTTATAATCACCTTTATTAAATAACATTTCTGAGTATGTTAAAGTTCGGTCTAAGTCTTTTTCAGAAGAGCGATATCTATTACCATAAACAATGGCTAATTCGGCAAACATAGCAGTTTTCATCATATCTTTAGTTTTACCATATAGTTTTAAAGCTAAATCTCTAGCGGTATCAACTCTAGTATTTAGTGTTTCAATGGTAATTGGCTTTTTTTCTAATTCTTTTATAATTTCTTTCATGGCATCTTTTGCTTCTTTTAGTTCAACATAATAGCGATTAGGAATGATTGGTAAGTTAAATGATCTAATTTGGTTTTGAGAATTTTTAAGTAGGTCTTCTACTTCCCCTAGTTGTTGACGGGCACGCATTTCATCATCGTGCATGTTACCAATGATGTTTAAGGTATTATCTAGTTTATTTTCAATATTAGATAATCTTATTACTAAGGTTTCTATTTCTTCTGTTAGTTTTGAATAAGCGAAGCTATGATTACTGGCATGACTGATTAAGGTATTATAGTCTTCATTTAGTTTTTGTAACTCATCTTTTACTTCGTATAAAGCTTTTATGTTATCTTCTGATAAACTATACATGTGTTTTAAGTCATCCATTTGTTCAAAAATGTCTTTAATTAAAGTGTTTATTTTTCTTAATTTTGTTTGTAGGGTTTTGTTAGCTTCATCATAATCAGCTTTGATGACTTTTTCTTTTTCAAAATCGGTAAATAGGTTTTCGAAATATTCTGTTAGAACTTTTAGGTCAAATAAGCTATCTTCTAGATTTAAGACTTTAGCCCTATCTAAGATATCAGCGATTTTCTTCTGAGCTTCTTCGATGTTATATTCGACGTTTAGATAGTCTAATGGATAACCAGCAGCGACCATTTTTTGATATATATTATATATTTCTTCCATTTTTTTAGGGAGTATTCCTTTGGAAATTAAAACAATTGATGGTAGTTCATCGATAACTACTTCCATGTGTTTTAATAAATCATCGATGGCTTTTAAAATGGTTGGAACTTCGGTATATTCGTTATTTTCCATTAGAACTTCAAAATCTTCAAATCTTTTAGTTATGTTTTCAAATTGCATAGCAACTGTTTGTTTAAATTCACCAAATTCGTTTCTAGTTTCTTCAAATCTTTCATATAATTCACGATATTTGGCTTTTAATTTAGTAATGCTTCCCCTATTTCTCTCTTCACTATTGGTAATATCTTTTATTTCGTTTAATAGAAAGGCAGATGAAGCTCTTACTTTATATATTTCCATTTCTAGTTTAGCTATTTTATACATGGTACTTTTATAATCTTTTTGAGATAAAGAATATTCAGCTTCAATTAACATGTCAGTTATTTTTGGTATTTTAATTTCTTTGATGTCGTTTAGTCTTTCTTTCCAGTTATTGTATAAAACTTCTAATTTATCATTACCTATATAGCTTTCAACTTTAGCAAGTTCTGGCCCAACAGGTGAAGTGTCAAGCTGATTTTTTTTATAATCTAGGTTTTCAATTAATTTTTTATATTTTTGTTTTTTGCGGCTTTTTAGGATACCTAAGACGATTAGGACAACTAATAATGTCGTTCCAACAGAGGCACCTATAATTACTACAATGTTATCCATGTATATCACCCTAGTATAATTTTACCATAATTTTGTCTTTTTTTGTAAAATTTTGACTAGTTTTTGTAAAATAGTATATTTTACGCTTATTTTTATGAAATGATGTATGGGTCAGAAGATGTTCCACTGCCGGATAGTTTGACACTAGAGTTTAGATAAAGAGTTGGACGAACACCATATTTCGATGTTGAAACAAAGGGATAATTATTTAAAGCTCCTTCTATAGTTACAGCATATACACCATCATACTTTGCAAGCTCCGTACTGTAAGGTGTTAAGGTCCACCATTCAGTATTATTGCTCATCCATGATGTATTACCACATGACGTACTGCTGAATACCTTTTGTGTTGTTCCACAACTATTTTTATTGCTGTTAGTTCTTATATATTCACTTACTGTTGGTAAAGCTATCTTTCCATTCCATGTTTTACTATTTTCGTTATTAATTGTATTAGCTAAATTTGTATCATTTTCTGCTACTCCACCTATGCTAAAATCTTTGGCAATAATCTGACTTTGGGTCTTACTACTTAGACCACTTAAATATGTTTCATTTAAATATGTATTTAATGTAGCTGGTCTTGCCCAATTATTACTGCCATTTGATGCCTAATAATGCTCTCCTATACTTTCATTTTTTATTATTTTAATCGAACCATCACACTCTACCGAAAGTATCCGCCATAATTCATTATTAAAAGTTATATAATTATTTGGGTTGGCTCCTGTAAAGAAATACCTACATTCATATGGATCTTTTTCTAAACCAGCATTTTCTATTATTTGATCAGCTACCGGTGGTTCAGCAGTACATACTCCATAAAGCTCATCTATTGCTCCTTGAACATTGGTTGATTGTAAGCCACTCGCAGTATTATCATATGTCACATCTCCACTTGGAAAATATGTCGTTGCTATTACACTTATACTAATTGCTGTTATTACTCCTAATATAAATCCTGGTAAATATTCAAACATTATTTTCTTTATTTTTTCTTTCATTTATACCTCTCCTATCTTATCCATATTCAAGATATCACAAAAAAACAAGTAATATTTTTGTTAGATAATTTATTTTCTTTTAGACCAATTCTACTATTATGAAAAAAGCACTAAATATTACTATTCAGTACTTTTTAGTTTTTGAATATCTTCTTCAGTTAGACCAGTAACTCTTGAAATAACCTTTTCATCTATTTTTTCTATAAGCATATTTTTTGCTATTTCGAGTTCTTTTTCTTTAATTCCTTCAAGCCTTCCTGCTTTTTTTGCTCCTTCAAGTTCGTTATGTTTAACTAAAGCATCCATCTTATCTTTCTGCCACTCATGAATAATAAATTCATCTTTACTCATATTGATAACCGCCTCCATTAATTTTTGTACTTTCTTTTCATCAAGTACTTTTTTAGCTAGTTTATATAACTCACTAAATGTTTCTGCTATAAGTAATGTGTACCATATAACTTCTGGTTCTTGGTTATTTTCATTGTAATATAAATTTTTATAAAGTTCAAGCGATTTAGTTAATGTATGCCTATTCGAATTATATATCCTATGAGTCTTTAATCCAGTATTACTCAATATACTACCAAAAAATAAATTTTTCGGTCATGGCGAGGCATTCGCCCCGCTACCAAACTCCTATAGGAGTTTGCGAAATTGTTCTACCTTCTGTTTTATACTTAACTCAAAGTGTAAGGATCTGACTCTGTTCCTGTTCCTCCTGTGATTTGGACTTCAGAAGAAAGAGTTATGGCAGGCCTAACCGCAGTGCTCGTATAGTGCGCGTTGGAGTAGTTCAAGTAGCCACTGCTAAGCACAGTGAACACGATCTTAGAGTTGCCAGAATTAGACGGCAAGGTCCACCAATCACTAATATTTGATGCATACATCCACGTTGTATTTTTACATGTACTATCATTATTATTGTTCAACCTGAATGTTTTACAGTTTGAATTTGAATTCGTTCTTAGATATTCACTTACTGTTGGTAAGGCTATTTTTCCATTCCATGTTTTACTATTTTCTGCATTTACTTGACCCGCTAAATCATTATTATTATATGTTACTGCACCTATACTATAATTAGATGCAACTATTTGACTTTTAGCTTCACTACTTAAACTATTTAAATATGTTCCATTTAAATATGTATTTAATGTAGCTGGGCGTGCCCAATTATTGCTATTTGATGAATCCCATGCTAAAGTATTGCTAGTATTAATATTTGCTGTTTTCATTATTTTTATTGTTCCATCACAACCTACAGAAATAATTCTCCAGCCTGCTGGTTCATTATTAAATGTTACATAATTATTTGGATTTGCACCTGTAAAGAAATATCTACATTCATACGGATCTTTTTCTAAGCCATTATCTTCTATTATTTGGTCACCTGCTGGTGGTTCAGCTGTACATACTCCATAAAGCTCATCTATTGCCCCTTGAACATTTGTGCTTTCAAGTCCACTTTCTGTATTATCATATGTCACATCTTTACTTGGAAAATATGTAGCTGCTATTACACTTACTGCTCCACAAATTATTAATCCTGTTATAAATCCTGGTAAATATCCAATCATAATTTTCTTTATTCTCTCTTTCATTTGATTTCCTCCCTACTTTTACTTTTATTATAAAGAGTTTATTTTGAAAAAAATATATCAGAAATTTCTGATATATCATTTATTAGTCTAATATATTAAAATGTTTGTAGGTGATGATATGGCTTTTAAACCAAAACCTACGAAAGCTAAAGTAGCCGCTGTTTACAAGTCTATATATATTAAGGAAGAACTTGTAAAGGAGGTAGAAAAAATTGCGAAGGAAAATAATACGTCTTTTAACAATGTGGTGATAAGTATGATTGAGGAGTGTTTAAAAAAAGAGTGATTTTTATATAAAAAGTCTGAAATTGTTTATATTTCAGGCTTTTATTCATTTACTTCTATTTTATCTAATAGTCTACTTGCAATTTCTTTAGTTTTTTTATCGCCATTTTGTTTAATATCATTTAAAAGTTTATTAGTATTTTTACTTTGTGGAAGCATATATCCAGCTTCTCTTAAGATATCTTCTATCATGACTTTATTAGAGTGGATTAAGGCTTTTAGTAGTTTTTCATCTTCCTTATTATCATTTAACATTTGTTTTAATATTTTTATTTCAGTTATTTTTTGATTAGCAATTTTAAATAGTTCGGTTATTACTTTTTCATTTTTAGGTTGTTGAGGTGGCATTTTATTTGGAATAATAGATATGGCTTTGGCAGGACAGGCATTAGCGCAGGCTCCACAACCAATACATTTCTCAAAGTCTATTTGGCCTGTTTCATTATTAGCAGCTCCAGTTGGACAGACAAACAAACATAGGCAATCTTTAGAACAAATTTTTAAATTTCTATATGCATGAAATTTAGTCATGTTATTTCACCTCCAATATTTTGAAGCTTGGAACTTTACAAATTGGACAAGTTTTTGGAGGGATATCTCCTATATAGATGAATCCACATATGTCACAGACCCAAATTTTAGTGTTTTTGATATAATCAATTCCTTTTTCATCATAATTATTTAAAATTACATTCATCATATTAGTAGCTTTGGAAGCCCAGTTTATGACTCTTTTGGCTCCTCTATCTTGGTATTTATCAGCTATATCCATAGCTTTTTTAAATTCTTCGGTATCATTTTTTACATTGTTTTGAATATCAGTTAAATTCCCATTTTGATTTTCTTCTTTACTAATATAATGAGTATATAGTTCTTGAAAAAGATTTTTTTCTTCTTCAAGGTATTGTTTTTCACAGGCTTTAGCTAGGTTGGAACAAATATAAGCTATTTCAGAGTTAGATAATTCAGTTAATTTTTCTTCTGTTTCTTCTAATGATTTGGATTCTTTTTCTGTTTCTTCTTTTATTTCTTCGAAGACTGATTTTGGAGCACCACATATTGGGCAGGTCCAATCATCTGGTAAATCTTCGAATTTTACTTTTTCTTTTGAGTCATCATAGATGTAACCGCATATTGTGCATTGGTATTTTTTCATTTTACTTCCTCCTACTACTTTTATTCTTTAAATTCAAATTCATATTCCATAATTCTAATTGGATCACCATCTTTAGCGCCTAAGGTTCTTAGTTCATCATCAATTCCCATTTTTCTTAGTTTATTTGAGAAACGCAATATAGCTTCATCGGTATCTAAGCGGCTCATAATAATTAATTTTTCAACTTCTTTACCGCTGATGACCCAAGTGCCATTTTCGTTAGTGATTTTATAAGGTTTTTCTTCTTTGAATTTATAGATAACATGGCTTTCAAATTTTTCATCTTTATATAGGTTTTCTTTTGGTATTTCATCTAGCATGTCGGCTAATTTTAAGATTATTTGGTTAATTCCTTCACCATTTATAGCTGACATTTCGTAAATTTTTTTATCAACTTTTTTCCTAAATTGTTTGAGATTTTCTTTAGAAGAAGGCATATCCATTTTATTAGCAATTATTATTTGTGGTTTGTTCATTAATGATTTATCAAAGTTTTCTAGTTCTTTATTGATAGTTATATAATCTTGATAAGGATTATTAGTATAGCCACTCATATCTATAATATGGGCAATTACTCTAGTTCTTTCGATATGTTTTAAGAATTTATCACCTAATCCATGACCTAAAGAAGCTCCTTCGATTAAACCTGGAAGGTCAGCTACGACAAAGCTACGATTATCGCTAGTTTTGACGACACCTAGGTTAGGTTTTAGGGTTGTGAATGGGTAATCAGCTATTTTAGGTTTTGATGCGGATATTTTAGAGATAAAGGTAGATTTACCAACGCTTGGCATACCAACTAATCCAACATCGGCCATTAATTTTAGTTCTAGTTTTACTTTGACTTTTTCGCCAGGCTCACCATTTTCAGCATAATGAGGGGCAGGATTAGACTGGGTAGCAAAGGCCATGTTACCTCTTCCGCCGCGGCCTCCTTTAGCAATTATATATTCTTCACTATCTTTAGTTAGGTCAGCAATAACTAGATTGGTATCATAATCAGTAACTACAGTTCCTGGAGGTACAGGGATTACTATATCTTCGGCATTTTTACCATGCATGCCTTTACCTAAACCATTTTCCCCTTTATGACCTTTGATTATTTTTTTATATTTAAAGTCTATTAGGGTATTTAGACCAGGATCTACTTTGAAGATAATATCAGAACCTTTACCACCATTTCCACCAAAAGGTCCGCCCATAGCAACATATTTTTCTCTTCTAAAGGCTAGACAACCATTTCCACCGCTACCAGCAACTAATTCGACTACTGCTTCATCTATAAACATACAATCACTCATTTCTTAAGTTTATTATACATTATTTAAAGGTTTATAACAAGAAAAAAAGGGATTAATCATCCCAATATACGGTAGCGTCTTTAGCTCCCCAAGTAGTGCCTGCGGCATTTTCTATTTCTTCATCAGTGCCTACTCCTTTTATTTGGTCACTAGTATTTCTTATATAAAATTCCATGTCGTCATTATTATTAAAAGCGGTTACATGTATTTGTTTGATGGTGTTTGGAATAGTTACATTTATTAATCTTTTATTAGCAAAGGCATTTTTGCCAATCGAATCAACGGTTTGACCATAAATGGTTGCGGGTATATAAACAGTTTTTTCACATGTTGAATCATAGCCTATTATTTGCAAGTTATTATTATCTAAATTACTAGTGTCTGTTTCAAAGCATTTAGGACTTGTTTCAATCTTTTGAACATCATTTAAGACACTTTCTTTTATTTTATCATTAGCAAGTTTTCGGTTTGCTAGAATTGAGACTGTTCCTAGAATTAATATTAAAAACAAAGATAATATGCCATATAAGAGTGCTGAAGTGATAAAACCATTTTGTTTCATTGGCCACATCCCCTATTCTTAATTAAATTATACATGATTTATTTTTTGTGTGCAAGGGGTTGGGTTTACATCATGTGCTTTTAATTATGGTTTGAATAGAATATTATAGGTGATATTATGCGTAATTTTTGGTGTGGTCGTGGTAAGTGGTCACTTATTTGTCTTATTTGCATGATTATTCTTTTATATCAAATATTTATTACAATTTTCATAGTGACAAGGTTTAATGTGTTTTTGATTTTTATATTTATGCTTTTACTGTTTTGCTCGATCTTTAGACTCTTTTGGTGAGATTAAGTTTTCGGTTTTATATATTTTATCTATCATTTTACTTATTTCTTTACAATTTTGATATTCAGTATTTTGAAAGTTTATTAAATCTGGCAAGGAAATTAAGATAAATAGTAATTCTTTTTCATCTTTTTTTAATGGATATTGATTTTCATATTCATTAAGAACGGTTTCAAAGTCGAAGTCTAAAGCATGATTTTGATACAGTTTATATAGATCAAAAACAGGGCTTCCTATTTTGGATTTATCCCAACTTATAAGATATGGAATATCGGACTCTAGAAAGTGGTCAAGTTTTAGATTATTATGTAAAACTACTCGCCTTTCTTTTCTTTTTTCTTTAATGTTGGTATGCCATTTATCTAATTTTTGTTTAGTGCTACTTATGGTATCATATATTTTAGAGATGTTTCTAGCTAGTAGTTGCTCTGAAGGACTCATATATACTTTTGTTTCAATTAGAGTTATTAAATCAGTATAGTATAAATAAAGATAATTTAGATTATTATCTAAATCTTCATATATTTTTTCATAATAGTCTAAGTCTATTTCTTTATAGTGAGTGGTTTTACTATGAAGTAATCCAACTAGTCTAACTAAATCTAAGATTTTTTGCTCTTTTGGTATATCTAAACTATCTATATAATTTTCTAGTTGATATGGGTCATTTGGATTGTTTAAAAAAAAGGGCAAGTAATCAAAACTGCGCGATTTTAAATAGTTTAAAATTTGCGGGTTTAACTGTCCTTCTTTATAAATATATTTACCATCACTGGTCTCAATAACGGTTATTTTTCCTTGTTTTCTGTAACCTCTAGCAATAAGGCCTTTGCTTTTTAGAATTTCATTAATTTTCATTGGCCTGAATGATTAATTTACTACCTACTTGCAAATCGTTTAAGTCATTGTAAGCTTCTAGTTGATCTTTTGTTATTTGGTAGTTTTGTAAGATTGATTCTACAGTATCATTTTCGGTTACAACGTGAACTTTATATACAGAGTATCTTTCGTTTTCGTCTAAGTTTTCAAATATTGATTTAGTGCTTTCATCTCTAGGTTCTTCTATTTGCTCAGTTTTAGCTACTGGTTCTATATTTTCTTTGGTTTCTATTTTTTCTTCAGTTTCTAATTCTTCTCTATCGTCTTCTGTCTCATTTGGAATGACGGTTTTTTCTTTTGTCACAAAGGTTTCCTCCTTTTCTTCTAATCCGTCGATAACGACTTCAATATTAACAGACAATATTTGGTTACTACTTAGTTCATAATAGAAGTCATTAATGTCGACATCGATGTTTTTAGTATCATATTTTTTATCAATACTTATGGAAAATGGTAATATGTATTCAAATGGGTCGACATTAATACTAGCTTCGGTTAATTTATAAGTACCGCTTATGATGAATTCTCCTGATATTTGATTATCTTCTTTTAGTTTTAGGGTGTGTTCAAGTGAAATACTACTTATTTCATAAATTTTAGAATCAAAGCTTAATTCTTTTCGAAATGGTATTATTTTTTTCATGGTATCGCCTCCTAAATAAATATATGTTAAATGATTTAAAATAATGATTGATATATCCTGCTAGCATGGTCGAAGTTTGTTTTGTTCCAAATGTTTTCGATATAGGTGTTTTTATTATTTTGATATTTTAGGTAGTAAGCATGTTCCCAAAGGTCAATGGTAAATAGTGGGGTTAAGTTATAAGAAAGTGGAGTTTCTTGGTTGGCCATATTGATTATGGATAGATTACCATCATTATCGGTTACTAAAAAAGTATAACCAGAACCAACTAGTTTTTTTGATTTGGTTATAAATTCATTTTTAAAGTTATTAAAATTACCATAGGTTTCATTTATTTTATTTAAAAGTTTTCCTTTAGGTAATGCGGAATTTGGATTTAGACTTTGCCAGTACAGATTATGGTTTAAGATACCGCCAGCATTATATAGTATGTCTCCTCTATCTTTTATTGGAAATTCATTAATTCTTTTGGGTATTTCTTCTAAAGGCATGATATAATTTGTAAGTTTATTTAAATTTTCCATATATTTTTTATGGTGTTTATTATAGTGAATATTAACGGTTTTCTCATCAATGATTGGTTCTAGAGCATAATAAGGGTATGGCAAGTTAATTACATTATACATATTTCGCCTCCTATTAATTATATTTATTTGCATAGAAAAAAAGAAGAAAAATTTCTTCTTATTCGATGGTATATGGATCTGATTTAGTACCTGTTCCTCCTGTGATTTGGGTATCTGATGAAAGATAAAGGACTGGAAATACAGAACAATTGTAAATAGCATTCCGACGGTCGATAGCATCGTTCGATGATATAGAGTATATGTCGGAAGGGGAATCGTAAACAGGCGTTATAGCCCACCAATCATTATTGTTATCCATCCATCCCGTACTTCCACAACTTCTATAATTATTATTAAATAATCTCATTGTTCCACAATTATTTTTATTTCTATTTGTTCGTATATACTCTGATACTGTTGGTAAAGCTATATTGCTACTCCGTATAATAGAGTTTTCATTACTTATTAATGTACTCATATCATTATTTAAATATTCCACTGCTCCTATACTAAAACCACTAAAGATTATTTGATTTTTGGCATCCTTATTTAACTGATTATAATATGTTTTATTTAAATATATATTTAAATCTGATGTCGCCCAATCATAAATTATGGAATCATGCCACTGCATATTACCTATACTAGTTATTTTCATTATTTTTATTCTACCGTCATACTCTATTGAAATTATTCGCCAGCCAGCTTTTTCATTATTAAAAGTTATATAATTATTAGGGTTTGCTCCTTTAAATATATATTTTCCATATTCATATTCATCTTTATATAATCCATCTCCTTCTGTTACAATAGGTACGTCTTCTAAAGGTGTTCCCTTTAATTGGTCGGGTATTTTACATGTACTATATAGTTCATCAATGGCTCCTTGAACATTAGTACTTTTGAGACCACTTTCTTTATTATCATATGTGACATCATTAGATGGAAAGTATGTGGCAGCGGATACGCCTATGGTTCCAAAGATTAAAGCAACTAAAATAAAGTAAAATGAACTGTACCCATTAAAATAGACAGATAGGAAAAGACAATATTAAAAAAAATACCATTTACAATCAATATAGAGGTGTAATTATGGTATTTAATCTTAAAAGGTTTCACGATATCAGAGTTGATAATGATTTATCACAAAAGAAAATGAGTTATATTTTGGGTATATCTGAGGATATTTACAGCAATCAAGAAAATGGACGAAGTAATATGTCAGTAGATACTGCGGTTAGGTTTGCAAATTATTTTGGAGTTAGTTTAGATTATTTACTGGGTATTAGTAATGTTAGAAATTTAAAGTGTAATATTGCATATAATGGTTTAGAGACTAGTTTTAGATTAAAGAAAGTTCGTTTGGATAAGAAAATATCTCAGGAACAGATTTCTAGTTTACTCAATATTCCTCAAAGAACTTATAGTAGTTATGAACATGGTGATAGGACTATTCCATTAGAGTTTTTATTTAATTTTTCGATTAATTTTAAGGTTTCAATTGATTATTTAACAGGAAGAAAAAAATGACATTTGTTATGTCACTTTTTTTTGACTTTCTGATGTTTTTTATCTAAGCAATCCATTATAG
Organism: uncultured Bacilli bacterium; assembly: GCA_944358535.1. Lineage (GTDB taxonomy): Bacteria > Bacillota_I > Bacilli_A > RF39 > UBA660 > Coprosoma. The sequence goes on along the minus strand of CALVRH010000006.1, from coordinate 32,339 downwards.
CTTTATAAAAGGTGTTTAAGTTATCTTCACTAAATGAAGTATAATAGACATCATTAAATGTTTTGAAGGTGATGTTTAAAGGAAGAGTTTCTATTTCATTGTTTAAGCCTAGAATACTAGTTGGTTCTTGTTCGTCAACTATTTTTGTTGTGAGATGATTTATGATTGGTTGACCTTTAGTATCTAGACCATTTAAATCAATTATAGAATACAATTCTAAATCGAAGGTATGATTATATTTTGAATGATTATAGTGAATAGATACACTCATATAAGGATTTTTTAATCTTTTTTTAATAAGTTCGATATATTTATCAATTGTTAGTGGTGGACAGTAAGATGAGTTATTGATATCTATTTTTGTTTTTATAAATGATATTGGAACTTTATCTATTTTAGAGATTTTGTTTAAAAGTTCGCCTAGACTTATTTTGGTTATTAAATAATCACTTTCTTCTAATTTTTTTAATATGTTTAGTTTTTCTTTTAAGATTTTTAAGTTATTATCATGCATATGGTTATGATAATATTTATCAAAACTACCGGTGTGAAGGACTTCATCATATATAGTTATAAGTTCTTCAAGTAATTCTTGATTCATGAATGATTACTCCTTTATTTATCAAAATCATCTAGGAAATCATCAATAGTTAGTATTTGTTTATCAATTTTATCTAAAGAAACTTTAATTTGTTTTTTAGATGTTTTTGTTTCTTTAGGTTCATCATTAGCTATTTCCTCTTTAGTTTCATTTATTTGATTACTTGCATTTTCTAAGTCTTTAGAGGAAAGTAAATCTGTTTGAATGAACACTTTTTTGATTTTATCTTTAGTTACTATAGAACCTGTTTGATAACGGTCACAAATTGGAAATTCTGATGATTTATGGTAGGTTATTTCATTTGTTAAAATTCCTATTTCTTTTTTATGATTAATGATTAAAGCGCTTATTAATTTATAAGGATTTGTTTTAACATCTCTAATAGCAAGTAATCCTTTTCTGGCTCTTGTCATTAAATCAAATTCTTCTAGTTTAACTCTTTTGCCAGTACCTTTATCGGTTATAAATAAAGCATATCCTGTTTCGTTAAATGACCCACCACTAATAACATAATCATCTTTTAAGTTAATAGCTTTGACTCCACTACCTCTTAGACCTGTAAGTGGTATTTCATTTGTTAGGTATCTTAAAGCAAGACCATTATGGGTTGAGAGGAAAACCTCATTTTTTGCTTTGACTACTGAAACAACTTTATCTTTTGGTTTTAATTTCATTAAAGTTACTGGTTTAGAGTATCTTTGAATTTTTAAGTCTTGGATACTTGTTTGTTTAACCATACCATTTTTAGTGAAAGAAAGGAAGTTTACATTTTCTTTAAAGTTTTTAGTTAAGTAAGAGGCAATGATGTCTTCATCACTACTTATTTTAATGATATTGCTGATATGTTTACCCATGTCTTTCCATTTTAAGTCTGGTAGTTCGTAAACTGGAACGTAAAGGAAATTACCTAGTGATGTGAATAGTAGTAAAGTATCCATGGTATTTGCTTCATATATAGCTGTTTTAAAGTCTTTATCTTTAAGACCAGTTTCATCATTATTAGAGGCAGCATAGCTTCTTAGCGATACTCTTTTTACATAGCCTTCATTTGTTACGACAACAATACAGTCTTCTTTTGGAATTAGTGAGGTTGCACTAATTTTAATTTCAGTTACTTCATCTTTTATTTCGGTTTTTCTTTCAGTAGCATATTCTTTTTTTATCATTTTAAGTTCTGTTTTCATGACGTGTTTTAAGGCTTCTTCGTTTTCTAGAATCCCCGTCCAGATGTTTATTTCTTTTGCTTTTTCTTCCATTTCTTTTTTTAATTCAGTAACGTCTGTGTTGGTTAATTTATATAGTTGTAAGTTTACAATAGCTTCGGCTTGCTCTTTGGTGAAGTCGAATTCCATTTGCAAGTTTTCAATGGCATTAGCTTTATTTTTAGAACTTCTAATTACTTTAATTACTTCATCTAAAATAGATAAAGCTTTGATTAATCCTTCTAAGATATGCATTCTAGCTTTAGCAACTTTTAGATCAAATTCAGTTCTTCTTGTTATGACTTCTTTTTGATGAGCTATATAAGCATCTAAGATGTCTAAGATTCCTAAGATCATCGGTCTTCTATTTACGATAGCGACCATATTATAGTTATATGATATCATCATATCAGTATTTTTTAGTAGATAGTTTATGATTAAATCTTCATTAGCATCTTTTTTTAAATCAATGGCTATTTGAAGGCCATTTCTATCGGTTTCATCTCTGATTTCAGCGATGCCATCAATTTTCTTTTCGATTCTAATATCATCAATTTTTTTTACTAAGGCGGCTTTATTAACTTCATATGGTATTTCAGTGATGATGATTTGTCTTTTTGATTTAGGGCCAGTTATTTCATATTTACACCTGACATTTATTTTACCTTTACCAGTGGCGAAGGCTTCTTTGATACCATTTAGACCTTCAGCAACTCCACCAGTTGGAAAGTCTGGTCCTTTTACAATATCTAAGATGGTTTCTAATTTACAATTTGGACTATCAATTCGTTTAATAGTAGCGTCGATGATTTCGCCTAAGTTATGTGGTGGAATATTTGTGGCATAGCCAGCAGAGATACCAGTGGCACCATTAACTAGCAGATTTGGAAATCTAGCTGGTAAGACTGTTGGTTCTAATAAGGTATCATCATAGTTTAAGCTCATTAAGACGGTATCTTTACCTATATCTTTTAATAGTTCACCGGCAACTTTAGTTAGTCTTGCTTCGGTATAACGCATGGCGGCAGCGCCATCGCCATCCATGGAACCGTTATTTCCTTGCATTTCGACATAACACAGATTATTTTTCCACCACTGACTCATTCTAACTAAGGCATCATAAATACTAGAGTCGCCATGTGGGTGGTAGAAACCCATGATGTTTCCGACTGCTTTGGCAGATTTTTTAGTTGGTTTATCATAGGTATTACCATCTTTATACATGCCATATAATATTCTTCTTTGAACTGGTTTTAAACCATCTCTTACGTCAGGGAGAGCTCTATCTTGAATGATGGCTTTAGCGTATCTACTAAAGCTATCTCCCATGATATATTCTAGTGAATAGTCATATATTCTTTTTACTGCTTCTTCCAATTTGTTTCACCTACTTTGCGTAATTATCTTCAAGGGTAAATTCAACGTTTTCTTCAATCCATTTTTTACGAGGTTCGACGTTATCGCCCATTAAGACACTGACTCTTCTTTCAGCTAAGGTGGCGTCGGTTAAGTTTACTTTTATTAAATTTCGTTTGCTTGGATCCATGGTTGTTTCCCATAGTTGTTCGGCATTCATTTCACCTAAACCTTTATATCTTTGTTTTTCAAGTTTTATTTTATTTTGTTTTCTAATTTCTTCTGCCTGTTCATCAGTCCAAGCATAGCCATAGACTTTGTTTCCGTTTTTTAGGGCATAAAGTGGAGGCATAGCTATATATAGATGACCATTTTCAATTAGAGGTTTCATGAATCTATAGAAGAAAGTTAGAAGTAATATGGCAATATGTGCGCCATCGTCATCGGCATCGGTCATGATTATTACTTTATCATAGTTACAGTCTTCGATTTTAAAGTCACTCCCAATTCCGGCTCCAATTGTTTGAATCATGGTATTTATTTCGTTATTGGCTAAAACATCTGTTAATGAAGCTTTTTCTGTGTTTATAACTTTACCTCTCAAAGGCAATATGGCTTGAAATTTTCTATCTCTACCTTGTTTTGCTGAACCACCGGCTGAATCTCCTTCGACTAAGAATAGCTCATTTATTTTAGGGTTTTTAGATTGAGCTGGGGTGAATTTATCGCTGATTGATTTTTCTTTTCTATTTTTTCCTTTACCATTTCTAGCTTCGTCTCTAGCTTTTCTAGCGGCTTCTCTAACTTGTTTTGATTTGACCATTTTTTCTAAGATTTTAGTGGCTATTTCTTTATTTTCTTCTAAGAAGAATTGAAGGTGTTCTGTGGTAACATTATCGACAGCTGTTCTAGCAGCTGGAGAGCCTAGTTTACCTTTAGTTTGGCCTTCGAACTGAAGCAATTTTTCTGGTATTTGAAGGCTTATGATAGCGGTTAATCCTTCTCTAGTATCTGGGCCTTCAAAGTTTTTATCTTTAGCTTTTAAATAACCATTATTTCTCGCATAGTCATTAAATACTCTAGTTAAAGCTGTTTTAAATCCAACTTCATGAGTACCACCATCAGATGTTTTAACATTGTTTACGAAAGAGATTATGTTTTCTGAATAACTTTCAGTATATTGGAAAGCTATTTCTACATTAATACCATCTTTGATTCCATGAAAGTCATATGGTTTATGAAGAACTTTTTTATCGGTATTTAGATATTCGACAAATGAGTTTAAACCTTTTTCATAGTGATAAGATTCTTTTCTACCTGTTTGTTCATCATAAATATCTATGGTTATATTTTTTAGTAAGAAAGCACTTTCTTGCATTCTTTCACATATTGTCGAAAATGAAAATGTGGTTACTGAAAATATTTCATCATCAGGCATAAATCTAACTTTTACGCCTGTTTTATTTGTTTTACCGATTTTTTTTAATGGTTTATCTAAGTGACCACCATTTTTAAAACTGATAAAGTATTCTTCCCCATCTCTTTTGATAGTAACTTCCATCCATTTACTTAAAGCATTGACAACAGAAGCTCCAACACCATGAAGACCACCAGATACCTTATAGCCTGAGGTTTCAAATTTTCCACCTGCATGAAGAACAGTATATATTACTTCTGGAGTTGATTTACCACTTTCATGCATTCCTGTTGGAATACCTCTACCAAAGTCTTCAACACTTACACTACCGTCTTTGTGGATAGTTATATTTATTTTATTTCCAAAACCATTGATGGCTTCATCTATACTATTATCGACAATTTCCCATACTAAATGATGGAGGCCTCTTTTATCAGTTGAACCTATATACATACCTGGTCTTTTTCTGACAGCTTCTAGACCTTCTAATATTTTTATTGAATGTTCATCATATTTTGCCATATCATCACCATATAGAATTGTAACATAAAAGGCTTAGAAAAACAAATGAAAACGTCAAATTATGTGAAATAGCGCTTTATTTTTTCATACTAAAAAGAAGGATTAATTTCCTTCTTTATCTATAAGCTTTTTAATTTCATCTAGGGCGCACTGAGCATCTACACAATTCATACCTGTTTTAGTATTATCATAAGATAGGTCAACAGCTCTTAATGTAATTCTAACATTATATGAACTACTTAATGTATTTGTGCCATCAGTTACAGTAGCTACTATTGAACCATGATAGTCAAATCCAACATCTTCTGTATTCGTTTTTACTTCTACAGCTGGTTCATTATCTTTTTGATAGCTACAAGTTAAAGTTGTTCCGCAACCTTCTGGATAAGTGATGATAACTGTTTTTGGATAGATACCATCTTCTTTAAAGGTTGGAACTGTAAAGCTAGTAGTAGTTACTTGTCTACTTTCAGTTGCTTGAACATCTTTTTCATTGGTTACACGAACCATGATATTATAAGTTTTACCTTGAGTTAGATTTTCAAAGGTATAGGTGTTTTTAGTACCACCATTTTGCCAAGTTTGACCGCCATCGTTAGAGTATTCATATTTTGTTATATCAAAGTTAGAATTAGCATTAGCGACTATATTGATACTATGAGAAGTTGCGCTTGTTGAGATTTCAAGTGTAATACTATCATCGAGTTCTTCTATATCAACATCATAACTATTACTTAGCATGCTTTCACCATCTGATACTGTAGCTAGAATACTACCGCTTTCAGTAAAATCGACTTTAGCCTCTGTATCTTTTACTGTGACTGGGCTTCCTCCATTTACTTGATATGTACATGTTAATGTGTCTTTACATTCTTCTTGGAAGTGAATTGTTATGGTTTTTGGATTAATACCTTCTTCTGTAAATGTTGGTTCTTTTAATTCTATTTTTATACTTTCAATATCAATTAAATATGGATCTTCTCTAGTTCCAGTTCCACCAGTAATGACTGTACTATCTGAAAGGTATAAGACTGGAGTAACATAGGCATTTTGGCTATTAGAAGCTATGTTATAAGTTACAACGCCTTGATTTTGTGTATTATCTATGCTGAAGACTTGGTTATTATTGTTGATATTTGGAGTTATTGTCCACATGTAACCAGTTTCTGGAACAGTATTATAAATCCAGTTTGTGTTTACACAGGTGTTTGAGTTATTATTGTTTAAACTTAAAGTTCCACATTGATTTGTATTTGAGTTTGCCCTAATAAACTCTGAGGCTGTAATTAGGCCTATTTTACCATTCCATTGGATGGCTTTTTCATCATTCACTTGATTATTTATATTATCATTATTAGCGGTTATTGGTCCGACGTTCCAAGCGTGAGAGATTATATTAGCTTTATTAGTGGTTATTTTATTTAGATAATTATTATTTAAATAGGTATTTAATGATGCGTCTTTTAGTACATTACCGGCAATGCTACCATTTGTAAAGTTATCGTTTTTTGACCATGCATTACAGCCAGAAGTACCATTTGCACAGTAAGTTCCTCCTGAACCATTACTATTTTGGTCTCTTTCACCAGTGTTATCGAAAGCATTATTACTTTCGGTTTCACTACGAATTATTTTAATAGTACCATCTGATTCTAGAGAGATTATTCTCCATAGTTCATCATTAAATCTAATATAGTTATTTGGATTGGCGCCTTTAAAGATACACTTACCATCTTCTATGTCATCAAAATACATACCTGATCCTGAAGTAACAACATTTTCAGGGATACATTCTAATGATGAAGAAGAGTCATTTACAGATTTTGAATCAAAGGCAATGGTAGAAAAAGTACCATTACTAAATTCAGCGAAGAGTCTACCTTTATTTTGAATTGGCTTAGCATCTATTTTAGATATAAATTCTCTGAATTTTTGACTGATGTTCCTGTCTTCATTATTATTGACGTAGTACTGAATAGCTTTAACATCTGAACTTGTATATATAATTGTTTTTGCACCCATTTCATTCATTAGAGTATCACAGAAGGAATCAGCTAACCCGATTTCGAGATTACAACTATCATCTTTATAAACTAAAACATATGGTTTTTCGACGGTAAGATATTCAGACAAGTCATATTGATTTGTAGTTAAATAAGTGGCAACAGAGGATAAATCATAAATTGATTCGACATTATTATGGCTATAACTATTTTTATAATTATTGGTTAAATTGCTGAACTGAATAAATAGGATAATTAGTATGGTTAAGACAAAAGTTGAAACTATTAAAGATTCAGCTAGTAAGAATCCTTTTTCATTTTTCATGTTTACCCTCTTTTCTATATTAATCTTTTAGCATTTTTTTAAGTTCATCTATGGCACACTGAGCGTCTTCACAAGGCAATTCTGTTTTTTCATTTTTGTATATTAAATCAGCAGCTTTAAGCTTAATTACAACGTTATATGTATTATTAGCGTTATTATTGCCATCTGTAGCGTTCGCGACAACTGAACCGTGATAGTCGAATGGAACTTCGATTGTTTTACTATTTACGATAACGGTATTTCCATTATCTTTTTGATATGTACATGTTAGATTGCTGCCACACCCATCTGGATATGTTATAGTTACAGTTTTTGGCCAAACGCCTTCTTCTTCAAATGATGGAGTTGTAATGCTTAGGGTTGTTTCGCTTCTATTTGCAGTAACTACTTTTCCTGTTTTAGTTGTTATTCTAGCAAAAATTTCATAGGTTGTTCCTTGAGTTAGTCCTTCGAAGACATAGATATTAGTGTCGCTTTCTTCCCAAGTACGGCCACCATCATTTGAAAATTCATACTTAGTTATTTCACTAGTAGCATTAGCACCGGCAATGGCAGTTATGGTATTTGTTGTTGCTCTAGTTGATACCGATAAAGTGGCAGTATCTTCATTTACTTTAGATGTTAAAGTTACATTATTACTAATAGTATATTCATCATTTGGATTACCAACTTTATTGTTTCCATTATACCAACCATCTAATAAATATCCTTCGTTTGGTGTAATTGATGGGAGGGATATTTTACAGCTATTTTTACCAGCTTCGATAGTACAGCTTTTTGTGGAGCTACCTATAGAAGTGACATTTTCTCCTTTAACGAATGTTGCTGTAACAACTTTATTTTGTATAGTAATACTACTACCACCACCGGAACCATCTTGAGATGAAACATTACCCGCTTTATCTTTAACCCATATGTAGTAAGTTCCTTCTGATTTAGATATGCTGATATTTCCTTCCTGCCCAGCTTTTATATTTGTTGTTACCCAACCTGTTGAATTTGGGTCTGGTGTTAAGTTCTGGTTACTAATATAATAACCAGTTATTCCACTGACATTATCAATGGCTTTGACGTTTATTTTTGAGTTTTGATCAACAGTAACACTAGTTATGGTTGGGGTTTCATTATCTATATTAATAATATCAATACTATTTGTTATTATACTAGCACCAGTTACTCTAGCTTGAAGAGTTGAAATTTGAGTAAATGTTGGTAATTCAAAATTACCTTCTTGTGCTGTTTGCCACTGGCCATTATCAATTTTATATTCATAAGTATAACCACTACCCATTTCAGGATATTTAATGATGACTTTTCGTTCATGAACCCAATTGTTATTATTAGGATTTATTATGAAATCTATTTTGTAAATGCTTGAATTGGCATCACATTCATCTTTTTCGACTATTTGGTGAGTAATATTACCATCGCTATCAATTGTAACGTATATAGTTTTATCTGTTATATCTTCGCCTGTCGTTACATCAATAACTGGGTCAACAAGTTTTCCATCATCGACTAAATCTTGTATTGGAATACAGTAATTTCCTGGTTTATTTTTATCAATGTTTTCTTCAATGTAATTATCGACAGCATCATAAATTAAACTATCATTAATTTCGCCGGCCTTATCTCCATTTTGAGCCATTTTGTCGATTATTGTCGGCATGAGTAATAAAAGAAGTAAGGCAATAATTACTATTACTCCTAATATTTCTGCTAGAGTAAATCCTTTTTTATTCATTATTCTCACCTACATTTTTGTATTTTAATGGTTATTTTCTATTATAGTTTTACTTAATACAATATATTGTCAAAATCTATTATCTATTTTCCTACAATAATTATAAACTATTAATGGAGGTAATGCAAGCATATTACTTTTTCCTTTAAAAAATAAATGTAAAAAAGAATAGAGTTTACTATTCTTTTAAGAGTTCTTCTAATGGTTTTATTTGATATCCTTTGGAAGTTATATAATTTAATATGGCTATTAATTCATTATTTAGTTGTTTATTAACGTCTAAGGATATAATGGCTCCTGGAAGGATTGATTGTTTTAATTTTAAAAGAGGATTTTTTTTGATGATTATTTCGGGCATGATGGTAATTGAGTTTTGAATGGTACATATTTTTAGAGTATTTTTATTCGGCTTTTCGGTATAGCAATAATTATATATTTGCGGGCCAATGTTGGTAACAATAGTTTTTATCCAAACAAAGTCGCTATCGTTATAGTTTTCATTATTACTAAGGTTACCAACAGTATGACCATTTTGAATAAGGTTAATGATTTGGTTATGGTGCTTTTCTAAATATTTACTTTCGATAAAAAAAGTAGCTTTAATTTTTTTTTGGTTTAAGGTGTTTATGATGCTTGTAAGATCATCGTTTGGACCCGTTTTAAAAAGTAATGTGATATCCATTTTTGTATTATTACCGTTAATGACGTATTTATCTTTATTTTTGTCGAGAGTTTCTTTTACTTTTAAAGGTTTATATACTAATAGTTTATCGTCAAAGTAACCTATTTTGCTCATGGCTTCATAGCTTTTTTGAACGTCAACTTCTTTACCGTTAATTCCTGGAATAATGGTATCATCTTTAATGATTGGTTCAATGGCATTTTCTTTATATCCGTCTTTTTTGCTTTTAATTTCGGTAAGTAAGGTATCACTTAGTTTAGCGGTCGTACCAACTTTTTCAGTATAAATAAAACTGCCTATCATTAATGTCAGAAGGCCAACTATTTGAAAGAATTTTTTCATACTCTCACCTATGGAATTATATGATTTTATTTTGGGTATATGCTTTTATTTTCACGCTTTTGTTTATTTATCATATTATACTATGAAAGGGGTAATCTATATGAATGGACAGTATTATAGTTATAATATTAATAGACAACCTATGAGACCTAATGGCCCACGTCCTTTAAGACCAGGTCCTTCAAGACCACCTGGCCTTAATCAAGGAAGATTTTTAGGTCCATTTATTTTAGGTGGAATTACTGGGGGACTTATTTCACCACTTTTTTGGGGTAATAACCGCCCTATATATTATCCTTACTATCCACCTTATTATGGACCTTATCCATTTTATCGTTAAGAAAAAACCTCGTTTAGAGGTTTTTTTGAATATAATTTTTAGATACTTCATCTAAGTCTTTTATTAATTTCATGATTTCATCTTCGGTTTTTAATCTAGTTCCACTAGCAAACATATGACCTCCACCGCCATGATTTGCGGCAATTTCATTAATAATAGGCCCTCTTGATCTAATTGAAATTCTATATGAACCTAAATCTTTATCTTCGGTTGCGGTTACCCAAACTAACATTTCGTTTATATGGTTAAAACTATTTATCATATTGCCGGGTGTGGCAGCGTCTACATTAAATTCTTTTAAGGTTTCATCATGGATTATCAAATACCCTACTTTATTTTCAGTTATTTGATAGTTTTGTGACATATAACCTTGGAATTTTATTTCTTTATATGGTCTTAAATATAATTCATTATATATTTTAGTGATATCAATGTCTGTTTTTTCTAATAGTTTACTTACTAAAGCGAAAGTTTTGGCGTTACTATAAGAGAACATAAATCTATTAGTATCAGCAACTAATCCGATATAAAGTTTTTCCCCGGCTTCTTTTGTTAGTTTTAAATTAGTATTGAAAGCTAATTCTAAAACCATTTGTGAAGCACTTGATGATTTATCATCTATCCATTCAAGTTCACACATGGTTTCAACATATGGATGATGATCTATTTTAATAGAATTTTTTATTCTTCTTGGATCAATTCCATCTACTCTTTTATGGTCTGGGGTGTCGGTGACGATTAATAAGGCATTATCAATTGTTTCTGGAAGTTTATCTAATTCTCCAATAAATCTAAATTTGGCAGCTGGACTACCTATACAATAGACTTTTTTATCCGGAAAATTATCATTAATGATTTGTTTAAGACCTAAGGAACTTCCTAAGGCATCAGGGTCTGGTCCGATGTGTCTTGCGATGATGATAGTATCTGCATTTTTTATTTTTTTATAGATTTGTTTATATATATTTGGTTTAAATAAATTCATTTTAATCACTCTTTCATTTATGATTATAACATATTTTTAGGTATTTAAAAACTGCTTATTTTTAAGCAGTTTAAAGTATTACCATGGCAAATGTTAGGATTAAAATATTTACAATAGCAATTGTTGTGACTACTTTAATAGCCCATTTAAACCAGGTTCCATATTCAACTTTAGCTAAAGCTAAACCTCCCATGATTGCACCGCAGGTTGGAGTGATTAGATTAACTAATCCGTTAGCGGCTACTAGAGTCATGATTGTTGCTTCAACACTATAACCTAGGTTAGATGCGAGTGGTCCAATGATTGGAGTTGACAAGGTTGCAAGACCTGAACTAGATGGAACTAGAACTGATAAAATAATATGAAGTATATAATTGGCTGGTCCAAAGATAACTGCTGGCATGTTTTTTAAAGCTTCTGATGTGTTATAGATAATATAATTATCTAGGTGTGTTGTTTGCATTAAGACACTAGCTCCTCTAGCAATAGCAATTACTAAGACTACACTCATCATATCTTTAGTACCATTTACAAAGGTTTCGACAAATTCATGTTCGGTATATTCATTTATAATAGCTATTATGATAGAAATTATTAAGAACCATAGAGCTGCTTCATAGAAGTACCAACCACCAAGTGGAGTTCCGGTTAACCAACCTGTGAATTTATCAAATATGGTTATACCAAATTCACCCCAAGGAATGAAGCCAACAATCATAACTAAGAATGTTAAAGCAAATATTATAAGAGTTAATTTTTGTTTATTTGTTAATTTGGCTTTTGTTTGTTCTTTTTCTTTACCATATGTTTCTTCCATGGCTTTTTGTTCTTGAAGTGATAGGAAGGTTGATCCTTTATCTTTTTGAACTTTTTTTGCGTAACGCATAACGAAGAAGATAGATATGCCTAAAGTTGTTAACCAAAGTAAAACACCTAAGCCTATTATAATTCCTTGATTGACTTCAATGCCAGCTGGTAAGGCACTGACGGCGGCGCCAACGGCAAATGGATTGATGGTTGAACCTAATACTCCAGATCCAGCACCGAGCAAGATGACTGAGGCTCCTACTAATGTGTCCATTCTAGCGGCAACCATGGTAGCAGCTAGTAAAGCATAAAATCCAACTGTTTCTTCAAGCATTCCATAGGTTGTACCACCTAATGAGAAAATAAACATCAAAATTGGAATTAATATTGTTTCTCTACCTTTTAATTTTTGAACTAAAACTTTGATACCGGTTTCTAAGGCTCCGGTTTTTGTTACAATGGCTAGGAAACCACCTAAAATGATTACAAATATACAAACATCTATGGCGTTTTCAAAGCCTAATATTGGTGCCATTAAAATATCTGATATTTTGGCTCTAACGACTCCACTACCGTTAATAATAGCATCACCATTAAACTGAGCGATTGGTAAAATATATGAAAGAACTCCTAAAGCAAATATTAGTATTAAAATAATTGAAAAAGCCGATAACATTGTATTGTTTTTTGTTTTTTTGGTTTCTGTCATTATTATCCCTCCTTAATAACAGTCCCAGCTTTTCCGTTTAAAGCAGCATTAGCGTTTTCTAATGAGGCGATAATAGCTGTGCCATGATGCTTTTCGGCAAAATCTAGGCAAGCTTCAATTTTTGGAAGCATACTTCCTTTAGCAAAATGTCCTTCTTTTATATATTTATGTGCTTCAGAGGTGGTAAGTTTATCTAGAGTTATTTCATTTTCTTTACCATAGTTTAAGCAGACTTTATCGACAGCGGTTAAGATTAGTAAAATATCAGCTCCGATGTTTCCGGCTAAAAGAGCGGCAGATTTATCTTTATCAATAACAGCGTCAACCCCTTCTAGACCTTTTTCTTCATCATTTATGACAGGTACACCACCGCCTCCTAGGGCGATGACAAGGTATCCATCATCATTTAATCTTTTAATAACTTCTTCTTCGATTATTTTTATAGGTTTTGGTGATGGAACGACTCTTCTATATCCCCTACCGGCATCTTCAATGAAAGTATAGCCTTTTTCTTTGGTCATTTTTTCGGATTCTTCTTTGGTGTAAAAAGTTCCGATTGGTTTTGTTGGATGTTTAAATGCTTCATCGTTTTTATCTACAAGTGTTTGGGTAATAACGGTTAGGCATGTTTTTTTTATATGTTTTTTATTTAATTCATCTTGAAGTGACTGCTGAAGCTGATAGCCAATATATCCTTGGCTCATGCCACCGCATTCTGGGAATGGCATTTCCATGTGATTGAATATTTCTCCTACTTGTGGGCCATTACCATGAGTTAAAATAATATTATTATTTTTGGTTAATTCAGCAAGCATTGGAGCGATTAATTCTATTTTAGTTTGTTGCTCTTTAGCATTATTTCCTAAAGCATTACCTCCTAAGGCAATAACAATTTTACTCATTTTTATCCTTCATTGTGGCATACATTACAGCTTTGATTGTATGCATACGGTTTTCAGCTTCATCAAAAACTTTAGAGTGACTTGATTCAAAAACTTCATTGGTTACTTCCATTTCTGGTAAGCCAAATTTTTCATAAATTTCTTTACCAATTGTGGTTTTTAAATCGTGAAATGATGGAAGGCAGTGTAAGAAGATTGCATTAGGATTTGCATTATTTAAAACTTCTTTAGTGACTTGGTATGGTTTTAGAAGTTTTATTCTTTCATTCCATACTTCATCAGGTTCACCCATAGATACCCAAACGTCAGTATAAATAACATCGGCATTTTTAGTAGCTTCTTTGACATTTTCTTCAAAGGTTAAATGACTACCACTTGTTTTGGCTATTTTTTGACAAGTATCTATTAGTTCTTTATTTGGCCATAAATCTTTTGGAGCGCAGCAAGTGAAGTTCATTCCCATTTTAGCTGATGCGACCATTAATGAATTTGCAACATTATTTCTAGCATCACCCATGAAGACAAAGTTAATGCCTTCTAGGTGTCCAAAATTTTCTTCAATAGTAAGCATATCTGCTAGCATTTGGGTTGGATGAAATTCATTAGTCAAGCCATTCCAAACTGGGACGCCAGCATAGGCGCCTAAGGTTTCAACTAGTGATTGATCGAAACCACGATATTCGATTCCATCATACATACGGCCTAAAACTCTTGCGGTATCTTCGATACTTTCTTTTTTACCCATTTGAGAACTTCCTGGATCTAGGTAGGTTACACCCATTCCTAGGTCATGTCCGGCAACTTCAAAAGCACATCTTGTTCTTGTTGAGGTTTTTTCAAATAGTAAAACGATGTTTTTACCATCTAGGTAACGATGAGGAATTCCTTGTTTCTTTTTGTTTTTGAAGTCTTTAGATAGATCTAGTAAGTATCTAATTTCTTCTTTTGAATAATCTAATAGTTTTAAAAAGTTTCTTCCTTGTAAATTCATGTTATGTTCCTTTCTTATTTTTCTCTAACTAATGGCATACTCATACATCTTGGGCCACCACGACCTCTTGAAAGTTCGGCACTACTCATTTCAATTACTTTAAGGCCATATTCTCTTAATACTCTATTGGTTTCAGTATTTCTATTATAGACAACTACTACTCCTGGAGCGATTGCGAGAGTATTACTACCATCGTTCCACTGCTCTCTTTGAGATGCTACTTCATCTCCTCCAGCACATGGAATTAAAGTTATGTCTAGTCCTAAATATTTTTCTAATATTTCTTCTAGAGAACCGGTCATTTCTTTAACGTTTAAGTCTTCATCACTATCTGGGTCATTTCCCTCTTTGATTTCATATACTTTTAATGTTTCCATGATTCCTGGGTGATAAGTAAATTTATCATAATCAACTTGTGTAAATACGGTGTCTAGGTGCATGAATGCTCTTGACACTGGAATGTCAAAGGCTAAGATTGTATCAATTTTACTTTCTTTATCTTTGAAAATGTTTTTGGCTAATTGATCGATAGCTCCAGCTTCGGTTCTTTGAGAGATTCCAACAGCTAAAACGTGATCGTTTAGGTTTAAAACATCTCCACCTTCGATATGGCATTCTTCATAGCGGTCATAATATTTTGGAACTTGTCCTTTAAATTTTGGATGGTAATTAAAAATATATTCAGCGTAAATTGTCTCTCTATTTCTAGTTACGGAATACATTTTATTTAAGGTTATACCTTCCCCAACACTAGCAAAATTATCTCTTGTAAAGTATAGGTTTGGCATTGGATCAGTGATAAAATCTGAATCTTCGCTTACTAAGTCAACTAGCGATTTATCTAGTCTTCTTTTTTCATAATCTAGTTCACTGATTCTGATTCCTTCCATTGTTTTTAAGACTAGGTCTTTATTGTTTTCGATACTATTTAAATATTCTAATACTAGGTGTTTATATTTAGGTGTATCAACCCCGGCTTCAGTTATAAACTGTTCGATAAATTTTTCTTTGATGTCTGGTCTTTGGTCTAAGACTTCAGTCATCAAATCTTCGAGATAAAACACTTTTACTCCATTTTCTTTTAAGATGCCCGCAAATTCATCGTGTTCTTTTTGAGCAACTTCAAGATATGGAATATCATCAAAAAGTAATCTTTCTAAGGTGTCAGGTGTTAAGTTTAATAATTCTTTTCCTGGTCTATGGAGTAATACTTCTTTTAAGGGTTTTATTTCACTTGTGACATCAATTGCACTCATTTCATATCCTCCTTATATTATCATGATAGCACATTTTGTGATTTTATTTTTGGTCAAATATGTTTAAAATACTTTATTTACACTAATTGACGCAAAAATTACTTTTTTATTTAATATTAACTATTTTTCACAAATTATTACTATTTTTGTGCTATAATTTTTGAGGTGTTTATACTTTTTTAATATTTATGGGGTTTTAACCTTATTTTATAAGCAAAAGTATTGACTTTAAGGTTAATTGCATATATAATTAATGACAGCGTGTTAAAGCAGCGTTATTTTGGAAATTGTAATGTGGATATTCCCTAAAGGGGTTACTTGTTTGGCTGCGAAATTAAGTATTGATATATTCCACCCTATAGTTTGGCAAAATAACCTTTCGCGCTAGTGGAAGGAGGAAAAAATATGTCAAGATATCTTGGCCCAACTTACAAAAAGTCTAGACGTTTTGGTTTTTCTATTTTAGAAAGTGGAAAGGAACTTGCTAAAAGACCATATGCTCCTGGTGAGCACGGACAAGACCGCAGAAAAAAATTATCTAACTATGGTATTCAATTACAAGAAAAACAAAAGGTTAAATTTATGTATGGTCTTAGTGAAAAACAAATGAAGAAAACTTTTGAAAAAGCTGTTAAAATGAAAGGTGTCAATGGCGAAAACTTACTTAAGTTACTAGAAAGTCGTTTAGATAATTTAGTTTACCGTATTGGATTTGCTACTACTAGAAAAGGTGCTAGACAATTAGTTAATCACGGACACATTACTGTTAATGGCAAAAGAGTTGATATTCCATCTTATCAAGTTAAACCTGGTGATGTTATCAGTTTAATGGAAAATGATAAAGAAATGGCTATTGTTAAAGCTTCTTTAGAGGCCTTACATAATAGAGTAGAATTTATTTCTTATGACGATAAGAAAATGGAAGCTACATATGTTAGATTACCAGAACGTAGTGAACTTAGTGCGGATATTGATGAAGCATTAATTATCGAATACTACAACAGAAATTAGAGAATATATTTCTCTTTTTTTGTTATAATCTATTTTTTAAAACGTTAAGTGACAATTTATGAGATGCTGCCATAAACCTTTGTACAGTGAGTACGATGCGGTAACAATTAGTAATATTTTTAAAAGAATTCATGATTTAAGAGTAGATAATGATTTGAAGCAAAAGGATATTGCTTCTATATTAAAAGTTAACGTTAATACTTACCCACTAAAAATGGAATGTATGAAATACCTATTGATATGTTTGATAAATTATCTAAGTTTTATAATTGTTCTATAGATTATTTAACTGGGCTTTCTAATTATTGCGGTGTTTTCATTAATTATTTTAACAGTGAAGAGATGTTTATTAGACTTAAAAGATTACGCAAGGAAAATAATTTATCACAATTTGAAATTGGCAGTAAATTAGGATTTGGGCAAATGAACTGGTGTAGATATGAATCTGGAAAAGTGTTAATTCCTTTTTCTAAACTTTATTTAGTTGCGAAAGAGTTTAATATTTCTTTAGATTATTTAATGGGTAAAACTGATGATAAGAATATTAAAATTATGACACATTAAAACTAGACTTTTGAGTCTAGTTTTAATTATAGATTATTACTAAGTTTGATAATTTCATTTTGATGTAAGCCAGTTAGTTTAGCTATTTCATCAATGTTCATATTGGCTTTTAACATATTTCTAGCAACACTTAAAATTCCAGCTTTTTCGCCACGCTTTTCACCAAGCTTTTGACCAATTTTTTGACCAATTTTTTGACCTTTAGCTATTGCTTCTTCGCGGTCAATTTTGTTCATCCAGGCATACATTTCATCTTTGTCATATAAGCCTATCATGTGTTTATCCTCATTTAAATCTTTAATTATTTTTTCCATAGCCATTAAGTCTTCATCTCCCTTCGATATATCTTTTAAATCTTTTAGATTAGTAATATTAAGCATGGCTACTATCTTTTCAAACTTTGTCATTTTTTCTTTACCTTTAGTATAATACTTTTGAGAGGCAAATTCTATATTTATGTGTAATCTTTTAAAATTTTCTTCATCAGTACTTGTACCATCTTTGTTTCTCATTTTATAATTATCTGAAAGTAAAGTATTTTGAAATCGTTTTTTACTATTGATGTTAACTTGTAAAACATCACCAGCATTTAAATCTTGTCCAACATGATTTTTTTCATAAGCTAATTTATGATGATAAGAATTATTTTTAAGGATTGTACTTTTATTGTTATTTCTATTAGCTTCGATATTTATAATATCTTCATCAATTTTTATAATTAAATCAGTTATTTTTTTCTTTTCATCATAATTTTCTATTGGTATTTCTGGATTTAGAAATATCAAGTGTTCATAAATATAGTTTTCAGAATATTTTGTTAATTTACTTAAAAAATAAGATAATGTTTTTCTAAAGTTTTTATTTTGAAAAAGCGATTTGAAAACAGGATCAAACATTGTAGGGATTAATCTATTTTTTACTTGAACTTGATTTGCCATTTTACCTCCTTCTATATATAACATACGATTATTTATTCCTTATTTCCTTCTTATTTATAAAAAAAACTATAAAATTGTAATTTTTTATAGTCCTATTTTTCCAATAAAGTATTTCTTTTTACCTCTTCTTAACACTAAGATTTCACTTTCTATGGCAATATCTTTAGTTACTGTATAATTTTCATCGGTTATTTTTTCTTCATTAATGGTGATACTTCCAGCATTTACAAATTCTCTAGCTTCTCTTTTACTAGAAGCTATTTTATTATTAACAAGCATATCAATGATATTTATATTGTTATTTGTTTCAAATGTTGGTACTCCTTTAAAGACATCTTCTATTTCTTTTTTAGTTAGATTTTTAACATATCCACTAAATAGAGCTTCACTCATCTCTTTGGCTTTTTCAGCTTCTTTTTCACCGTGTAGGAAAGTAACAACTTCTTTAGCTAGAGTTTTTTGGGCAATTCTAGTTTCTGGATGAGCGGTTTGCTGTTTCTCGATATCTTCAATTTCTTCTTTAGTTAAGAATGTAAATATTTTTAAGTATTCAATAACTTTTTCATCATCACTATTTAATAGATATTGATATATTTCATAGCTAGATGTTTTGTTTTTATCAAGCCAAAAGGCATTTCCTTCTGATTTACCAAATTTTTTTCCATTTTTATCGGTGACTAATGGCATTGTAAATCCATATACTTCATGTCCTGTTTTTTTTCTGATTAAATCAATACCAGCAGTGATGTTACCCCACTGATCAGAACCAGCACATTCTAGTGTACAGTTTCTAGTTTGATAAAGGTGAAGATAATCTAAAGCTTGCATTATCATATATGAAAATTCTGTATAAGTAATTCCAGTATCTAATCTTCTTCTAATTATATCTTTATCTAGCATATAATTTATATTAAAATATTTTCCATAATCTCTTAAAAAGTCAATAAAATTAATATCTTTAGACCAGTCATAGTTATTAACTACTTCAAATCCAAATAAATCTTCTACTTGTTTTTTTAAACATTCATAGTTGTGTTCAATTACTTCTACTGGCTCCATTTGTCTTTCTTCGGTTGGTCTAGGATCTCCTATTCTACCGGTTGCTCCGCCAACTAATAAAATTGGATGATGTCCAGCTTTTTCTAATCTTTTACTGATTAAGAAGGTTGATAAATGGCCAAGGTGTAGACTATCGGCAGTTGGATCTGTTCCGATATAGAAAGTTAATCCACCATTATTTAATTTTTCTTCTAAATCTTCTCCGGCTTCATCTTTAATTAGACCTCTCCATTTTAATTCATCATATAGTTTCATTATTTATCCTCCTCACAGTGGCAGTGGTCACATTTTTCATTGCAATCACAGTTCATATGAGTTACTATTTCTACACTATTACTAGTGCCTATTCTAGTTGCTCCTGCTTTAATTAATTCATTCATTTGTTTAAATGTTTTTATACCACCACTAGCTTTTATTTCTAATACTTCGTTTTTATGTTTGTTTATTAGTTCAACATCTTCTAAGCTTACTCCACGGTTTCCAAAACCAGTATTTGTTTTTATGAAGTTAACAAAGGTTTCATTACAGATTTCAGTCATTTTTATTATTTCTTCTTTTGTGAGTAAAGATGTTTCAATGATTACTTTTAATGTTTTACCATCGATTTGATCTCTAATTTCTTCGATTTCTGACTTTACATAATCATAATCTTTGTCTTTTAAAGCTCCTACATTGATAACCATGTCTATTTCATCGGCACCATTTTCGGTAGCTTCAATAGCTTCATAAGCTTTTACTTTTGGGGTGTTCATTCCAAGTGGAAACCCAACAACTGTACATACTCCAATATTAGTATCTTTAAGTAAGTCTTTGGCTAAAGTTACATAATATGGATGGACACATACTGTTTCAAAGCCATATTCTATTGCTTCATGACATAGTTTAGCAATGTCTTCTTCTTTCGCATCCATTTTTAAATTTGTGTGGTCAATGTATTTTCCTATTTCCATTTTTTATTCCTCCTTCAATAAAAAGATACTATGAGTTATAAGGACGAGGTTTCCCCGCGGTACCACCTTATTTCATAGTATCTATGCTTCTTTATCTGATAACGGTGATTAGCCGGTTTGACTATAAATAGTGTAATTCATTATTTAACCTTGGTTAGTTTTCATCTACCACTAACTTTCTAATTACTAATTAAATAACTACTAAATTATTTGTCCACATCAATTAATAAGACTATAACACAAAGTTTTTATGTTTGTCAAATGTTTTATGACAAATTATTTAACAACAATGTTTACTAATTTTCCTGGAATAGCTATTACTTTAACAATAGTTTTTCCTGCTATAAATTTTTGAACATTGGTATTTTCTTTAGCTAATTTTTCCATTTCTTCTTTAGAGGTATCAGTATTTACTGTTTCTTTACCTCTAACTTTACCATTTACTTGGAAGACTAGTTCATATGTGTTATCAATAGTTTTATCTTCGTCATAATCAGGCCACATAGATTCACATAGCGGGTTACCTAATTTATATTTCTCATTTATCTCTTCAGTGATATGTGGAGCAAATGGGTTTAACAAATGAAGTAATACTCTTAGATCTTCTTTGCTAATTGTTTCCAAATCATCGTAAGCATTCATTAAAATCATTAGAGCTGAAATAGCAGTATTAAATTTCATGTTTTTAATATCATTTGTAACTTTTTTAATTGTTTTATGAACTAGTGATTCATTTGTATATCCGGTTTTATTGTTTAATTTTTCTCCAGCATTCCAAACTCTATCTAGAAATCTCCTACACCCTTTTAGACTATTAGTACTCCATGCGGCATCTTTTTCATAGTCACCAATAAACATTTCATAAAGTCTTAAAGCATCGGCACCATACTCTTCTACTATATCGTGTGGGTTAATGACATTACCTTTTGATTTACTCATTTTTTCGCCATCAGGGCCTAAAATCATACCATGAGATGTTCTGATATCTATTGGCTCTTTATTTGGAACTAGACCAATATTATATAAGAATTGATTCCAAAATCTTGCGTATAGTAAGTGACGGGCGGTGTGCTCCATACCACCATCATACCAGTCTACTTTGCCCCAATAATTTAAAGCTTCTTTTGAGACAAATTCTTTATCATTATGCGGATCCATATATCTCAAGAAATACCATGATGAGCCAGCCCAGTTAGGCATAGTATCAGTTTCTCTTCTTGCTTTTCTACCACATTTTGGACAAGTAGTATTTACCCAATCTTCGATATTAGCAAGTGGGCTTTCACCATCATCTGTAGGTTCATAGTTTGCAACATCTGGAAGTAATACTGGAAGCTCTTTTTCAGGAACTGGCTGCCAACCACAATGCTCACAATAAACTAGTGGGATTGGTTCTCCCCAAAATCTTTGTCTTGAGAAAATCCAATCTTGAAGGCGGTAATTTACTTTACTATTACCTATTTTTCTTTTGGTGATTTCGTCTATCATTTTTTGGATGGCTTCTTCTTTGTTTGTCATACCATTTAAAATTTCTGAATTAATATATTTTCCTTCACCTATGTATGGTAATCTATCTCCTTCGATTACAGGAATAATTTCAATATTAAATTTAGTAGCAAATTCATAGTCTCTATCATCATGAGCAGGTACAGCCATGATAGCTCCTGTTCCATAATTCATCATAACATAATCTGCGGTCCAAATTTGAATTTCTTTATTTGTAAATGGATTAATGGCATTAATTCCTTCTATTTTTACACCGGTTTTTTCTTTAGCTAGTTCAGTTCTTTCAAATTCAGTTTTTGTTTTCGCATATTCCTTATATTTATTTATTTCATCCATGTTGGTTATTTTGTTTTTTAGTTTTTCTATAATTGGATGTTCTGGAGCAATTACCATGAATGTTGCGCCATAAATAGTATCTGGTCTAGTAGTATATACTTTTAGTTTTTCGTTTGTGTCTTGAATTTCAAAATCAATTTCAGCTCCAGTAGATTTACCAATCCAATTTATTTGACCCAACTTAACCCTTTTACTAAAATTAGTATTATCTAGTCCTTTTAGTAAGTCTTCTGCATAATCACTCATTTTAAGCATCCATTGTTCTTTTTCTTTTTGAACTACTTTAGAACCACATCTTTCACATACTCCGCCAGCTGAATCTTCATTAGATAAACCTGTTTTACATGTTGGACACCAGTTAATATTCTTTTTAGCTTTATAAGCCATACCATGTTCATAGAATTTTAAAAATTGCCACTGAGTCCATTTATAATAATCTGGATCAGTTGTTGCAAATTCTCTATTCCAATCAAATGATATACCTAACTCTTCTATTTGGCCTTTAAATGTTTTTATATTTTCTCTAACAGCATCTTTGGGATGAATATGGTTTTTTATAGCATATTGTTCAGCAGGTGCGCCAAAGGCATCCCATCCCATTGGAAATAGCACATTATATCCTTCCATTCTTTTTTGTCTAGCTACTGTATCTAAAGCGGTATAACTTCTAGCGTGTCCAACATGAAGACCAGCTCCTGATGGGTATGGAAATTCTACTAATAGATAATATTTTTCTTTTTTGTCACCATTTTTAGCAGCAAAGGTTTGGTGCTTCTGCCAATAATTTTGCCATTTTTTTTCTATTTGTTTATGATTATACATTTTATTTTCCTTCTTTCTTTTTGTAAATTGTACCTAGTATTTTATACATTAAAAGCATGAGTGGAACTAAGATGATAAAACCGACCATTAATTTTAAAATTAGATTATCAAATATTTCAATGATGGTACATGTAAGTGCGATGATAAAAGCATTTGTTAAAGCTAGAGATTGTGCGAAATGTTTTAAATTTATTTTTTCTGGTTTGATGTTATATGCTTTTTCAAAGTAAATTAATTGTTTACTAGTTTTGAATTTTTCAAATCCTTTTTTTCGGTATACGACAATTAAGCTATAGCACAGATAAACTATGATAAAACAAAATAAAAATGTAAATAAATACTCCATAAGTCCTCCTTTTTTTTTATTAAAAAAGTATTATAAATATAAGGGCGTTTTGAACGCGGTACCACCTTATTTTATAATACTTTGATTATCTCTAGTGCGATAACGGGCAAATCCGTCTTATACTTATCATATAAGAAGCTCATAAGTAAGTTCATAATTTTGGTTAGAAAGTTTTCACCAGCCACTTTCTCTCTAAATAACTTTTCATTACTACTACTCTTATTCCTTGCTTTTAACTTTTAATATTATATTATATTTTTTTATATTGTTCAAGTGTTTAATCATCGCTTCTACCAAATAGTTGAAGTAGTCTTAAGAACAAGTTAATAAAATCTAAATATAGTTCTAGGGCTCCATAAATAGCCATGTTATCTTCTGGAATTACGCTAAGTTGGTTTAATTTAATTATTTGCTGAACATCATAAGCGGTATAGATAACAAATATGCCTACTCCGGCTACTGATATAATTAAATCAAATGTTGAATTATTAATAAATATATTAATTATTCCACAGATTATAATAGCAATTAAACCTATTAGAAGATATGGTCCAACTTTAGTAAAATCAGTTTTTGTTGTAGCTCCTATTAAAGCAAATACAGCAAATATAATTGCGGCAAGTAAGAATACATACATAATTGAACCTAATTCATATGTTACAAAGATTGATGAAAATGTAAGTCCACTTACAGCCGAATAAATTATAAAGCTGATTATAGCTGTCGATGGTTTCATTCTAGTAATTCTAGCTGATAAGAAAATAACTAAAGCAAATTCAATTATAATTATTACAATAAAAGCCCAACCACCAAATAGTTTTAACATTGTTTCTGGATGAAGTGAAACATAGTATCCTGTGAAAAAGGTTATTAAAAGTCCTACGAACATCCAACCAAATACTTTTGGCAATATTTTATTTGTCATTTAATTCCTCCTTTTTATAAGTATATCATTTTTAATGATTTTTATAAAGATTATTTTTTATTATATAGAAAAATAGTCAGTTTATTCATTTCTGACTATTTTATATTATAGGGAAAGCTCGAATGGATTAGATTGACTGCCATTTCCGCCAGTGATTTTGATATCTGGTGAAAGGTAAAGAGTAGGATGAATAAACATTGATATTACCTCTGTACTAATGGTTGTGGAATAATAAATCGGAAGACTTTGATTATAAGGATCTACCTTTTTAGTTAATGACCAGCTACCTCTATGATCAGATATCCAAGTAGTATCTAAACATAAGTTATCATTATAAGGTCGAAAATTTGAATTATATTTATTAACTGGTAAACAATTATTATCACTATTCGTGCGTAAATATTCGCTCACTGTTATTAATGCTATTTTAGCTTGCCATTTGGTACTATTTTCAGCATTTATTTGATCTAACATATTTTCATAATCACTTTCCATTATTCCTATATTCCAATCATGTAACACGATTTGAGCTTTTGTTTCTTCAGTAAAACTATTATAATACGTTTCGTTTAAATATTTATTTAATGTTGTTTTGTCCCATGTATTGCTATATGATTTATCATCCCATTCTCCTGTACAACCATCATTACTATTAATATCTTCTTCTTTAATTATTTTTATTGTCCCATCACACTCGATTGATATTATACGCCAACCTGCTTTTTCATTATTAAAGGTGATATAGTTATTTGGGTTAGCTCCGGTAAAGAAATACCTGCACTCGTATGGGTCTTTTTCAAGTCCTGCATTTTCGAGTATTTGGTCACCGGCTTTAGGTGGAAAACATACTCCATATAATTCATCTATGGCATCTTGGACATTTTCTGATTTTAGTCCACTTACACTATTATCATATGTTGTTTGATTACTTGGGAAAAATGTTTCAGCATACACAGTTATAATACTAACAGATATTATTCCTAATATGAAACCTGGAAAATAACTTTTAAAAATTTCTCTTACTTTTTCTTTCATATCTCATTTCCTTTCGCTTTACTATAATAAATATACTATATTTTTGTTTGATTGTCTACATTTTCTTTCGTTTTAATAGTAAAGACTTTACTTTCGCTAAAATATAAAATAATTTTAAGATATTTTGGGGAGGTAAAGGTTATGAAATTATGTGAAAGTTTGGCAATAAATTTAAAATATTTTCGAATGAAATATCATTTATCACAAGAAAAATTTGCAGAAATTCTTGGTACAACACTATCTTATTTAAATCAGATTGAAAATAGTAAAATAGATGTTAAGTGTTCAACGATTGACAAGTTTGCTTGTAATATAAATAAGTTTGATAAAAAAGCTAAGTTAAAATCAGAAGATTTAGTTATTTATAACAAATCACATATTACTCATTTTTCAAGAATTGATGAGAAAAAGAAATAAATCACTTAGTGTTTTTTTTGACATATTTTACGATTTATTTTTATATATAATATGTTAGGAGGTGGTAAAGTGAATAAGAAGAATATTTTAATACTTTTATTGATTGTATTTGTAACTATTTTAGTAAGTGGAATATTAATTAGCTTGAAGGTTGAAAATATGGCTTATGAAGAAGATACTAAGGAACTTAAGGCGAAGGTTATAAGTGTTGAGGGTGATTCTATAACTATACAAGATAGTGACAATATTATTTACACTTTTGGAATGGATGGTGATGATATTCATATTGGTGATTTTATAAAGATTGAATATACTGGTGATTTAAATAAAAATTTGGATTTACAAGGCAATAATATTATTAGTTATACAAGTAAAAATGTTACGGAAAATTCAAATGGCATTCCAATGAATTTTCTAGATAATGGTATTTTTAAAGATTATTACAAACAAGCATATGACAAACTTAAGGAACTTAGTTTAGATGAAAAGATTAATCAAATATTATTAGTTCGTTATCCTGATAGTAATGGTGATGGAATACTATCGGAAAACCAATTTGGTGGATATGTATTTTTTGCGAAAGATTTTAAAGATAAAAGTGTGGATGATGTTAAAAAAATGATTAACAGATTACAAGATGTTTCAAATATTCCAATACTTACAGCAACTGATGAAGAAGGCGGTAAAGTGGTTAGAATTAGTAGTAATCCACAGTTAGCAAGTACACCTTTTAAGTCATCTAAAGAATTATACAAATCTGGTGGTTTTGAGGCAATTAAAGAAGATACAACTAATAAAAGTATTTTACTTTACAGTTTGGGAATTAATGTTAATTTAGCACCGGTTGTCGATGTATCTACTGATCCTAATGATTATATGTATGATAGAGCTTTAGGTGAAAATACTGATATAACTTCTAAATATGCGGAAACTGTTATTGATGCTAGTAAAGGTCATGGTGTTTCTTATACATTAAAACATTTTCCTGGTTATGGGAATAATAAAGATACTCATACTGGTGAAGTGGTTGATGAGAGAAGTTATGAGGATATTTTAAAAAATGATATTCCACCATTTAAAGCTGGAATTAATAAGGGGGCGGAGGCTGTTTTAGTGAGTCACAATATTGTTAAGAGTATTGATGATGAAAATCCTGCATCACTTTCCCCTAGCGTACACAATTTACTTCGTAATGAGGCTGGTTTTACAGGAATTATTATGACTGATGATTTAGCTATGGGAGCGGTTACAAATATACCTGATGCGACAGTTAAGGCTATTTTGGCTGGTAATGATTTAATTATGACGACTGATTATGAAAGTAGTTTTAATTCTATAAAAAAAGCTATTAGTAACAAGACTATTGATGAGAGTTTAATTGATAAA
Source organism: uncultured Bacilli bacterium (assembly GCA_944358535.1). Classification (GTDB taxonomy): domain Bacteria; phylum Bacillota_I; class Bacilli_A; order RF39; family UBA660; genus Coprosoma. The sequence continues at coordinate 4,860 of CALVRH010000006.1, read as the reverse complement.
TTGGCTTTTAGAGTTATTGCTTGGAAATACTATAAGGGGCTTATTTTTGAAAAGCAAAAATAAAACTATAGATTAGATTTCTATAGTTTTTTTAAATTTCACCAATATATTCAAGTAATTTTAAGAACATTCTAATGAATTTTTTATCTAAACCATTTTTGCCTAGTTTACGGATAGCAATTCTTTTTTTCTTAATAGGATCTTTACCAAATAATATTGAATCTATTTTTTCTTTCATTTCAGTAGATATTTTTAAATCACTAATGATTCTTTCGATGTCTTCATTGATTAATCTTAGGGCATCAATTTCAATATCTTTACCTTTACAACTTATAGTAAGCTGTCCAACTGTTGGAACATCTTTAATTTCAAGGATAAAGTTTGGACCATCAACATATGTTTTTAAAGAAAGTGAAGTTTCATTTATATAAGCGCTTACTTCATCAGTTCTTTTTGTGTTTCTAAAGACAATTTTATAGTTACGTTTTTCTGGGATAATACCGCTTTTACCTTTAATAGCTCTAATGACGACACTATAATTATTTGGCATATATGTATAATCTATTTGAGTTAATAGATAGTAATCTTTACGGTACAAATCACTTTCGCCATCATCTTCAAATAAAGTATATGAATTACTTTGGCCTGGGAATATGTTTATTTCCATATCGGTTGGGGGTGTTGTATCATTGATGTTTTTATTATTACTTAATGGAATAATGGAACCTGATTTAGCAAATACGGGATAGTCTTCATCACGGAAGAAACTAATATAGCTTTTACCACCTGGAAATTTTTTACCAGTGACATAATCGTACCATGTACCATTTGGAAGATAGAAGTTATGAACAACACGGTTCATGACTTCATCTTTTTGAGTGATTATTGGAGCGATAAATAGTGATGAGCCAAAGAAATATTCATTACGATACAAAACGTCATCATAAAAGCTTGGCTTTATATAATAAAGCGGTTTGATTAATTGATCACCAAATTTATGATATTTATAAGCTTCACTATAAATATAAGGTATTAGTTTATGTCTTAGATTTAAATAATCTTTAGCGATAGTGTGGGTTTTAATATCCCATCTCCAAGGTTCTCTTTTATAGTAATGACCTTTATCAACACCGAATTTTAAGATTGGAGAAAAGACACCTAATTGGATTGATCTTAAATATAATTCATTATCTTCTGTGCCTTTAAAATAACCACTGACATCGTGAGCTACAAATGGTGCGCCATTATTAAAGGTATTGTTGTTATAAAATGGAATTTTTCTTAGTGTATTCCAGCTAACTTCAGTTTTACCAGAATAAAGAACTGGATAACGATGAGGAGCAATGGTTTTTCCTTCAGAAAGTAATAATGGTCTTCTTTTAAAGTCTCTTTGCATGTCATAAAATTGATAATGTTTAAATAGTGTTAATTCCTCTATAGTTTGCGGATTTTCTAAATCTAACCAATAGAAGTCAATTCCCAAAGTATCTAATGGGTGAATAAATAGTTTTAAGTAAACATCTATAAATTTTGGATCTAATACATTATATGGAATTTTACCACTTTGATCGGCCTTAAGATATTTTAAGGCTTCATTATAATATGTATCTATATTATATATTCCAGAGGTTGGGTCAACACTTAAACCAATTCTAATATTTTTACTATGAAGATAATCAATCATGGCTTTAGGATTAGTGAAATATTTATCATTGAAAGTAAAACCGGTTCTTAAGTTTTTATTTTTTATGTTGATTCGTTTATGCCAATCTTTATCTAGAACAATAATAGAAAGTGGTATTTCATTTCTTTCAAAATTATCAATTAAAGTTTTTAATTCTAAATCATTATAATTTTCATTACTACTCCACCAATTGCCTAGGGCATATCTAGGAATTAGGGCTGGAAAACCGGTTATTTGGTAATAGTCTTTTAGTGCTTCTTCAAAATCATTGTTATACATGAATAGATAAGTATCTACTCTTAGTTCATTATTTTTTGAGACAGTACCATCTTCATGAAGAATTAATGAGTTAGTATCATCAATACTAGCTAATCCTTCGGCCGAATATATACCTTTGCCTTTTAATCCGCCTTCAGCTAAAGAGGAATTGGGAAGACCGAAGTTTCTAACTTCTGGATGGCCATAATACCAATAACGATCGGTGTTTAACAAGTCAACTTTTAAATTGGCTGATGGGTTGGCTTTACCGCCTAAAAATGATTTTCCTTTAATATAAGTTAATTTAAAGTATTTAGTAGTAATGACTATGAAGTTGGTATCTTCTTTAAGATTAAATTCAGGGGTTTTTAAGTCTCGATATAAAACAAGTTCAGTTGGATCATCGACAAAATGACCATTATCATTATATTCTAGTCTAATTAATCTTTCGGTTAAAACTGTAAAACGATAATTAGGTCCTTGAATTATATTTTTTTTATTTGCGATAGCTCTTTGTTTATCGATTTTAAATTGCTCTCCCAAATTATACATGAGCATCTCTCCTTATTCTTTTATATTTCATCTATTTGCATAAAGTTTGTATGTTTTACTTTTTTAAATGGATAACCTCCTGTTATTATTATTTTGTCACCTTTATTTAATTTTAGGTTTGTAGATATGCGGTTTTTGACATTTTCGGTTAATTCATCTAAAGTATTTCCCTCAGCATTGACTGGAAGTACGCCAAAGTGTAATTGCAGGCTTTTAACAACACTTGGATTAGAAGCGGCAGCAATAATTGGACATGGAGGTTTTAATTGGCTGATTCGTCTAGCTGTTTTACCAAAGTTGGTTGCGACTAATATGGCTTTACAGTCTAATTCATTAGCGCCTAAAACAACGCTGGATGAAACAGTGGCTGTTATACTTTTTTGTTTTTCATTTAGTGAATTACGGAAGAAGTATCCATAGTCAATACTATCTTCCGATTCTCTAATGATTTTACTGACTATTCTGACGGTGTCAATTGGATGAGCTCCAACTGTGGTTTCACTTGTAAGCATAATAGCATCGATAGCATCAGAAACTAAGGTTGAAAGATCTGAGACTTCGGCACGGTTTGGAACAGCTTTTTTAGTTAAGAAACTATTGAATTCAGCGGTTATAATCATTAGACAGCCTTCTTCATAGCATTTATGTATTATTTTCTTTTGAATGCTTGGGACTATTTCGATAGGCATTTCAATACCTAAATCTCCCCTATCTAAAATGATTCCATCTGCGATATTAATAATGTTATCAATATCGTCGACGGCTCTTTTATTTTCAATTTTGGCCAAAAGACCGATGTGTTCATTTTTTAACTCGATTAATAAATCATTGATTTCTAAAACATCTTCTGCAGAAGATATGGAAGATACACCGATAAAGTCAATATTCATTTCATTGGCAAATAATATATCATTATAGTCTTGGTTAGTTAAGAATTTACGGTTCATTCTAGTTTCTGGCAAATATATTTTAGAATGATCAGTAACTTCGCCACCTTTTAGAACATCACATACTACATAATCTAATCCTTTTTCAATTACTTGAAGAATGACATTTCCTTTACTTAGTTTTATTTTAGTATGATATTTTAAATCGTTAACTAAGTTTTTATAGTTGACAGAAAAGCCCGTCATGTTACCTCTTATTTCGTTCATATAAATTCTAATTTTATCACCTGTATTTAGGTAGGCTTTGCCACCTATAAAGGTGTCTGTTCTAACACATGGGCCTTCTAAATCCAACATTACGGCTGTATTAGTCCCTAGTTTTTTATTGGTTTCATCAATTATATTTATAAGTCTGCGGCAAACATTTTGCGAGGTATAACTCATGTTTAATCTTATAACATCAATACCACTTTTAATGAATTCTTCTATTTGTTTTTGTTCATTTTTACCTTCACATACAGTTGCAATTAATTTAGTTTTTTCCATGTTTACCACCCTATTCTATATAAATTATAATGGATATGGTTTTCAAAGTCAATGAAATTTAAAAGATGTAGTTTTTACTCTACATCTTATTTTAAATCATCAATATTTTTCTTTAATTGTTTTGCATCATCACCAAATATTATTTTTAATTGATTATCTATTTCGACGATACCTTGAGCTCCCATTTTTTGAATAGCTTCTTTATTTACGAGTTCTATGTTATGAAGATTAACGACAAATCTAGAGTTATTAACTTCATAATTAATTATGTTGGCAGTACCACCTAAATATTCAATTAATTTATTGGCTTCTAGTTTAAAATCTTTACTTTTAGCTTTTAAGATGGCCAAAGCTACTATTAATAGTACTACAATTATAATTACATATTGCCATATCATATCCATGTTTATCACCTATTTCCATTATACTATAAATTCTGTGAAATTTGAAAGAAAATTTATTTTATTTCATCGAATAGTAATCTAATGTCGATATTTAAGGCATCGGCTATACGCCCTAAGACGACAATTGTAAAACCTCTTTGCATTTTTTTACTTTCTATTTTTGCGATATAGTTCATACTTATTCCCGCTTTATCAGCAAGTTGTTGTTGGGTTAAGTTTGCTTTTTCTCGGTATTTTTTTATATTTTGTCTAATTAAATTATAGTAGTAATTATCATCGTGTTTCATAAACATGCACCACCAGTCCATATTTATTATCTCTAAATTTTTCATTCTTATATATGGACAGATTGTCCATGTTGATGTTATAATGTAATCGATAATAAATGGGAGGAGTTTGTTTATGAGAAATTTAAGTAAAGTTTTTAAAAATAAAATATTTATTTTTATACTAGGAGGCTAACTATAAAAAGTCAAGCACTTTTTAATAGTTTTGTCATAAATGGAAATAATCCCACGCCAAAAGACTC
>CALVRH010000005.1 GCA_944358535.1 uncultured Bacilli bacterium | reverse complement strand
AAAAAAAAAAAAAAAAAAAAAAAAAAAAAAAAAAAAAAAAAAAAAAAAAAAAAAAAAAAAAACAAGTAATATTTTTGGTAGATAACTTGTTTTCTTTCAATTAATTTTATTCTGGATAAACACTCACTTGTTTACGGTCACGTCCTAAACGTTCAAATTTTACACGTCCAGCAATTTTAGCAAATAAAGTATCATCTTTACCTTTACCCACATTAACACCAGGATAAATTCTTGTACCTCTTTGACGATATAAAATAGATCCGCCAGATACCACTTCGCCATCAGCAGCTTTCGCGCCTAATCTTTTAGACTCAGAATCACGTCCGTTTTTAGTTGAACCTTGTCCCTTTTTATGGGCGAATAATTGAATATTTAACTTTAATAATTCCATAAACTACACCTCCTCGTATATTTTTATGTTTTTACCGTATTTTTCTTCTAATTCTCTAAGTAAACTAGTCATGTTTAAAATAAGTAAATTTGTCTCACGGTTATGCTTCAAAATATCAATAGATATTCCCTCCGATGATAACTCATAACTAATAGCTTTTTCATCAAATCTTAAAATCGCATTTATACTTGTTATCACAATCGTACTTGCCGCCGCACAGACAATATCTTTTCCATACTCATCAAACATCGCATGACCATTAATATCAATATGATTTTTTGAAAGTAAAACTTTAATCATTAAAAAGCCAATTTTGTAATTTCAAGCTTAGTGTATGGTTGACGATGACCTTGAGTACGGCGATATTTTTTCTTTTGTTTATACTTGTAAACTTTAATCTTTTTACCCTTACCATGTTTTAAAACTTTAGCTTCTACTTTCGCACCCTTAACATAAGGATTACCTAAAGCACCACCAATCATTAAAACATGATCAAAAGTAACCTTACTATCCGCAGCCACATCTAATTTTTCAGTATATAAAACGCTGCCTTCTTCAACATAATATTGTTTTCCTCCAGTTTCAATAACTGCTTTCATAATTCTACCTCCTTTTTTCCTAAGACTCGCCATTAAGGTAAAGATAACTCTTTTTCAAACCTTTTTTGTGCGGTTGTAGATGGAGATCTACACATTTACAAATTTTATCACAATCTGCCTTTAAAGTCAAACCTTTTTTTAAGTCTATATTCTTCTGAAATATATTTTTTTCCATCAAAAAACAAATGTCCATAATCCCTCTTCATACCACGCATATCCATTGAATTAATTTTCAAAATCTTAGAAAAATGATACTTCTTCAAATAACGTTCTAATAAAAATCTATTAAATAAACTTTCATGGTCCTTAACTTCTGAAAAAATACGAATAATCAAAAACAAAATAATCAATATAAATATTAAGCTAAAACTAGCCTGCCACAATAAAACAAAGATACTTAAAATAGATACCATAATTAAGAGTAAATGACTAGTTTTAAAACCCGTCACCTTGTTAAAAAATAAATTTAAAATTTTAGAACCATCCAAAGGAAAAATAGGTAACAAATTAAATCCTAAAATAATTAAACTATAATAAATAAAATCATTCATTCCATAAAACAAATAAATAATCAAAGTAAAAACAATTTGAAAAAGTGGCCCCATAATTACAATCCAAAACTCTTCTTTAATTTTTTTATTTAAATCCTCATGAAAAATAGTCAATGCCCCAAAAGGAAGAATTATCACCTTTTCAATTTTCCAATGATACCTAATCCCCATTAAAATATGCCCAAACTCATGAACAATAATAATTAAACTAAAACAAATAAACCCTTTAAAATGACCTGTAATAGCTGATACTAAAGCCGCTATATAATAAAAAAGATGAATCTTAAATATATTTTTTATAATCTAAAATCTCTCCTTCTTTAGTAAACACTAAATATAATTTAGATCCATCCGCCTCACCTAAAATATCTCCAGTTTTTAAATAATCATACATACTTACCTTTATCTCCTTAATATTCGCATACCATACTTCTATGCCATCACCTTGTTGAATTATTACGGTATTTCCATACCCATCCTTCTCACCAGCAAAAACCACTATTCCACTTTTAATCACCGGAATAACATAATTTTCTGAAACTGTAAGTTCTGCCCCATCTTTATAAGCCTTACTATCCGTATACTCTATTTTTGAAGAAGAAACAAGTGCAGTTTGCTCAGTACCAGTAAGTGGTAAAGATGAACCAAATAACTTCTCATAAACCGTATTCACCTCTCCAAAACTAAAATTATTCTTAAAAACATATTTATATAAATTTTCTCTTAAACTAGGACTAGCCTTTAAAGCAATCAAACACCCTAAAAGTAAAACCACACATACCAAAAACTTACTAAATAACTTACTTAAAAAACTAACTTTTCTAACTACTTTTTTAGCCATAAAATCACCTATAATACCTTATTATTTTAAAACTATAATTAGAACTCATTTTAGGCAAAAGCATATATTAAGTTAGGTGATTAATATGCATATTTTAGAAATTTTAAATATAACCAAAGGCACTTTAATAAACAAGATAAATTTAAATGTAAACATAAACACATTTAAAATAAATAGTAAAGATATTAAAAATGGTGACTGTTATATTGCCCTAATAGGTTCTAAAGATGGGCATCAATATATCAAAGAAGCCATAAAAAACGGCGCCTCATTAATTATAGTAAGTAAAAAAGTAGCCTATAATATTCCAACCATTTTAGTCCAAAATACAGTAAAAATATTAGGAAATATAGCTTCATACATTAGACAAAAATATAACCCTAAAATAATAGCTATTACTGGTAGCGTTGGTAAAACCACTACAAGGCAGTTAATTTATACTGTCTTAAGCACAAAATATAAATGTCTCCAAAGTCAAAAAAACTATAACAACCATATTGGTGTTCCCCTAACAATTTTTAACCTAAACCAAGATGATGAAATTGCAATCATTGAAATGGGAATGAATCATTTAAACGAAATCAAATACTTATCAAAAATGCTTACCCCGGACATTGCTGTCATCACTAATATAGGAACATCCCACATTGGTAATCTTGGTAGCCAAGAAAACATATTAAAAGCCAAACTTGAAATCAAAGAAGGACTAAATGGCCCCCTATTCATAAATGGCGATGACCCTCTACTAAAAAACCAAAAAGCATATAAAAGTGGCTTTAATAAAGAAAATGACCTTATTGCTTATGATTTGTCTTCATCTTTAAATAAATCTTCATTTAAAATAAAACTTAAAAACAATGAATATCAAATAACCCTAAATCTTCCAAAACATCTAGTAAATGATGCTTTAATAGCCATTCATATTGGACTATATCTAAAAATAAGTCCAAATGAAATTATCAAAGCCATAAAACAATATCAAAGCTATAATATGCGCATGAATATCCTTAAAGATTCAAACAATAACACCATCATAAACGACTGCTATAACTCATCTTTAGAATCCTTAAAAGGCGTTTTAAATCTACTTGAAAACGAAAAACAAAAAAAGCTTCTAATCTTAGGTGACATCAATGAACTTGGTATATACACAAACCAAATTCATTGCCAAATACCAAAGCTTCTAGACAAAATAAGTAACAAAAAAGTCCTTCTTATTGGAAATTACATAAAAAATATAAAATATAAAAATGCCCTATATTTTTCTAACTATAAAGAAACTATTAACTATCTAAAAAAACAAAAAATAAAAGATACTTTAATATTAATTAAAGCATCCAGAACTTTAAAATTAGAACAAATAACTAACTACTTCACGAATACACATACTTCTTTTTCCGAGAAAACTTCTTAATAATTATAAAAAGCAACATACTATATATCAAATTCAAAATAAGCGATTTCAAAATACTATCTACTAAAGCCAAAACATCAAATGACATACTATTTATAAAAACTAAAATTCCATAAGTAATTATTCTATAAAACACAATACTTAAAGCCACAATAATTAAAATATTTATAAAATTATCAGTCAAAACCAAATTTAAACGCATAATTATAAACGCCATAAAGCAAAAAATAATTGCATGAAATATAATTGTATCAGTATAAAATAAATCATAAGCTAAACCAGAGAAAAAAGCATACTTATAATAATTGGTAGAATCGTCAAAAAGTGGACAAATCATAATTAAAGAAACAAGAGTAAACAAAGGAGCAAAATATCCATTAATTGACACAAAATTAGAAATAACACCTTCAAGTAAAAAAGAAACTATTAAAATAATAATTTTCATTAATTACTCACCCTTTTTAAAACTGTTACATAATCTAAATCATCAAAATCAACTGAAGCTTCTACCTCAATCACTTTAGATAAATCAAAATTATCTGTTGTCACTTCTTTAACTTTACCAATCATAAGGCCACTTGGAAATACAGTCCCCATACCTGTTGTTACCACATCCGCACCTTTATCTATATCTACATTTTCACTAATACCCTCAACTGTATAAGTATTAGTTTTAGAATCATACATTGAAATAAGTCCATATACATAATCATCTTTAGTTTTTATTTTCACACTTATTTTATCACTCATATGATCATTTGAAAGAAGTTGAACTGTACTTGAATAATTACTAACCTTTGTAATTTTTCCAATCAAACCTTTAGGAGTAACCACTGCCATATCCTTTTCAATACCATTTTTACTTCCCTTATCAATTGTAACTTCTTCATACCAATATCCAATATTACGCGATACAATCGTCGCATTAAGATAAACTTTATCACTCAAAACAGTATTTAAATCCAAGGTCTCTTTTAATTTATCCACTTCACTACGTAAATTATCATTTTGTGAAATAACCGAATCCAATTGTTCCTCTTTATTTTTTAATTCCTTGTATTTCTCATATACATTATCTTTTTCAATCATAGCCTCTATATTATCATGTACAAAATTAAAAGGTGCCGAAACTACTTTTAAAACTACTGTACCAATATCTTTAGCCACTTTTTCAATTGGGTTTAAATCACGGTCTTTTTGTAAAGAAACCGCTAAAACTACCAAAACTAAAGCAATAGCTATAACTACTAATATAAACAAATATCTTTTATCAAACCTTCTTTTTTTATACATAGCTGTCACCCAATAAAATTATAATACATTTTGAAAATAAAACCAACTATATTTCTCCATTTTCTAAAAAACTATAATACTTGTCATCACCAATAATAACATGATCAATTACTTTAATTCCCATAATAACTCCAACCTCTCTAAGCCTAATTGTCATATTTATATCCTCTTTACTAGGTTTTACATCTCCACTTGGATGATTATGCACACAAATAACCCCCGTCGCATTAATTAAATAAGCCTCTTTAAAAATATCTCTAGGATGAATCAAACTATAATTAGCAGTTCCAATAAATAATAGTTTTTCCTCAATAACCTTTTTACCAGCATCTAAATAAACACAATAAAATTGTTCTTGAGAACTATTAATTTTAGTTTTATAAAAATCAAAAACCTTATCTGAATGGTTTAATCTAACCCCTTTTAAAGAAACAATTTTTCTGTTCATCCTTTTACTTATTTCACTTAAAGCCGCCAAACTACAAGCTTTTGCCTCACCAATTCCTTTAATATTTTTAACCTCATTATAATTAATATTTTTTAAATTCTTAATTCCACCAAAAACACTCAAAATATAAGCCGATAATTCCTTAACAGACATATCTTTAAAGCCAGTTTTTAAAATAATTGCCAGCAATTCTTCATCGCTTAAATTTTCAGCTCCAAAATTTATAAGTCTTTCTCTTGGTCTTTCCGATAATGGAATTTCTTTTATTTTTACACTCATTTTACCAACTCCTCATACTTCGATAACACTTGATTACAAATTACCTTTATCGACTCAGTATCATCAGTCTTAGAAAGTAACTCATCGTATTGCCTTAAAACATTAATAAAATCATCATTGTCTGTAATTTTATCCTTTAAAAAAGTATCATAGCCAATGGATTTATAATAATTCTGAATCTTTAAAGCATTTTCTTTATTAGTTGTAATACCAATATAAGCATAATATTGATTATCCTCAACATTGTATATATAATGAGTAAAATCTTTCATACCCTCTTGCATACTATCCATATCAGAGTAAACTCCTCTTTGAATATAATATAATGTTTCCGCTTCTGAAGAAACTGCCAAAGCAGGCATATCCTCATATTGTCTTATAATAAAATATGCCATAAAAACACCTAAAATCAAAGAAACAGAAATAGGAAATAAATACTTTTTCATATAATCACCTGCATATATCTTAAACTAAAACTAGTACTTTTTTTGTCATCAAAAGTCGCCATCATAATATATATACAATCTTTTTACCCAATTTCCTTTTTTTTAAAACATTTTTTAATATAAATGTTATAATAAAAAAGAGGTGTTGAAATGTCATATAAAGTAGATAGAAAAAAATCCAATAAATTTAATAAATTTCTTATTGCATCTGGCTTAGTTATTGCCCTAGCCGGTCAAGCCTATGCCGGTCTTACCATATTTAGTCAATCAGAAGGCACTAAAGAAAATAATGCCCTAGCCGAGCAAGTATTGGTTATCGATAAAGAAGTAAACCAAGAAGATTCTAATACAGTCCAAGAAGAATATACTCCAAAATACGACATTAACAAACTACAGGAAGAATATCCAAATGCCTTTGGAATACTAGAAAAACCAGATGGCGTAGCATTTCCTATTGCCATGACTAACTCTAGAGAAGAAGAAGACTACTATTTAAAACATACTCTAGATGGCAATTATAGTGCTTCTGGAACTGTTTTCTTAGATTATCAAAACGACAAAAACCTGAATAACCAAGTTAGCCGGCTTTGGGGACATAACCTATATGGAGAAAACATGTTTGGTGATTTAACTGAATATCAAAATGAGGGGCAAGCCTTTTATGATCAAAACAAAACATATACCTTGTATACAGCAAAAGGTGTTTATAAATTAGATGTCTTTGCCGCTTTAGAAGAAGATGCCACCACTCAAGAATTTGACTATAATACACAAGAAGAATTTCTTCAAGATATGTACAATAACATAAACTCTTCTAATTTTGAATCAGATGTAACTATAGAGCCAGATAACCAAGTAATCATTTTAGAATGTTGTACTGACCAAAGTAGTGATTTATATGGAAATAAAAGATTCGCCGTATATACCAAAGTCACTCCAATTTATGAATATAATTTAAATAAAGGAAAAACCCTATAAAAAATTTTATAGGGTTTTAAAAAAGCCTTCATTTGAAAGCTTAATAATTTCCTCTTTTTCTCAAAAATGCTGGTATAACTGTATCTTCATCATCTAATCCTGCAATTGGAATTACATCCTCTTCCTCTTTTTCTTTATTTTGATCAAAACCAGTCGCTATAACTGTTACAATAAGTTCGTCCGTAAAGTTCTCATTAATAACTGCACCAAATATCGTATTAATATCTGTATTAGCTGATTTTCTAATAGCTTCAACAGCCTCTTCTACTTCAAACAAAGTTAAATTAGGTCCACCAGTAACATTAATAATTGCATCAGTAGCTCCATCAATACTAGTCTCTAAAAGTGGAGAAAGCACTGCCTGGTTAGCTGCTTCAACAGCTCTATCTTCACCAACTCCAGCACCAATACCAATAAGTGCATTACCACGTTTTTCCATAACCGTCTTAACATCCGCAAAATCTAGATTAATAAGTCCAGGACATGCAATTAAATCAGAAATAGATTGAACACCACGGCGAAGTACATTATCAACCTCTTTAAAAGAATCAATTAATGGTGTAGACTTATCTATAATTTCTCTTAATCTATCATTTGGTACCACAATCAAAGTATCAACATGTTTTTTTAACTCTTCAATTCCGGCCAAAGCTTGTTCCATTCTCTTCTTACCTTCAAAAGAAAATGGTTTAGTAACAATTCCAATAGTCAAAGCTCCAGAATTTTGGGCAATATCAGCAATAACTGGTGCTGCTCCTGTACCAGTACCACCACCCATACCACAAGTGATAAATACCATATCTGCTCCTTTTAAAGCTTCCTCTAATTCTGTTTTTGACTCTAAAGCTGCCTCTTTACCAATTTGTGGATTAGCTCCTGCTCCAAGTCCATGAGTAAGTTCTGCTCCTATTTGAATTTTATGTTCAGCCAAAGAATTATTAAGTACCTGTGAATCAGTATTTGCTACTATAAACTCTACTCCTTCAACTGACTCTGTCATTCGATTTACCGCATTACAGCCGCCGCCCCCGACACCTATTACTTTTATTTTTGCAAGTTGATCCATTTCAATTCCCATCATATTAATTTCCTCCTATTCGCCAAAAAAGTATCCAAACACTTTTCCCAGCATTGTATCATCGTTAGAATTTTCCTTAGGTGAAGATAGTTCATCCATGTCATCTTCACTAAGCATTGAATAATCCATTCCTTTTAATTTTAATGTATTTAGAAAATAAATAATATTCCCAATAACAGTACTATATTTATTATTTCTAACTCCTACTAATTTAACTGTTCCTTTACTAGCCTCTGGCATAACATCATGCAAAGAATACTCAAAATCTAACATGTTACTCATACCACCAGTTACTATTATATACTGAATTGGCTTATTTGTTAAGTCTTTTAACTCATTTTTTGCCAAAGTTAATATCTCATTTATTCGGCTCATTACCACTTCCGATGCAGCTTTTTGATTAATTTTAATCTTCACATTATCAGTATTTACTGTCTCATAAATATCATAAACATTCGCATTTCTCGTATGTGCTAAAGCAAACTTTTCCTTAATCTTCCTAGCTTCTGAAAGTTCAATTTTATACATATATGCTAAATCACGATCGATATCATTTCCACCAGCTCCAATTATCTTTGTGCTAACCGGAATACTCTTATTATATAAAGATACTGACGTAATATCTGCCCCAACATTGATTACCGCACTAATACCTTTATCTAAAGCTTCATTCCTAAAACAATTCATATCACCAACACTTCCAACCGAAATATCGACAATATCAATTCCTAGACTCTCTAAAATACTAGCTACAGAATATACATTTTTCTTAGGTGTCGTCACCATCATTGCCCTTCCCATTAATTTTTTACCAGGAAACCCTTTTGGATCCTTCATTACCGTTTTTCCATTTATTTTAAAATCAATAGGTACCACTGTAACAAATTCTTCATTAGGAAGTAAATTAGCTTTAATCCCCATCTTATAAGAATTTACCATATCGGCATTTGTAATCAAATCGCCACGAATATCACATTCACCCCTAATAAGCTTATATTCAGCCATATGATTTGGAATATTCGCAATAATTTTCTTGATTTTAACTCCAAGCATATCTTCAATCGATTTAAAAGAAAGTAATATCGATTTTTTTGCTAACTCAGGATCAGTTATTAACCCCTTTTTTATCCCCCGAGAAGGTATAGTTGTTGCTGCTAACAAATTCAAATGATTTTGATATAATTCACATATAGCAAGTTTAATGGAATCGCTGCCGAGATCAATACTCGCATAAACGTGCTCCATAACATCATCCTCCTACGGTCTATCATTAATTATACTATAATTTTACCTTATTGAAAAGAAAATGTAAACCCAATTTATTTTTTTCGTGCATTTTCTTTTGAAATAATTACACTTTTACCTCAAAATATTCTCCAGAATCTAAATATAAAATTCCTTTTTTATTATCAAATTCTTTAATAATATCTAAATAATTATCAATTTTATTAAAATCATTAAGTGTTAAATAAACTTGATTACCATCATTCATCGTTAAGAAAAATCTTCCATCATCCACCTCATTTGGATCATATTTTATCTCAGAAATTCGTTTAACTATATCATAATTAACCTTAGAAATAGCCGATAAAAATTTCGTATAAATTTTATCTGGAACATAATTAATTACCGTTGGTACTGGAAAATCTTCTGTTACCTCTGTTTTATCAGCTAATATAGTTTTTTCTGCTGGCAAATAATAAAATAAAGGCAAATTTTCCTCTAATTCTATAACCACCTTCGTCAAACTAGGCCTTTTCACATCAACACTCTTAATATAATCGTCCTCCTCAAGCCTACTTTCAATCGTCTTTGACAAAGTCTTTAAACTACTAGGATAATCAGAAAGACCCGCTTTTTCAATAATTTCCCAATCACTATAAAGCGAATTACCTTTTATAACAATATTATTGATCTTTACATCTGTCAAAAATGCTACTCCTAAAAGAATTACCATAATAAAAAACATCATCAGCATAACATTTTTAACTTTTATTTTTCTTTTTTTCCTAACCTTACGGGCCATAACATCACCTTTTTATTCTATAATTTCTTGTTCACATTCTAATAAAATCCCAGTTTTTGCATAAACCTTTTCCCTTATTATATTAATTAACTTGATAACATCTTCACCTTTCGCGCCACCTATATTAACAATAAAATTAGCATGTTTTAAAGAAACCATCGCTCCTTTAACCTTAAAACCTTTAAGTCCAGCCTCTTCAATAAGCTTGCCTGCAGAATTGCCTGGTGGATTACGAAATACCGAACCTGCTGATGGATATTCTAAAGGTTGTTTTTCTTTCCGCATACGCATGTTTTCTCGCATTTTTTCCTTAATACTAAATGCATCACCTTTTTTCAATCTTAAAAACACTTCTAAACAAATAAGCCTCCTATGTCTCAAAATTGAATCACGGTAACCAAATTTCAAATCTTCTTTAGATAAATAAACTATATTTTCTTTATCATCTAAAGCGTTAATCCCTTCAAGCACTAAATCCATTTGCCGGCCATAAGCTCCCGCATTTTGAAACACCGCTCCACCAATAGTCGCTGGAATTCCAAATGCAAACTCAAGTCCACTAAGTCCCTTATCCGCACACTTCAAAGCTAACTTAGATAAACTATACCCAGCTCCTACCTTAACTAGGGTTTCATCAATATCTAGTTTATCAAAATTTTCAAGTTTAATCAAAGCCCCATCATAATTTGAACTAATAATTAAATTAGAGCCCATACCAATAATTTTATATTTGCCTTTTAACTTCCTTAAAAGATTTTTAAGTTCTAAAACATCACTAGGAAAATATACTTCTTTAATAACTCCATCAAGCTTATAAGTCGTATAATCTTTTATCAAAGCATTACTTATCTTTTTCATTACTATTAATTAATCCCTTCAAATTTTCATATATTAAAGTCGCACTATCCTTGACCTGCATTTTTTGCAAATTGTCTTTAATTTCTGACAACTTTTTGTTATCATAAATCAAGCTATCAACCTGTTTAAATAAAACTCCATCTTGTAAATCTTTTTCCTCAATCATAAAAGCCGCCTCTTTATTTACCAAATCTAACGCATTCAAATATTGGTGATTATTAGCTACATATGGTGATGGAATCAAAATAGTCGGCACCTTTAAAGCAATAATTTCACTCAAAGTAGAAGCACCTGCTCTAGATACCATCAAATCAGTCTTTTTCATTACTCTAGTTAATCCTTCATAAAAAGGTATAATCTTAACATTATCCGGATAACTGTGACTCATTACATCATCATATGACGACTTACCAGTTACAAATAAAATTTCATAATCTTTATCTTTAAATTTTAAAAGTTCATTTTCTAAAAACTTGCTAACTCGTCCAGCTCCAAGTGAGCCCATAACAATAAGTACTAATTTTTTTGATGAAGAAAGGCTTAAACTAGACTTAACTAAACTAGGCACCCTTAATGCATCTTCACTGCAAGGATTTCCTGTCATTACCGCTTTACCACTAGGCATATATTTTAATGATGATTCAAAAGACACCCCAATCAAATCACAGTATTTGCTTAAAAACTTATTACTCTTACCAGGTAAAGCATTTTGCTCATGTAAAAAAGTCTTATAACCAAGCTTCTTCGCACTCATAATAACTGGAACTGTCACATATCCACCAACACCAATAACAACATCTGGATTAAATTCTTTAATCATTTTTCGGCAATCCTTAAACGCCTTAAATAAACATTTTACTGTTTTAAAATTTTTAAATAAATGTCTTTTATTAAAACCATACATCTCAATTGATTTAAAAGGAATACCCTTCTCAGGTACAATATCCTTCTCCATCCTGTTATGCGTTCCAATATATAAAAACTCACTATCTGGTTCTTTTTCCTTAATCTTATTAATAATAGCTAAAGCAGGATAAATATGTCCCCCAGTTCCACCCGCACTAATTATTACGCGCATAATCTCACATCCTTAATTTAATTATATATCATAATTATATGTGTCGCAACTTAAAATTTATCATCTTTAATATTATTAATTAAACTATCTTTATATAAACGTAAATGACATAAAAACATACACCATAACACTAATAAAAAACTAATTAAAAAACTAAAAAAAAGTAACTTATAATCAACCATTTTAAAACTCATATCAAAAAAATCGTCCAAATTTACATATAAATATCTATTTATAAGCAAAATAAATGGAAAGGCATAAAAGCAACCTTTAAAACTAATTATCAAGCTTTCTATAATTAAACATAAATTAATATTTTTATTAGTAAAACCCAAACTCTTTAATGTCGCAAACTCCCTTTTTCTAATTTTTATATTAGCTGAAACAACATTAAAAACTGCACAAAGACCAATCAGAGAAATTATTAAAATGCAAAGAAACACAAAAATTTTCAAAACAAGCATAAAATTGTTTATAAATTCATACCCCTTTTTCACATTCACATAACTTAAATCATGAAAATCATTCTTATTCGCATACTCTGTAATTTTTTCATCTAACCCTTTTTCATTCGTTTTAATAAATGCCCTTCCCTCATACTTAGGACACACCAAATTAAAATCATTCTCCCCCAAATTTAAAACATAATTTCCTTCTAAAAGCATATTTTCAAATCCAAATGGTACCTCATCAGTCAAACCAACACTAATCTTATAATCACCTACTAAAAGCTCATTTATTTTTGAAAAAGGCTTATAATCAACATTATACATTTTATTACCCTTCAAATTCACACTCGAAACTCTATTTATAAGTTTATTTCCTCCTAAATTAGTAATAAATAAATTACTTGTCTTTTGAAAACCTTTGTTATAATTTTTTTCTGGAATCATCACCTTTTGTTCACATGACTTAAAAATTACCTTTTTAGAAGCATTTAAATAACTTCCAAAATCACTAAGTCTATTATAATCATCCATTCCACTAATCAATGCAACATCATAATTAGGTAAATTAATATAATTATCAAATATATAAGTCATATATTTTTTAAAACTCATTAAACTATTAAAAAGAAAAACTAAAATAATTACACATATTATAATCCCTTTATACTTCTTTTTACCTCTCTCATAATTTGTCAAAGCATAACCAAATATAAAATGGTGAGCTTTCTTAAGTGAAACACTCTTATCAATATCATCATCTTTCAAAATATTTATAACTTTATATTTTCTAATTTTAAAAAGTGGCATTAAAGAAGCAAATAAAACTATCATCATCATAAAAATAAAAGGAATCCAAATAAAAGGAATATAAAAATTAAACCCAAGTTTACCATTTAAAAATTCAAATAAAAGACTATTAATAACCCTTATAATAAATATATTTAAACCTAAACTTAAAATAAAGCCACATATAATTCCCAAAATACTACATAAAACCTCTTCGAAAAAAAACACCTTATAAATCTGTTTTTTTGAAGCGCCTGCCGTAAACAGCAAAAAAATATCTTTCTTCTTTTTCGTAAAAAATATTTGAAAACAATTATATATAATAAAAAAAACCGCAATAGATAAAATAAAAACAACACTAATTATTAAACTTTTAAAAAGATCTAAATAATTATTATCACCAAGACCATATAAAGATAATAATTTATTGTTATAATTAATCTCATCGCATAAATTAATATGACATAACCTTTCTGTATACTTATATGTCTTATTTATATCATCAAACTTTATATAATATTCACCATCTTTTTCTTTTAAAGAAATAATGTTACTATCATCAGAAATTACCCCTTTAATTCGAACATGATAATCATTTTTTTCTAAAGCTTTACTTATCAAATATTCTCTAAACGACGAAAATAAAAATCCCACACTGAAAAGTAAAATACTAGCTAACATAGTTCCAATTATAATCGTCAAACTCTGCTTTTTATTTTTCCTTAAAAACTTAAGACTTAATTCTGTCATTTTTCTCATCCTTTATAATTTTCCCATCAGCCATAGTAATAACTCTATCAGCTTCTTTAATTAAACTTAAATCATGAGTTACCATTATAATTGTCTGCTTAAATTTTTTATTATAAAACTTTAATAATTTCATCACATATTTGCTATTTTTACTGTCTAAATTACCCGTTGGCTCATCGGCAAGTATTATTTTTGGCCTATTTATAAGTGCCCTTCCAATTGCCACTCGTTGTTGTTGACCACCAGATAAATCATTAGGATACATTTCACCCTTATTAATAAGGCCTAAACTTTTCAATAAATCATTAACCTTTCTATCATCCACTTTTCTTCCATCAAATAATGAAGGAAGTAAAATATTTTCTCTTACATTTAAAACTGGTATTAAATTGTAAAATTGATATATAATTCCAATATACTTTCTTCTAAATACTGTCATTTCCTTATCAGAAAAATCATAAATACTTTGATTATTTATAAAAACAAAACCTCCACTTGGACTATCGAGTCCAGCTAATAAATGAAGTAAAGTACTCTTACCACTGCCACTTTTACCAGTAATCATGACAAACTCTCCTTTACTAACTCTAAAATTAATATCCTTTAAAGCCCAAAATTCATTATCTCCATTTGTATATTTTTTACTCAAATTTTTAACATTTAAAATTTCCACATTATCACCTCTATATATAAACATACGACAAAAAAAACAAAATTCCTTTTTCAGTATAAAAAAAACCGGAAAAATCCGATTATAATTTCTTTTTCATTATCCTAAGAGCATTTAAAACAGCAAGTAAAGTCACCCCTACATCAGCAAATACCGCCATCCATATACTTGCAAATCCAAAAGTTGCTAAACCAAGCATTAAAAACTTAAAAACTAAAGCAAAAACAATATTAAACTTAACAATTCTATGCGTTATATGTGATATCTTTATAGCTGTTACAATTTTCTCTAAATCATCATGCATTAAAACAACATCCGAAGCTTCAATAGCCGCATCACTACCAATACCGCCCATCGAAATACCTAAATCCGCCTCTTTAATCACTGGTGCGTCATTAATACCATCACCCACAAACGACGTAAATGACTTTTGTTTAATTTCTCTTAACCTTTGAACCTTATCAGCTGGCAATAACTTTGCATAATACTTACTAATTTTAACCTTATTAGCTACCTTTTTAACCACATCTTCAGCATCTCCAGAAAACATAATCATATTATTAATTCCAACTTTCTTTAAATTATCTACCAAATGTAATGCTGACTCTTTAATTTTATCACCAATAATTATATAACCCAAATATTTACCATCTAAGGCTACATATATTATCGTTCCTAAATCATCAATTTTAGGCACATTTATCTTTTCTGTTTCAAATAACTTCTCATTACCAATAATTACTTGTTTAGAAAAAACATTCGCCATAATTCCTTGCCCACTAATTTCCTTATAATCTTTTATTTCATTTTCGTAAATCTGTTCATTATAAGCTTTCGTAATTGACCTTGCAATAGGATGATTAGAATAATATTCTCCGTATGCCGCCAATTTCAAAAATTCATCCGTCGAAATTTTATCACTAACTATATTTCTAACCTCAAATTTACCTTCAGTAATTGTTCCTGTTTTATCGAAAACTATCGTATTTAATTTAGTAAGCCCCTCAAGACCATCACTGCCCTTAACTAAAATTCCCTCTTTACTAGCTCGTCCTACTCCACAAAAGAAACCTAAAGGAACTGAAATAACTAAAGCACAAGGACAAGCTGTTACTAAAAATACCAAAGCCTTATAAAGCCAATCATCAAAATTACCGCCCATCAAAGTAGGAATAAGCACTAATAAAAACGCAAGCAAAACTACAATTGGTGTATATATTCTCGAAAACTTCGTAATAAATTTTTCCGTACTTGTCTTTTTCTCATCCGAATTCTCAAGCATACTAATAATCTTACTAGCAGTTGATGTTTCAAATTCACAAATAGCCTCTGCCGTAATAAGACCACTAATATTCACAAACCCACTAAGCACACTATCGCCTACATTAACTTCTCTTGGTACACTTTCACCAGTCAAACTAGATGTATCTACTAGTGTAACCCCTTCAGTCACTACTCCATCAAGAGGAACTTTCTCACCAGGCTTTACCACAAATAAATCACCAACTTTTGCCTCTCGAACATCCACTTTTTTTATCTTTTGATCAATCTTTAAATTGACATAATCACTTCGTAAATCCATTAACTTAACAATCGACTCTTTCGAATTATCAACAGCTAAATCAGATAAATATTCCCCAAACTCAAATAAAAGCATTACCATTACAGCCTCTGGATACTCCCCTATTATAAATGCACTTATCGTTGCAATAATCATTAAAGTATTTTCATCAAAAACATTTCCTTTCAATAACTTCTTAAAAGCCTCTATAAAAATCTCATAAGCAACTACTATATAACTAATTATAAGTAAAATTAAATAAACCATCCTATAATCTTCTAAAAATAAAGCTAAAACAAATAAAACTGCACTTATAATAATTTTAATAATATCACTATTTAACTTAATTTTCATCATTCACTTTCTCCTTTAAATGTTCAATTCCATATTTCAAAATAATTTCTATATGTTCATCTTTAATACTATAGTTAACCGTTTGACCAACTTTATTCGCTTTAACCAAATTAGAACCTCTAAGCGTTTTTAATTGATGAGAAACTGCCGATTGACTAACATCTAACTTTTTAGAAATTTCATTTACTGACTTCTCACCAGATACTAATAAATCTAAAATACGAAGTCTCGTCTCATCCGCAAAAATCTTAAAAAACTCTGCAAGTCCTCCTAAAAATTCTTTACTATACATTGTATCCTCCTTTATATGAATATCTGTTCATATAAACATATTATAATAAATAAAAAAAGATGTCAATATAAAACATCTTATTTATAGTAAACTTTACTAATAATTTTTAGCACATTCCAGCCCCATCAACTGATAAAATAGCTCCTGTAATAAAACTAGCCATATCACTTGCTAAAAATAGAAAAGCATTCGCAATATCTTCAGGCTCACCCATTCTACCAATAGGAATAGATGAAATAATCGGCTTTATCATCTCTTCAGGTAAACTATCTACCATATCTGTATGAATAACCCCTGGAGCCACCGCATTTACTCTAATATGATCGCGTCCAAGTTCTCTAGCTAAAGATTTAGTTAAACCATTAACTGCAAACTTACTTGCTGGATATCCGCATCCAGCAGCCTGGCCATAAATACTAACCATTGAACTAGTATTTAAAATAACTCCGCCACCATTTTCTTTCATATATTTTGCTCCCACCTTAGAGCAATTAAAAACTGCTTTCACATTTAAATCCATAATACTATCAAAATTATCTTCATCATAATTGTAAAGACTTTCACTAGATGAAATTCCAGCATTATTAACTACAATATCTATTTTTCCAAAACGATTTTTCACATCCGCAAAAGCCCTCTCGACAGCCGCAATGTTTGTAATATCAGGATACATTCCCATAACTTGATAATTAGGATTTTCATGATTTAATTTAGTTAAAGCTGCTTGTACAGTCTCTTCCCTTGTTCCAAAAAAAACAACGGTTGCTCCATTATCTAAAAATTTCTTAACAACAGCAAACCCAATACCTCTTGTTCCACCAGTAACAATTGCTACTTTTCCTGGTAACATATATATCCCTACCTTTCATCTACTATAATAACACATCAAACCTATTTCATAAAGCCAAAAAAAACAAAAATACACAAATTTAACACAAAATTAATCAATTATTAAATTTCTAAACATTTTATAATTACTTAAAATTTTAAAGCATATTTCTTTTTCTAAGCCACCAAGCCAAAACAAGTGAAACAATAAATGAAATAATACAAATAAATAAAAATGATAAATCACTTTCCCCAACAATTCCAAGAGGAACATTCATACCAAGAAAAGAAGCAATCATTGTAGGTATAGAAAACACAATTGTAATTGCGGTTAAAAACTTTACAATAACATTCAAATTATTAGAAATAATTGTCCCATAAGCATCAATAGTTGAAGATAAAATTTCTCTTGAAATCGCACAATTTTCAATACATTGCTTATTTTCAATAATTACATCTTCTAAAAGTAACTTTTCCTCTTTATTTAAAGATATTATATCTTCTTTTTGTAAACGTTCAAGCACACTGCTATTAGCTCTTAAAGAAGTTATAAAATAAACAAGTGATTTTTGAATATTCAAAAAATTAAGAAGTTGCTTATTATTAGTAGAATGATAAGTATGCTTTTCAACCTTTTGAATATCATTTTCCAAAGAATCTAAAGTATACAAATAAGCCTCAGCCGAATTAAAAATTATTTGAAGTAAAAAGCGTTCCCTTTTAGTAATATCAAAATTTTCTACTTCACCAAGCTTAAACTTTTTCAAAAACTCATGTTCTACTAAAGATACTGTTAACATAATATGATTATCACATATAATAATCCCAAGCGGATAAGTAACATATTTATTCTTTATACTTCTATCTTTCATATAAGGAACATCTATAACTACTAAAATTCCCCCATTAATTTTCTTAACTCGTGGAAATTCTTTCTCAACAAGAACCTGCATAATAACTGAATCGTCAATCCCACATATAGCTTTTATTTTTTGAACCTCTTCTTTAGTTGGATTAATTAAATCAATCCAGCAGTCTTTCTCAATCTGTTCGCTCAAATTAATTTTATCTAATTCGCTTTTAAATATCTTAATCATACTCTCACCTTTTCTATTACCATAATATCTATTAACTACTATATCATGATGATTAATCAATGTAAAGAAATACATAATTATTTTCAACATCTCACTTTTCTGATAAAATATAAATGGATGTGAACTTTATGAAAGAAAAATTTAAAAATTATCTAAACAAAGATTATAAATTTGATAAACCAACACTTATTGGAATAATATGCTTAATAATTGTTATATCAGGAATATTTGGATGGCTATATGAATTTATTTTCTATTTTTTTAATAGTGGCATGAAAGAGTTTTACTGGCGAGGTGGGAACTTCTTACCTTGGATCAACATATACGCCATAGGTGCAGTAACAATATTTTTCCTAACCTATAAAAAAAGAAAACACCCATTATATATTTTTTTAATAAGTGTCATTGCTAGTGGAATCTTAGAATATATTGGTGGCTGGTATATGGAAAATCTAAACGATGTTAAATGTTGGGATTATAGTAAAGAAATATTAAATTTTGGCAACATCAATGGATACGTATGCTTAAGAAGTGTTTTAATATTTGGTATATCAAGCTTACTTTTAATGTATTTAATCGTTCCACTTTGTTTTTATCTAGCAACCCATCTAAATAAAAAAGTATTTTTATTAATCAGTTATACCCTATGTTTTATATTCTTAGCTGATGAGCTTTACAATCTAATATTTGCTAATCTATTTTCTTTACCAAGAGCATCCACCATCTATAAAAAATTAGGTTTTAAATATTTATACTTTTAAAAACACGCTAATTTAAATATTGCGTGTTTTATAATATTTAAAAACTCAAAATTTAAATAATAAAATTTCGAGTGTCAATCAATATGGTGCCGCAACGGAGAATCGAACGCCGATTAAAGCCTTACCATGGCCTCGTAATACCTTTATACTATTGCGGCATATCAAAATTATATAATATTTCATATATAATTTCAACGCTTTTACGGTAATTTTTTACTTAATATTTTATCACGTTTCTTTTCCCACTCTTTTTCTGTATAAAACAAACCTAAACGAATTCTAACATCACAATTTTGATAACTCAATGGATGTGATTTAATATTATCTCGAAGTTTCTTGGTAATTTTAAAACGCGGAAATGATTTAGATATTACATCAACTATCATATTTTTATTTTCCATAATTAATCACCCTTAAACAAATTATACAGTATTTGCTAACTTATTTCAAATCATCAATTACTTTAGTAAACTCACTTTGAATCTCGTTCAACCTTTTCTCAGTTTTAGCTTCAAATCTAACCGTTAAATCAGGTCCTGTATTACTAGCTCTTACCAAAGCCCAACCGTCATCAAAAATAACCCTAATACCATCGGTTAAAGAAAACTCATATTTTTGATCTTTCGCATATTTTATAACCCCATCAACAATCTCAAATTTATTTTCATCAGTAACTCTTACTTTTAACTCTTCAGTTGAAAAATAATGATTAAACCCATCAAAAAGCTCACTCATTTTTTTATCGGTATTAGAAAGTAATTCTATAATTCTAAGTATTCCATATATTCCATCATCAAAGCCTAAATACCTATCTCTAAAAAATAAATGTCCAGAATACTCTCCTCCAAAATCTAAATCATTATCTTTAACAAACTTTCGGCAATAAACACTCCCTGTTCTATTCATACAAGGTTCTAAACCAAGTTTCTTAATTTCATCAATCAAAGAAAGTGAACACTTAACATCAAATACCCCTTTACGCACTCTCATTAAAGGCGCTAAATCACGGTAAAATAATGCCATAATCAAATCAGCCGACACAAATCTTCCATCTTCTAAAACTAAGCCACATCTATCAGTATCGCCATCAACAGCAACTCCTAAGTCAAACCCAAGTTCTTTTACCTTCTCACCCAAATCATGTAAGTTATTCTTTACTGCTGGATCTGGGATATGATTTGGAAAATTAGAATCACTTTCAGAGTATAAAAGTTCATAATCGACATTAAACATATCTAAAATATCTTTAATAAATAAACTTCCAGTTCCATTGCCACAGTCCACTACAACTTTAACTCTTCTATTACCAAAATCTAAAGACGACCTCAAATTATCCGCATAATCTGAAAACACCGAAACTTCTGTAACTTTTCCTATACCATCATTAAAATGATATTCATCCAAAAACCGCTTAAATTCCTGAAGCTCTTTTCCAAACAAAGAATCTTCTTTCCTAACAGACATCTTAAAACCATTATATTCTTTAGGATTATGGCTTGCTGTTACCATAATAGCTGACTCTACCCCATAATGAATCTTCGCAAAATTATGCATTGGAGTTGTTACCATTCCTAAACTAATAACATCAGCTCCACTGTCAATTAAACCTTTAATTAAAGCTGGATAAATTTCCTTATAACTTTCCCTATTATCATGACCAGTAATTACCTTACTTTGTCCAAATTTTTTAATATAACTTCCAAAAGCTTTACCAATTGTATAAGCTACATTTTCATCTATATCTTCTTTATAAATACCTCTAATATCGTATTCTCTAAAAATATCCGCATTAATATTTCTAGTTATTTCCATATCATAACCTCCTACTATAATTATATATTACTTTTATTAAAAGTACAAATATAACTTAACACATCATATTTTATTATTATATTCAATATAATGTGATGAGGTGTTAAAATGTCAAAAAAATTAAAAACAATTTTAACTATATTAATTGTAATCATAATATCAATTACAATATATCTTAAATTCATAAAAAAACCATCTATTGAAATTCCAAAAATTACTTTAAATGGCAAAAACATCATTACAATTAACCAAGGACAAAATTATAAAGAGCCAGGATATAAAGCCACTGATTCAAAAGATGGCAACCTAACAGATAAAGTAAAAATAAACGGAAAAGTTTTAACAAATAAAATAGGAACATATGAATTAATCTACACCGTAAAAAACTCTAAAGGTGAAACTGCTAAAGCCCATAGATTTATTAAAGTTACAAAAAATAAAACTCCAACCTATAAAGATGAATATGATAACATCGACAACCAAACTAGAGGTTGGTGGAGTAACAATAAACTAGATGGTAAAAGACCATCAGGTGGCGCCGATGTTAATGAATTAAAAAAATATAATGCCTTCTTTATGGGGCCTGATGAAAAAGTACTATACCTAACCTTTGATGAAGGAGGATTAGAAACCTACGTTAAAGAAATTGTCGATGTATTAAACCAAAATAATGTCAAAGCCACATTTTTCCTCTGCCGAAAATTTATTGAAGAAAATAAAGAACTAATTAAAAAAATGGCTGAAACAGGCCATACCATTGCCAATCATACATCACACCACCTAAACATGCCATCACTAGCCACTAGGGAAAATTTTGATAAATACTTAAAAGAAATAACAGAAGTTGAACAAACATATTATGAAATAACCGGTAAAAACATGGAAAAAATATATAGAGACCCTAGAGGAGAATGGAGTTATAGAGACTTACAAATTATGAAAGATCTAGGCTATAAAAGTTATTTCTATAGTGCCGATTACCTAGACTATAAAGAAGATGTAACTAAAGAAAAAGCCTTAAATGAACTAACCAAAAGAGTCCATAATGGCGCAATATACTTAATGCATCCAAAGAATAAAGGCAATTACTTAGCATTAGACACATTCATTAAAAACATGAAAAAACAAGGTTACACCTTTGACCTTGTTAAAAACATTAAATAGGTCTTTTACCTATTTTTTTATGGTAAATTAAGAACTTGACCAATCATCAAAGTATTACTCGTTAATCCATTTAAACTCTTTAAAGTATCAACCGTTGTTCCATATCTATTGGCAATACTCCATAAACTATCTCCGCTTTTTACCGTATAAGTATTACCCCCACTAGGTACCTTTAACACTTGACCAATATTTAAAATATTACTCGTTAAACCATTTAAGTTTTTAAGTTCATCAACTGTAATTCCGTATTTATTTGCGATATTCCATAAACTATCCCCAGCCTTCACAGTATATGTAGAAGAATTATTAGAAGAACCATTAGATGACTCATTTGGAATCAAAAGCACCTGACCAACATTCAAAACATCACTAGTTAAATTATTTAAACTTTTTAAAGTATTTACTGTTGTTTCATATTTATTAGCAATACTCCATAAGCTATCTCCACTTTTTACTGTATATGTATTACCACTAGAATTATTAGATGAATTATTAACCTTCAAAACCTGACCAACACTTAAATTATCACTAGTTAAACCATTTAAATCTTTAAGCTCCGCCACAGTAAGTCCATACATATTAGCTATTTTCCATAAACTATCTCCAGCCTTCACAGTATATGTAGAAACATCACTAGAACTTGAAGGAACTTCTAATATTTGCCCTACCGTTAAATTATTACTAGATAGCCCATTCAAACTTTTAAGCTCATCAACTGTAATTCCATATTTATTAGCAATCTTCCATAAGCTATCTCCATTTTGTACGACATAATAATTACCGCTTTCCGGTAAACTAGGTATACTCTCACCTTCCGCAGTAGCTATTACAGCATCAACCACCGCATCCACATATTCTTTATAATTATTTTGTATTTTAGATAAATCCTCAGGATTATCAATAAAACCGTATTCAACTATAACTGGATGAGTGTTACTTCCAGTATTTCTATGAATGAAATAATAGTCCTTAGAAGTATCACTAGGAAGCCTTCTTTGATAAAATTTTCTCATCTTCTGACCCGCATTACCTAAAGCTGTCAAAATATTAGACGCAAGTGTACTATCATCCCTAAGTGCATATATCACCTCGGCTCCTTCTGCCCCCTGCGTAGCTGAACCAGCTGCATTAATATGATTAGAAATAATAACCACATTAGGATTATCTCCATAAGCATCTAATATCCTATTTACTCTCTCAGTTGGTGAAACTGTCTCATCAGTTGAACGAACAATGGTAACCGGCACCCCTCTTTTTTGAAACTCCTCATACATATATTGAGCAATCATTAAAGTTAAGTCTTTTTCTCTAACCCCGGAACTACTTACAGCACCCGGATCCGTACCACCATGACCAGCGTCTACAACTACCTGTAAATTATTCACAAAACCACCTCTACATTAAAATATGTAAAAGTAGGCATAAGGTTACAAAAAAGATGCATAAACACCTTTTTAAAATAAAACAATAAAGGGCTTTGCAAAAATTATGGTATTTCTTAGTAAAAACACAAATAAAATTAAAATTATCTTTATAACAACTATTTTATAACTACTTTTTTAAATTGCTTTTTCCCTTTTTGTATAATTAAACCATTTTTTTCAAAATCATCAATTGTTATTACTCTCTCCAAATTATTTTCTCTATTTCCATTTATACTTATTCCATTTTGTTGAATCATCCTTCTACCCTCAGATTTAGATGAAACAATTTTAGAAACTACTAATAAATCTGTTAATAAAATTCCTTTATCTATGATAGAACCATCTATTTCTATTTCTTCAATATTTTTAGGTATTCCTCCCTTGGCAACAGTTTTATATCTTTCCTCTGCTTGTTTTATAAATTCTTCTCCATGATACATTTTGATTATTTCTCTAGCATACACTCTATGAGCTTCTACCACATCTTTTTTTATAATTGTTTTTACATCTTCTAAATTCAAATCTGTAGTAAGTTTAAAATAATCTAATAATACATCATCAGGAATTCTCATTGCCTTTTCATACATAATCTCTGGCTTATCATCAACACCAATATAATTTCCTAATGACTTGCTCATTTTTTCCTTTCCATCTAAACCAACTAATAATGGAAAACACATAACATCTTGAGGTGTTTGGCCATAATCTCTTTGCAATTCTCTACCAACTAGCAAATTAAATGTTTGATCTGTTCCGCCAATTTCAATATCAGCATTTAAAGCTACTGAATCATAGCCTTGCATCAATGGATATAAAAATTCGTGAATACCTATAGGAATATTATTTTTAAATCTATTATTAAAATCATCTCTTTCAAGAATTCTTGCAACTGTATATTTGCTTGTTAATTTAATAACATCTTCAAAAGACATTTTTGAAAGCCACTCAGAATTATAAGCAATTTTAATTTTGTTCGGATCCAAAATTTTTGAAACTTGTTTAAAATAAGTTTCTCCATTTTTTCGTGTTTCTTCAAAGCTCAATGATGGCCTTGTTTTTGACTTTCCAGATGGATCACCAATCATGGCAGTAAAATCTCCTATAACAAAGACTATTTCATGACCCAACTCTTGTAAAATTCTTAATGCTCTAAGTGGAACAGTATGTCCTAAATGCAAATCGGGTTTTGACGGATCTGCTCCAAACTTAACAACTAATTTTTTACCACTATTCAATTTTTTTAACAAAGTTTCCTTATTGTGAACTTCTACTGTTCTTCTTAATATTAAATCAATTTGTTCATTTTTATTCATAAATTTTCCTCCTTTAAAATAAAAAAACGCGATAACTCTATTTCCATAAGGACGAATTATCGCGGTACCACCTTAATTTATGATAAATATCATACACTTTATAGCTATAAAGTAACTACCTAATAAACTCATAATGTGTAATTCAATTATATTATATGTTTAATTTCACCAAACTTAAACTCTCTAAAATATAAATAATATAATCTACTTTGCATTAATCATCGTTTTTTTAAAATAACTTATAGCCATTATATCATATATTATATTATTGTCAAAGTTTTTACTACAATTTTTTATATAATTCAATTGAAATTTAATTACATTTTACGAATTTACTGATGAATATACACAAACATCTTCACGATTTCCCAATTTATTAATAACCCGCGACTTTAAAGTAGCCTCATATTTCATCCCAGCATTTTGCATTACCTTACCACTAGCTTTATTTGATTCAAAATGCTGCGCATAAACTGTTACAAAACCAATATTATGTAAATAATTAATTACTTCAGTTAATGCTTCACTAGCATATCCATGCCCCCAATATTTAGAACCATAACAATACCCTACCTCAGCTGTCATATATTGTAAATTTTTATTAATCACATCTATCATTCCTATAACTTCGTGCGTATTTTTTCTTTCAACAATCCAACGATATGTATATTCATGATTATATTCATTTAACCAAAAATCTACTAACTTTTTTGTTTCATCAATAGATTTATGTGGAGTCCAAGTAACATACTTGCTAACTTCAAAATCGCTGGTCCAACATTCATATATTGCTTTATAATCACAAGCTTTTATTTTTCTCAAAACCAACCTTTTCGAAATAATATCAGTCGTATTTTTCATTTTTATTCATTCCTTTTCTTTTAAAATCATTCACCCATATTGCTATCATTGTAGATGTCATTACAATTAAATCAGTTATCATAGATGGATATGCTTTAACCACAACATCATAAATTAACCATAATATTACCATTAATAAAGTACCATATCTTATCCTTTTAACAGATTTCTGCCACAAAGTTATAACATATATCAATTCAGCTATAATAGGTAATAAACTTATAATGTGTCCATCAAAAGTTATAAATCCAATAACAATATATCCTATCATGAAAAATGCAAAAACATACCATTTATTTAAGCTCTCATTTTGTTCTTTTACTTTACAAATATATGTTCTAATTATTCCAAAAAAGTTTGAAAACATACCAGAGTAAGCTTGTAATAAGAAATATTGACATCCAAAAAATAAACCGTTTAACACAATAAACCATAACATTTTATTTTTATTTTTTTGAAACAAACTATAAATCATAACTATTAATCCCAATATGCCAAAAGCTTGTGCGATATAATAAATCATAATTATTTCCTCCTTATTTTCTTTAATATTTTTGGATTAAAATCCAACAAATTATTTGCTAATATATTTTCAGAATCCTCGTTATCACCAAAAATTTCTTTTACCCTTTCTACAGAATCATAATCATCCAGCTGACCTTCAACTTTATTCCAATTATAATCAGCATCATATACTATTTTTGACATATCTAAATATTTTTTTAAAAACATTAAATAGTTTTTATAGTCACCATTACAATCATAAAATAATCTATTATTATCAATACATGCAACTTTATCTGGTCCTAATGCTATTTTCAAATAATCTGAATTATTCACAATTTTAAAAGTTTCTAAATCCAACGAAGCTCCATGATTTAATATTCCTTTTATTCTGTTTTTTTCAAAAAAATTTGCCCAAAGAAAAGCTCTATTAATATTTCTAACATACTGCATAGATATACTGCCTTGTCCAAAATCACAATCAGTATGAACTATAATTGGCAAATCATATGCTCTTATTAATTCAATATAATCATGATTAATATCATCTGGACCAACTCCACTACCAATCCCATGAACTTTTATAGCTACCGGATCAGTTTCTGTTATCATTTTTTCAAATTTTTCTATTTCATCTAAAATAGGATGAAATGTTGGTACAAACAATAATTTTAAATCTTCACTTGTTTTTTCTTTTAACAAGTCATTTATTTTATAATTTATTTCAATAAAAGGATTTTTTTTACCATAAAATTCCATATTAGTTTCATTCAATTTCCAATACATAAATCTAGTATTAAGATTACTCAAGTCTGTACAAGGCGATGGTACCCCCATTATAATTCCAACATCTATATGACTTTTTTTAGCAAATTCAATATATCCATCAATAGTCGATTCCCCATGAAAGATATCTTTGCCAATATGACTATGACTATCTATAACGAAATTATGCATTTTCTACATCTCCTTTAATAAATTCATACAGTTCTTTTAATTCCTTAATTTTTAATATGTTTTTAGTTTGAATGTTCTTATTAAAATCTGTTTCAATCAAAAATACTTTTGTTTTTTCAAATGTTTGCAACACATTCAAACAATTTTGATATGAATCATCAACAAAGTAAGTTGGTTTTATTTGTTCTATTAATTTACTTTTATCAATAACATTTATAAACAGTTTATCATATAAAATTTTATTTTGTTTTAACCATTGTCGTGTTATTTCTCTCACTATATTATTCTCTCGTTCACGTCTCGATGTTACAATATAAACTTTTATTCCAAGCCTTTTTATTTTCTTTATAATTAACTCTGCATCTGATTTTACTTTTATTTTTCGTAAATAATCTATATAATATGTATCAAAAAAATTTATTAATTGTTCTCTATTCCATCCCAACATTCTTGCAAAATAATAATAATCTCCACAAGTGTCAATTTTTTTTAAAATCCCACTTCTATTTAATATAGTTTTATCAAAATGAATTGCATACTCTAAAATAGTATTGGCTGTTAATGCTAAAGTATCATCTAAATCAATACATAAAATCTTTGGTTTACTCATAATTAAATAAATTTATATTCTCCTGTAGCTTATTAAAAAACAGACCTAAATGGTAACCATCTTGAAAAGCATGATTAATTTGAATAGATAAATCTATCATATAGTTGCCACTTTCTATAAAATATTTTCCCCAGCACACTCTAGGTACACTATCAATAACTTCGTAATTCATAGGATTATCAACAGAAGTAAATCTAACCCATGGAAGACAAGTAAAATAACATTTGTTAAAATCTCTTTTATATTGTATTTGAATATTATTTTCTGCTTCCTTTTTTGCGTAATTAAATAATTCTATAAATTTATTAAAGTCGGTATATTCAACCGTTCTACTAAAATTAATTGAATTAGAATCATCTAAAACAGAAAAAGAAACATTTATTTGATCATATTTATATATATGATTATCTTCTAAAACATATTTAAATTCATCTATTTCATTTAGCGTTTTTAAAACTACATAAGACATAATTCCATAAAATGAAATTTTATATTTTTTGGAAATTTTCACTATTTTATCAACATTTAAAATACTAGTTACAGATGCATAAGGGTTTGTAAAATTAGAAAAAAAAGCATACTGTTTTTTTCTTTTCCACTTATCAATATCAATTTTTATTTTCATAATTCACCTCCATAAACGACATAGTTTATATAAATCTTCTATATAATTATCAACAGCTTTATCCCATTCTTGACTTTTATTTAAACAATCAACTTTCACTTTTTTTAAATATTCTTCATCATATAGTGAAACATTCATCATTAATTGATAAACAAAACAATCTGTATCATCTTTATAATTATATTTTTCTGAAAGTATTATTTTTTTTAATAAACTTTTAGATATAGATAAATTTATACTAGATTTTAAAATACTCTTACTCATTTTAGGATATTCATTTAATCCTCTTAACATTTTTGAATATAATCCGCTAATAGTCATATCAATATTCATTCGTTTTCTAATCTCATTAGCTTTCCACACATACCCATGTTCATCAATTCCACTAATAATTAAAACATGTTTATACTTACCAATAAAACCAGGATGAATAAAATCTGCAAACATTAATGATATTGCTTGTTTCACATTATAATCCATTCCCTCATATACACGTTCCGTTTTATATAATTCATTTATTTCTTCTTCAATTTCATCAAAGTCTTTATCTCTAATAACATTTGATAAAATAAATGATGTTTTTAATATTTCAGGATGATGAAATTGATCTCTTATTTCACCATTTTGCTCATCAAACCCTAAAGAAATAATAAATTTTTTGTACCTCTTTATTAATTCGTTGATTTTATTTAAAGATGTAGATCTAGCACCGTATACGTCAAGATCTCCTAAAATGATTTGAACATTAAATCCACATTTTTGCAAATAAATTGCTTTTAATATTTGAGAAACAGTCCCCAAATGAGGAACTCCATTAATTCCTATCCCCATTATTATTAGACATTTTTCATTTCGATTATTACCATTAATAAAATCATTTAAATTATAAGAACATATCCAATTTTTTTCTGCATTAAATTCATTAATACATAAAAATGGCTGGATTTTATCATATTTATAACTTTTTATAATTCTTTCATAATATTTATTATCATATTTTATCATTTTTACCCTCCGAATAACCCAAAAATATATCAACTTGACTGTCTTTTATAAATGAATTATTACAATATAATGCCTTCAGAAAAATTTCCGTCATAATGGAAAAAATATTTAACTCATTTACAAACATACTATTATAGTTGGTTCCACGTTTAATTTTAGTATATGGTGTATCAGTAAGCATGCCATCTATATAATTATCTACCAAGTTTAAATTTAAAGCCGTATCAAAATATTCCAACTGTGCAATTCTATTTATATTAGGATGACGAACAACAAAAATTCCCTTAATATTATTTATACCATATAAGTATAATTGATTATAAGCAAATTGCATTGTTACACCACTCATCATATTATCATCTATCAAATAAGTATCGTTTTCCTTATGAAGAAACCCATATTCTTTTAAATTAATGACAATTATATTTTTATCTTTCTGTTGTCTATCAAGATACATACCATGATTTTGAAATAAAAAGCTAACTGTAACCTTATTAGGAATTATGTTATCTATTATAAATGGCAATTCTAACCCACCATATAATATTCCGATTAAGTTTATATTTTTACCTTTTTCATCATTTAATAACTTTTCATCAACAATATATTTACACACAATATAGTTTTCAAAATAATTATCGATTTCTCTTAAAGGATTAAAACTTTTACCTAAAATAAATTCATCTTGTATATTTAATATAATTGAACTTACATTTACAATTAAATTTAAAGTACTTTTATAAATAGTTTTTATATTTTCTACTTCATCTGTTGAACAAATTCCATCTAAACAAATAGTTTTCAAGACTTCTTGATAGTTATTTATT
The DNA here is from genome assembly GCA_944358535.1 of uncultured Bacilli bacterium. Lineage (GTDB taxonomy): Bacteria > Bacillota_I > Bacilli_A > RF39 > UBA660 > Coprosoma. Next base: position 29,039 of record CALVRH010000005.1, on the reverse strand, counting down.
AAATCAAAGCAAACACTTATCTCTTTATTATTACAAGTAGAATGATATATAAAATCTTGACCATTAATCGACAAATTCATTAATTTACAATTTGTTAAAATTAATATAATATTTCTAATATTATCAACTAAAGCTAATAGCAATCGCTTATCATAATTATTTTTTATTTGATAATTATTTAAAATTGGTAAAACTTTTTTTATATAAACAGAAACATTATCAAACCATTGCTTGATTTCTTTAATACTAGGCTTTTTAAATCTACTAACATCAGTAGAAAAATAATAATAAATACTAGAGCCTCTCAAAATAATTCCATTATCTAATGGTAAAGAATAAATATAACTATTATTTTTCATGGTTTCAAATAAATCTTTTATTTTATTATTACAAATTTCCTCCCATTCATAATCTGTAAAAAAAACAGCACCTGTAAACCATTCATAAATATCATTTAAACCATTATTTACTTTAAAATTCTTTTTAAAAATTTTATTATATTTTTTTAATATTAAATTCCATAAATCAGATTTTTTATGTTCAAGTTTTGCAAGATCTTTTTTATATGAATTAATATTCAGATTATTTTCATATAATTTAGGCAAAATATATTTATATTTAATAATATCATTTATATTATTAAACGCTTTATTATCACATTTAAATATATAATCAATGTCTTTCTTTTCTACATAAACCTTTACAAAATTATTATCAGATGCATTAATTGAATATTTAATACAATTCAATTCATTTTTTTGAAATTCATTTTCAATATATTTTTTAAATTGATTTATATTTTTATTAATTATAAAATTAATTTCATAATTAACATTTATTTTATCCACTATATATCACATCCTTAATTATATCTTCTAAACTAAACCAATTATTACTAATCCATTGAATTTCAGATATAAATTTTTCTACTTTTGGAGGATTATAATTTCTAAAATATCTTTCTTGTATCCAAATATTCACTTCATTAATCCAAACAAATTTGATTGCTAAGGAAATCATTTTGACATCAAGATTATATACTTTTGAATATCCATTAATAAAACTTAATAATTTCTTCTTAATTAAAGTATTATTTTCCATACATGTAGATAAAATTATTCTCCCTATATCTTGAAGTTTTGTATTTACTCTGCAAAGTTCAAAATCTATAAAAGATTTAACATGGCCATTATCTAATATTATATTGTCAGGAGTAAAGTCTCCATGTATAAGTTGTAAATTAGTTTTATTCAAAATATTTGAATTTTCAATATCGTTAATTATTTTACTATGCAATTCTAATTCTTTCTTATATTCTTTCCTCGTGTCTGAAGCAATTTGTTTAACTCTATCATCAAACTCTTTTTTCAAAACCTCAATACTTTTATAAGATAAAAAAGGTGATTTAAAACTTTTGATAGATTTTGATTTTAGATATTTATGAAGTAAAGCCAAATTAAATGCTATATCATTAATTTCAATAATAGACAATTCATTATTTTTTTTACTGATACCTTTTATATATTCCTGTAAAAAATAATATTTCCCATTAGAAAAATTAGATATCAATTCATTTTTATTATTTGGTATTACATTTGGCACCAAAAAATCATTATCATATAATTCTTTTTGCAGTTTTACCGTTTCACAAAGAATAGAAAAATATTTTTGAGGAAATTTTTTTAAACTTAATTCCTTTAAGACATATTGTTTTCGGTTGCTATCAGTAATTAAATATTTATCATTTATCCACCCACCTGAAAGATTCACAAACTCAAATATTTTTACATCATATAATTTAAATAAATCATCCAATAATTGCATTTTACATCTCCTTTTTAAACTCTTTTATTTTCTTTTTTGCATAACTCGTATGAGCTTTATCTTTCCAATCATCACGTGGCCCAAACGATAAATCATCTGTCACGATTCTAACTCTATCTTTATTTTGTAATATATAATCGATTGGTTCATATTCATCATTGACAAAAACTCCAACCATTGTATTTCCAATATCAGTACTAAGTTTATAAGCAAAATCTATTGGCGTTGAACCTTTAGGAAGTTCTATAATATCTCCTTTAGGAGTATATACATACACTTTGTCAGAAAATAGTTCATTTTTTACTTGATTGACAAATTGCTGATTATCACCAAACATTGAATTAATTTCTGTTAATGACTGAAAAAATTGAAATTTTTCTTTTAAATCTTTCTGCATTATATTTCTGGCATTACCCTTTTCCGCATCCCAATATGCAGTTAAACCAAAAGAAGCTATTTTATCCATTTTAAATGTCCTAATTTGTGTTTGGACTAATCTATCATCTAAGCCAAAAACTGTTGTATGAAGTGATTGATACATATTTGTCTTTGGATTACATATATAATCTTTAAATTTACTATTCACCGGATGATACTTTGAGTGTATAATTCCTAAAGTTCTATAACAATTTTCAACCTCATCAACCATAATTTTTAATGCTAATAAATCATGAATATCAGAAAGTCTATGACCTTCATTTAATCTTTTATATATACCATATATATTTTTAGTTCTAACCTTTATTTCATTAGGAATATTCTTATCATTTAACAAGCTCTCAATTGTACCTAACATTTCCCTTAAACACTCGTCACTATCTTCTTCTATCTTTAATTTCTTTTCTAAAATTCTTTTATACATATCTGGTTTCAGATATTGTAGTGATAAATCTTCTAGTTCCGACTTAATTCTATATGCCCCTATATAATAAGCAAGTGGAACAAATATTTCCATGGTCTCTATTGCATTTTCCTTTTGCTTAAATTCAGATTTAAATTGTAATGTTCGCATATTATGAAGTCTATCAGCTAACTTAATAATAATTATTCTCACATCTTCAGTTATACCAGTGATAATTTTTCTGGTATTTGCATAATTTTGATCTTGTTTTGAAGAAAAATTCATTTTAGCAAGTTTAGTAACTCCATCAACTAAATTAGCAATATTTTGATTAAAATCATGAGCAATATCCTCTTTTGTAATTTTTGTATCTTCTAATGTATCATGTAACAAACCAGCACAAATAGTATCCCTATCAGCATGTAATTCAGATAATATATATGCTACATTTAAAGGATGACTAATATAAGGCTCCCCACTTTGTCTATATTGTCCGTGATGTAAATCACATGCGTAGTCATAAGCTCTTTTTACAATTTCGATTTCTTCGGGATTATACTCTTTCAATATTTTAATCAAATCATCTAATACAATATTTTTCATATAACACCACCAACAAATTATAAAAAAGCATGACACACTTATACTAACAGTATCACACTTCCAAAGAAAACCAAAGACACAAAAGAAATTATATTTATGTTATATAATGATTTACAAAATAATAATTTTTCTGATATACCTCTCTTTTGTACCATATTATTTCCCTCTCACAAAATATTTATAACTAAATTACTACATTATTAAATACCTTGTCAACACATTTTTTACAATTTTTTCCATTTTTTATCATTTTAACACGCAAAAAAATTACTTTAATATAAAAGTAAACATATCATTTATAAAAAATAATATTATAAAACTTCAGGACTGTCCATTATACAAAGGGTATAAAAGTATCCATCATGACCAACATCTCTCTGGCAACCTGTAAATTATTCACATAACCCCCTCTACATTAAAATATGTAAATATGCCTATTAAGTTACAAAAAAATGAATAAACACAAATATTTATTTTTTGTCACATTTTAAAATCTTTCTTTAATATTCATTAAACTATCTGCTTCAGCCAAAAAAATATCTAAATTATACATCAATTCTTATTTTTCTTTAGTTTTATCACTAATCGCAATAAACCATTTTCCAATACTTGTATCCATAAATTTGTTAAGTTCATCGGCTGTCCTAATTTGTTTCGTCTTGTATAAAGGATCACAAACTATAAATTTATCATCTTCATAACCAGAAACTAAAATAGCATGATATACACTAGCAAGTTCACCCGCAAGTATTATTGTTTTACCTTCTTTAAGTTGTTCCTTCAATAATTTAGCATCTATATCAATCCCATTTATAGCATGCGTTCCTTTTGAAATAGCCCTATCTAAATATACTTTATATTCATCCATTGCACATTTAAAATCATTTTCACTAAGAATTTTTTTATTATTGTTAAAAAGATTTATATCAGAATGATATATAGTTGTATCTAATCCATTTTTAGATAAATGAAAAGCTAAAGCTGAAAACGGAGTCCCAGCCATATATTTTGAACCGTATACTTTATATAATCTTTTCTCATCATACCAATTAGCCTTATCCATAATTTGATAATATTCTAAAACCATCATTAAACACGCAATCGCACATGTATCCCCTCTTTGTTTATATGGTTTAATATCTTTATCCATCTTTCTATTCCTCTCCTATTTTAATTTTTCTAATTTCAATCTTTTATTTTATCATCCAAAAAATGATTATATATAATTTTAGTGCAATCAAAAGTTTTATTAATTAATATATATAAAAGCATGACACACTTATACCATCAATGTCATACTTTCAAAAAAACAATGCGAAAATTATAAAACTTGTTCACCATATAACTAGTATAAAAATATTTAAATACTATTTATTTTTAATACCATTTTTTTCTAACACTAACCTTTTTTTCATTACTAAATTTAATCACATCCATCTGCACAGGACATAAATGATTTAAAGGATGTAATAACTTAGGAGCACATTTAGAAATCTTAACCACTCCACCAGTCACCAAAATATAGCCATTACCAATTTTCCTAAGACCTCTAACATTTTTCGGAAAAAAAACTTTTTTAGGACTTATAATTCCTCTATTAAAATTACCAATTCCAAAAGGAACACAACCATCATGTGTATGACCACAAATAATTAAATCATAATTTTTAAATAAATTAATGCATTTTCTATCATTACTAAACTCTGGAGAATGAACTAATGCTATAGTAAGTAAACTATTATCTATATTTCTATAAAGTAAATCATGGTTTATAAAATCATCATAAAAAGCTTTAAAATCATACTCTTTTTTAAAATAATACTCTTTAGGTACAGTATAACCCATAAACAAAATATTACTATCATAATATATTTCATTATCAAGTAATGTAACTTCATCAATACTTCTTATCACACCACTGATTTCTTCTATATAACTATTATTATTTGTCCTATGAATATAATCATGATTACCTAAAACAACAATAGTTTTAGAAACTTTAGCTGCAAAACCTAATAAATCTTTTAATTTATTTAATGAATAAACATCGTTAATTTCTTCTATCCTATCAATCAAATCACCAGTAAAAACAATATAATCTGCTTTTTCTTTCAATATTTGCTTTTTTAATAATTCTAGCTTTTTTTCACTAACTAAATTACTTATATGTACATCACCAATAGCCAATATTTTCAAATCTTTTCTAACTTTTGAACTATATAAATTAACATATCTAACCTGTAAATAATCATCAACTAATAATCGCATTTTCAAACCCCTTTAAAGTTTATTCACATCAACAAATTTATTTTCCAAATTTTTATCCACTAAAATCTCGTGAATTTTTTCCTCAGAACTATCTAAAAATACTTCTTCTATCCTATCAACTCTACACTTTTCAGCTTTAATAATTGCCTCAAGCTTAGAAGCCGCCTTTGAAACTTCATCATTTACAATAACATAATTATACTTAGAAAGTTCATTAATTTCTTTATACGCCGTTTCAAATCTTTCCATAATCTTTTCTTCACTTTCAGTATGTCTAGCTGTAAGTCTTCTCTTAAGCTCACTCATACTAGGTGGAAGTAAAAAGATAAATAACGCTTGTGGTATCTTCTTCTTAATTTGTAAAGCACCTTGAATTTCAATAACCAAAATAACATCCTCACCATTATCTAAGTGCTTTTGAACACTATCCTTAGGCGTACCATAATAGTTACCAGCAAATCTTGCCCATTCAAGCATTTTATCATTCTTAATATTTTCTTCAAACTCATCATCATTCACAAAATAATATGCTTTACCATTTTCTTCGCCTTTCCTTGGTTTTCTACTAGTCATTGAAATAGATTCCCAAATATTTGAATTATTTCTCTTAACCTCATCACAAACAGTATTTTTACCACTACCACTAGGTCCAGAAAGTACAATTAATAATCCTTGTTTTTTTGTTCTAATCATACCAATGCCTCCTTTTTAAAGAAAAAAACTGAATAAACAGTTCAATTTTTCAATAATTCTTTAAGTATTTCAGGATGTTCTATAAATTTTTTTGTCTCAGGTACCAAAATTGGCATAATTTTCCTAAGCTCATCGCCATTAACAACATCCATATATTCATCATTGCCATTAAAATAACTTTTCACAACCTGATATTCATCGATAAAATCATCTTCGTTTTGATTAACTCTAATCAAATAACTGTATTTACTCCCGTCAATAACCTTCTCAGCAATTACAAACCATTTGTCATTGTCATCAAATTCAACAACTGTATATAATCCATTTTCCATAAAACACCCCTTATCTCATCATTCCGCCTTTGGTAATCTCTGAAATAATATCGTCAAGACCAACAAAACCAGAAGGACTAGCCATACTATCACCAAAAAGCAATGCATTATTAGGATCTTTCGCAAGTTCAGCCATAAATGTTGGATCATTAAGCTGCTCTGGAGAAAGTCCCATATAACTATTAGTTGCTGTATTAAACACATCCAAAGGATTATTACTAAACCATTCATTTGAAATAACACCATGTGCATTACTAGCCGCATCATAAGCATTAGTAAACACTGTATGCCCCTCACCAATACTACCATAATCTAAACCTGAAACTGAAGAAGTGGCATTACTCATTGTATCATTAACCGTATTTATCATATTATTAGCTGTATTTACATGCTCAGGATTAACTAAATTATTAATAGCCTCCATAATATGTGGTCCTAAAACAAATGCTCCAATTCCAATAACAGCAATAGCTCCACCTATAATAACCGCTTTTTGCCAAGTTTTTAAATTTTTAAATTTTTCAATTAATGACGCCTTTTTACGCTTTATAATACGTCCTTTTATCACTGGCTCAACATTTTCAGCCCCATGGCTCAAATCCTGTAAATCTGGCATATCAGGAATAACATCTAGTCCAGCCATATCTTCACCATCTTGTATAGAATCTTTCTCTAAAGATACTTCTTCATTAATCGGTTCTTTTGAAAGCTCATCAGCCGAAGAAATAACAACCTTTTGATTCTCATCATCTAAACTATCTTCATCTTTCTCATCACTTATTTGATTGTGATATTCTAAAGCATCAACATCACCAATAATATCTATATTTCCATATTTTTCTACATTAATTTTTACATCCAACCCTTGAACATTATTTACACCATAATCTAAACTATTAATAAGTTTAACTCCTTTAAGATTTTCATCTAAAAGTTTTGAATCTAATAATTCATAATTACTATTTAAATAATCACTAGTAAAATTACCAACAATATATCCAACACCATCTTTAATAAAAACTGCATACGGTAAAGAAAGCAAATTAGGTTTAAAATGTTTTGCTCCAACATAAGAATTATCAAAAGTATGATTCTTTTCATTATCTAAATCAATTTTTTTAAAATGTTTTCCCGTGGGCGAATCAATAGAATCTTTAATATCAACATTCGTTTTTAAATGAGCAGGTTCTTTTTCAACATCATTTACATCATAATCAATACTCATATCCAAAAGAGCATCTCTATTTTGATTATATAATTTTTCATAATCAGGCTCTCCATACTCAATTCCACTTATAGGCAAAGCTTTATAATGGGTAAGTTCTAATCCTAATAATTTTTTCTGTTGTTCATAAGCCTTCTCATAATTAACATTATCAGAAGAAAAAGCTACATTTTGAACAGAAGCCCCACCACCATGATAAAAATTAATTGGTTCTCTATTTCTGTGTTTTCTCTCTAATTCCTCAATTTTTTCCAAAATAGCTATTTCTCCAGTTAACTTATTAATTTTTCCAGTAGTTAAATAAATTGAAGATCTTAAAGAACTACTATCATTTTCTTGAAAATCTTTCTTTAAATTAGCTAGTTCATTAATAAGCTTCATCAATTCTCTTTTTTTATTACCTAAATCCATATTAATCACCCAATTATTTGAAAATATTCTATAATATTTCGTCAGTTTTGTCAATTTTACATATCTATTTAAATTATAACACACATATTAAATAAAATTTTAATAATTTAAAGATATTTACATTGTAAAACTTACTTCACATTTACTCCAAGCATTCCCATTAATTCATAACATTGAAATCTATCTATAACAATTCCCTTCACACTATATATATCAAACATTACATCAGTTATATTTGAAGAAGAAAAATCAACACCATCCATTAATGACTTCAAAAATTCCGCCTTCGTAAAATTAACCCCATATAAAGATAAATTTTTAATCTTTACTTCAATAAATGAACTTTCTGAAAAATCACTTTCTTCAATTTTTATATTACTAATTTTAGCACCAGACATATTTAAATACCTACCATTGACTGAAATAAATTCCGTATTCTTAATAAAACTATCTATAAAACTTGTTCCAACCAATCTACAATTTTTAAAAATAACATCTTTAATTAATCTTTCATCTATATGCTTATTTGATAAATCACAATTTTCCAAAATAACATTAACAAAATCCACCCCTTCAACCTCTATTTCATCAAAATTAACATCTTTAAAAATACAATCTTCAAAAGTAACGTTTTTTAACTTAACCTTATTCTGTTTTCCTTCAAATTTTTTATTACTAATAGTCTCGTCAAACAAATCCTCATCTAAAATACCATCATAAGTATTAATTACTTTAGACATAAATATCACCCAATAATATTGTACCATACCCTCACAATGAACAAAACAATTAAACTATCAAAAAAGACTCACAATGAGTCCTTTAATCATCAAAATGGCGTCCTTGGGCAGATTCGAACTGCCGACCTACCGCTTAGGAGGCGGTTGCTCTATCCTGCTGAGCTACAAGGACATCAAAACAATTATAACAAAAAAAAGGCTTTTTATAAAGCCCTAAATTTTCATAATACTAATTGCAAATAATAAGAATAAATTATATGCATATTTTAATCTAAACCTAAACTTAAGTGCAAATTCATTAGTAGCAACACATTTATCAACCATACTTACAATCCAACTCTCTGCATACTTTGGAATAGATAAATTGATTGGAAACATATGTGATCTAATCATATCCTCTTCCTTAGCTGTAAGATTAAATTGCGATTTAGCCATAGAAACTGCTTGCTTAGGATGAGTAAACACAGAAGCTATACGTTCTTTTTGCGACCTATCCTCAGGACTCAAAAAGAAATCGTGAAGCAAACCACCAATTGCAGTCTGTTCATAATCTAAATGTAATATCTTCGCAATTTTATAAGAATAATAAGATACCTTCAAAGAATGATCATATCTACTTATTCCATGATGTTCTATTGTTTTAATTTTTAAAAACTCTTTATTATCTAAAATATTATTAACTATACTCATATATTGTAAGTCTTTTTTATGACTACTCATTATATTTCACCTCAAAGTACCTATTCAGTATACCACATTTATAAATAAATTACAAATTGGCTAATTTCATGCATCTTCCTCAGTATTTCCTTTAATATCAATACTTTCAGAAGGTGGAGTGATTTGAATAAAAGTATTTCCATCATTAACTTTTATCTCTTCACCATCCATATTTTTGTAAACAGTTTGACTACTTCGGCTGGCTTTAGACCAATTTATCGGAATAGCATAACCATCAGTTATATAATATCCATCACCTGATCCAACATCATCAAGTTCCAATCTACCGTAAGAGTCATAAGCATGTGTTTCAATTGGTGTAATAATAATATTTTTATAAGTGTATTGATCACCAGTAACTGCATCTACATGTGCTGTACCAGACATAAAACGCTTATAAACCTTATTTTCACTATCATATTCATAACTACTATTAGTATAATATGAATATTTCATAAATACTGTATCGGCTTTTACCGCATCTTCTCTTTTACTTAAATCAATTTCATCAACACTGTAATTTAAAAGTAAATCCTTATTAGTATCACGGTCATAACCTTTTTCTTTAGCATATTCTTTAATCTTTTCCATGCTAGTAAAAACAGTATGTTCAGTAGCTTTATTTAAAGACTTATCACGCCAAAAAACACTAGAAACAGTAAGTCCATTAATATTGTCAACCCCAAGCGAACTAATATCTTTTTTAGCTTGATCACTCCAGCCATAATGAACATAAATTGCATCATTTTCTAAAGCATAATCCAAATAATAAGGACGCGCACTTCGAACAGAACCAATCTTTGATGTATCCTTATCTTTAAATATAGCCATTAAACGCGTAATTCCACCCTCAGCTAAAATTTCATATGTAATATACGCATCCTGAAGTCCTGCATGAGGCCAAGCTACATGATTATTATTAATCATTACCGCAATAGGCCTACTTTTAGAATCTTCATCGACAATTTTTAACTTTTTTTCTATCTTTATCTTATCAGATACATAATCCTTAACTTCATCAGAATTATACCAATAATAAACTCCAAATAAAGCCAATATCAAAATAATAAATAAAACAATCCATAATTTTTTCTTACTTTTTTTCCGTCTTCTGGCCATAACCATTCCCCCTTACCTTTGTACTATTATTATAACAAATAGTACTAAACATAACTTTAAAAATATTTCTCTAATGTAAATATATGTCTATAAAATCAAAATATTTATTCAGTTACAATCCAAGCATTAGGAATAGCTCTAGTCGCTTTTTTACCACTACCATTTATCGGCTGATTTGTAAGTTTACCATTAATAACTAACCCACAAGACGTTCCACCATCTAAATTCGCCGCATTATAAGCCCCATAATTCATAAGTATTTCCGTAAGTTCTGTCATTCCAACACCATCAATACCATGAACATAATCACGACCATCCATAACTAAAAATAATACAATCCCATCTTTTCTCTGACCAATAGCTGTCCTTGGTGCTGTTCCCCAGCCACCATTACCTTTAATAAAAGATGGTTCTCCATTAACAATCAAAAATGGTCCAAACTCCACCGCATCACGCACACCTTTAGCTAAAGCTTCTGAAGCCGTCATCTTACCCATAATAAATTTATTATCCTGAGTAAAACCAATAATACCTCCACCGACATTTGATTTAGGTAAATTACTAACAATCTGACCATTTTGAATAACTGCCCCATGTGGTTTTCCACCATTACCATGATAACCAGGGTCATAAAAACCACTCGCATTTATTGCCACAATCGCTTTGTTTTTCTCTGCAATCGTTGTAAGCATTTCCCCGCTGCTATTCATATTAGAAGCAGTCGCTACTTTAACTTTAGATGGATCATATATTGCAATTAAATATCCTCTAAGCCCATCACCATTAATATTAATTAACTTATAAATATCCCCCTCATCATGAGTCAATATTTCTTTTTCATATTTATTTTTATACATCACTTTAGAATTGCTGTAATCAACAAAACTAATTGCATTTAAATCGACATCCTCTGAAGACTCTTTAACATAATTATCTTGCATAACCGCATTTATTGTCTCATCGTCATAAAACCAAGTAGCTAAATACTTATGACTCATAGTTGTCATTGCTGTTGTAATAAGCCAGTTTCTAAAATTAGGATATGGTCCATAAAGTAAAAATGCAAGTCCAGATCCAACTATTAAAGCTAAACAAATTATTATAACTAAAATTATTTGCCATAATTTCATTTTTTTATTTTTTTCTTTTACTTTATTATTTTCTTCTGATGAAATCTCTTCTAAAGATACTTTATTATTTTCTTCAGTACTATCATTACTAACTTCTTCAAACTCATTCAATAACCTATCAATCTGCACATCATCTTTATCAGGAAAAACATTATCTAAAGATGGGTCCTTAACAAACTCTTCCTCATCATTAATCTTAGATTTTTCATTTTCTTTTCTCTTTCTAGTTAACTCAATATCTTCATCATCCTCAAATAATACTTCTATCTCTTCATCTTTCATTTAAGATTACCCCTCTTTCCCAAAGTATTCTCCATCTTTATCATAATCTATATAATCAGTATAAGGCCCATATGTTGCCTCATTAACTGTACTATATTGATTACCATGTTCCCTATTATACTCTTCATAATTTTTAACCATCTCATTATACATCTTAACATCACTTATATAATAATTATGGGCCGCTTCATAATTAGCCTTAAAAGTTGTGCATTTTGAACTTACATTCACATCTCCATACTCTAAATCACAGTTTTCCTTAAGTATTTTTGCAGTTTCTTCAACTTTCATAATTTCAGCTTTATAATTATCAATAAAAGTATTCCAAGTAGAAGCATTATCCCTAAGCGTCTCTAAATACAAATTTTCTTTATTTTGATAAAGTTCATTTCTTAAAGTAGAAAACTTATCAACCTCTTCATTAAATTTAGGATAAGCCTCTAATACTTCATCCATTTTTTTCTTAGTAGCTGCTGTATCTTCTTTTAAACCTTTAGCCCATATCCAAGCGCAAATAAATATAATAGCAATAATTATAATAACTACTCCAATTATTGTTAAAGACTTCTTCATATAAGTGCACCCTCTTATCTTATACAATGATATCAAAATATAAAAAAAATGTAAAGTTATGTCGAATAGAAATTTTCCATCAAATTAACCTATTTTAAACTAAGCTCTTATATTTAAACACTATATAAATATTCCTTCACTATAAAAGCGACCAAAAGGTCACTTTTTTATCATTTTGCAAAACCCTATCTTATATCCTTACATTAACATAATGTATAACACCATTATTTAAAAGTATCATCTACTCTATCGTGTAAGGATTAGACTGACTTCCATCTCCTCCTATGATTTTAACCTCAGAGCTTAGATAAACGACCGGCCGAATCGCATAGAACGTACCGTTCGCGGCGTAGTAGTAGTAGAGGTCGCCGCTAAAGTTCACGTAGAACACGGTGCTAGAGTGGCCGGCGTTGGACGACAAGGTCCACCAATTATCATTATTATCATACATCCATGTCGTATTTTTACATGTACTATAATTACTATTAAAAGTACTATATGTTTTACAGTTTGAATTGGAATTTGTTCTTAAATATTCGCTTACTGTTGGTAAGGCTATTTTTCCATTCCATGTTGTACTATTTTCAGCACTTACTTGACCCGCTAAATCATTATTATTAAGAGTTACTGCACCTATACTATAATCAGATGCAACTATTTGACCTTGTGCTTCACTACTTAAGCTATTTAAATATGTTCCATTTAAATATGTATTTAAACTGGCTGGTCTTGCCCAATTATTTGAACCAGATGTATCCCATGATATTTTTCCTATACTTTCATCTCTCATTATTTTTATAGTTCCATCACAACCTACAGAAATAATTCTCCAGCCTGCAGGCTCTCCATTAAAGGTTATATAGTTATTGGGGTTGGCACCTGTAAAGAAATATCTACATTCATATGGATCTTTTTCTAATCCATTATCTTCTATTATTTGTTCACCTGCTGGAGGTTCTGCTGTACATACTCCATATAGTTCATCTATTGCTCCTTGTACATTGGTACTTTCAAGTCCACTTTCTTTATTATCATATGTCACATCATTAGATGGAAAATATGTGGCTGCAATTACACTTATACTAATTGCTGTTATTACTCCTAATACAAATCCTATTAAGTTTTTCTTTATTTTTTCTTTCATTTGGCTTCCTCCGTAAACTCCCTATGGGGGAGTTATTCTATTTCAATTATACTTATACGTTTTCCTAAAGTCAAGATTTTTTACTCTCTCATAGGGAGTAAAATGCAAATTAATAGCTCCCTCAGAGTACAATTTTGTTGGTGATAAAAAATGAAAATAGTTGCAAACAATTATAGTGAAGCCGAAGTAATGAATATGATTATTCAAGCCACAGGAAAATCAGATAAAGAAATTGGGCAATTAGTCGGCAAAGCTAAATCTACTATTGAAAAATACAAAAACACAAAAAGCCTAATAAACTCAAGGCCATACACTTTTCATACCTTAATGACTATATGCAAAAAATATAACTTTGAAGTAATAATCAAAGAAAAAAACAGATGAATAAACCAGTTAATTCTATTCATCTGTTTCTTTATCTAAACTATCTAAAATATCTTTAAGCTCTATAGCCACATTTAAAGGAAGTATACTAGAAAGCTCTTCCACACTTTGCTTTTTCATATTCTGAACTGTTTTATATTTTTTTAGTAAATCATGTTTTCTTTGTTTACCAATACCCGGTATATCATCCAAAATAGAAGCATAAAGTCCCTTACTTCTTATTTGTCTATGATAATTAATGGTAAAATTATGAACCTCATCTTGCATTCTCTCTAAATAATGAAATAAATTACTCCTTTTTTCAATAGGTATTTCCCCATCAAATGTCACAAGTGCATTAGTAGAATGTTTATCATCCTTTTTTAAACCAACTAAATTAATATTCATACCCAAACTATCTAATACCTCTTTAGCCACATTCATCTGACCCATTCCACCATCAACTATAATTAAATCAGGTCTTACTAGATTATCTTTTAATACCCTAAAATAACGCCTATAAATAACCTCCCTCATTGTTCCATAATCATCATTTTTATCTACAGATATTTTAAACTTTCTATATTCATTTTTAGCTGGAGACCCATCGATAAATACAACCATTCCAGATACATTATATGTACCAAACAAATGCGCATTATCAAAAAGTTCAATCCTATCTAATTTATCCAAACCAAGTGTTTTCTTAAGCTCCTCATTCGCCTTAATAGTTTTCTCTTCGTTTTTAATAACAAGCTCATACTCATCCTCTAACTGTTTTTTTGCATTATCAGATGCCATATCAACTAATTTCTTCTTAACTCCTTTTTCAGGAATTTTAACTTTCACTTTAAAATAATCAGAAAGTAAATTACTATCAGTAATACTAGGTACTAAAACCTCTTTAGGAATAAGTGCTTTATCATAAAACTTAGCAATATAACGAGTTAATTCTTCCCCTTCATCATCAATTAACGGAATAATCTGATGGTGGTGTCCAGCTATTCTACTACCACGAACAAAAAATACAAATACACTCAAATAATTTTCATCACTATAATATCCAA
The DNA here is from genome assembly GCA_944358535.1 of uncultured Bacilli bacterium. Lineage (GTDB taxonomy): Bacteria > Bacillota_I > Bacilli_A > RF39 > UBA660 > Coprosoma. The sequence goes on along the minus strand of CALVRH010000005.1, from coordinate 13,704 downwards.
ATATATCTCTATCAATATTATCATTAACTTCAATCTTTTGCTTAACTAAAATAACATTAATATCATCGAGTAAATTTTTAAGTTCTAAAGCCTTTTCAAAATGTAAAGCATCACTTTCCTTTTGAATTTCTATTTTTAATTTATCAGTCACAATCTCATTATTACCCTTTAAAAAGCTAACAATATCTTTTTCCATCTCTCCAATTTTTTCTTTAGAAACATTATTCGCACAATAACCCAAACACTGTCCTATATGATAATATAAACATGGCCTTTTTTGATATGTTTGACACTTTCTAAGTGGATATAATCTATTTAATAAATTAACAACCTTTCTTGCCGCATAAACATTTGGATAAGGACCAAATAATCTAGTTTTTTTCCTTTTCTTATGTACATTCCTAACTATTAACAATCTTGGAACCTTTTCCTCAGTAAGTTCAATATATGGATAACTTTTATCATCTCTAAGTAAAATATTAAACTTAGGATCATGTTTTTTTATCAAATTAATCTCTAAAATTAATGACTCAGTTTCAGAAGACACAACAATATAATCAAAATCTGCAATCTCACTAACAAGTCTTGCCGTCTTACCAGTATGTGAAGAGTGAAAATAAGAATTAAGTCTATTTTTTAAATCTTTAGCCTTACCAACATATATTATAACCCCGTCTTTGTTTTTCATTAAATAACACCCAGGCTTATGTGGTACTAACTTTAATTTTTCCAAAACCATACTCTTCACCTCTGCACATAATTATAATTAAATATCCAAATTTAATCAAGCTTAAGCGTAAATTTGACAAAAACAATAAAAATAGTATAATACTCACCTGTAAAAAGGAGGTTTTATAAATGAAAAACTTAACAAGAAGAGATTTTATATTAATGTGTGGCGCCGGTCTTACCGGTGTTATCGGTACAACCTTAACTATAAATCAGTTAACCGATGATAGAACAGAATATATAACTAACTTAACTGTAAATCCCGATGAATTCTTAATGTTTCCAAATAAAGATCAATTTTATATAGCTTTAAAAGGTACTAGTTTATTGCAAGGCCAAGAAACAGACTTCGTAAATGAATTAATATCTAAAAATATAGTTCCATATGACGCCTGTGATATCCATACCTTGCCCCAAAAAGATGATGGCATCCAAAATATAATAGTTGAAACATCCATCAGTACCGAGGACAATTTAAACTATACCATTACTTCAAAAAACAAAGATATAATTAATAACATTCAAAAACATTCATCTGATATATTAGCTAAAAATAATGAATTATTTAATCAAACAAAGACAAGATAACTAAAATCTTGTCTTTTTAACATGTTTTCTTTATAATTAAATTGGTGATATTAATGAAATCTATAAAAAAAGAAATCACAAATGAAATAATTATCAATAAATCTAGATTTATCACAGTTTTAACTAATATAAACGATATAAATAATGTTAAAGAAAAACTAGAAAACATAAAAAAAGAATATAAAGATGCCACACACTACTGCTATGCCTATATTATAAATAATCATGAAAAATGTTCTGATAATGGCGAGCCAAGTGGTACAGCTGGTATGCCTATTTTAAACGTTTTAAAACAAAATAATTTAACTAATATATTATGCGTAGTAATAAGATACTTTGGTGGAATTAAATTAGGAGCTGGTGGCTTAATCAGAGCTTATAGTAATAGTGTAAGCGAAGCTTTAAATAAAACAACTATCACCAATTTAGTAAATGGATACAACATAACAATTGAATTTCCTTATGAAAACATAAAACAAATAAATTACCTACTTAAAAATATCGATATAAAAAAATCATATAAAACTAATATTATCTATAATTTTAGCATCGACGAAAATAAACTAAAAGAAATAGAAAACAAACTTTTAAACTTATGTCAAATAAAAACTAAGAAACAAATCATAATTGTCTCTTAGTTTTTATTTTCTAAAACAACCACACTTCGATTATTTAAATCAATGTCTTCAATAGACTTTTTAAAAATCTCAAAATTAAGACCTTTTAACTTATCATGCATATCATAAATAGGATTTCCAAAAAAATAAACCTGATTTGCAATCATCGAACATATTCCATTAGAATTCTCTGTCGATAAAATTATCGAATTTAAAATAGCCTTCTTAATCAAATTAAAATTCTCTTCATTAAAATCCATATCTTTAATTGTCTTATCAACTAAATCTACAAAACTATCCGCATCATCTTTAACTGTCGCATTAAATACTATCATATAAAAATCATCTACCGGCTCTAAATAAGATGACACAGGTGAAATCAAATTAGTATCCTTCGCAAAAACATCTACAATTGGAGCGATTGCCCCAAACTTCAAATCTAGTAAAAATGAAAAATATATTCTATTTAAATACTCATCCTTAATATAAGTTGGTTTCTTAACCTTATAACAAATTAATATCTCCTTAGATAAATTATCCATATAAATAACATCTTTTTCTTTAACAACTGTTAAAGGCTCATCTTTATGTTTTAAAATTACCTTTGGCCTTTTTTTAAAATCATACTTCTTATAAAAATCTTTAATAAACCTCAAAGTCTTATCTGGATCAACATCCCCACTAATCGTCAAAATCATATTACTAGGATGATAAAAAGTATTATAACAATTATATAAATCTTCCTTAGTAATCGAATTAATATCATCTAAACTCCCTAAAACCGTATTTTTAAAATCTAAATTATGGAAAGTATTAATTAAACATCTATCGTAAACAATTGAAAAAGGATTATCTAAATCTTGTTTCTTCTCCTGTGATATTATTCCCTTTTCCTTCAAAACATTCTCATCAGTAAAATAAGGCTCATGCACACATCTAAGTAAAGTTTCCAAATTCTCAAAAAAATGTCCAGCTCCCGTAAAATGATATGCTGTTACAAACTCATTAGTAAAAGCATTACCAGAAGCTCCATTATTCTCATAAACAGAAAGTGGATCTTTACCATCTTTTTTTTCAAACATCTTATGTTCCAAAAAATGAGCCACCCCACCAGGTACTTTTGTAAAAGATGAATCTCCATCTAACTTAAATTCTAATGTTGAGCCGCCAAAAAAAGTAGTTATACGTGCATGAATCGTATGTCTTGGGATAGGGCTTATATACACTCTAAGTCCATTATCTAAAACTTCTTCATACACATCTAAATCTAACCCAGCATAACTTTTTTTCTCCATCTTATCTTTCTCCCTTTAATAAAAATACAGTATCAACATGAACCTTACTTGCAAAATTCATAACATCCTCTTTAGTAACTTTTTCCATTTGTTTTCTTCTCATCTCTACATTATCGTTACCGGCAAACACCTCTGATGTAAAATTACCAACTAAATCGCTTTGAGAATCTTCAATCTTAATTAAAGAATTATAATAAATCTCTTTAACCCCCTCAAATAACTCTGAAGAAAATTTCCCCTTACGCATATTTTCCATTTCATCCAAAATAAGCTCATAAGTCTTATCAAAATCTTTACCATCAATACCTGCATATATTTTCAATGACTCAAATAAATTTTGACGAACTGCATAAATGTAATAACAAAGTGAATTCTTTTCTCTAACCGTTTGATTCAATAAAGAATTCATCCCACCACCAAGTATCCAAGAATAAAGTACAAACACATATTTTCTCTCAAATTCAGATAAATTCTCGCACTTGCACCCAACAATCAAATTACTTTGAGTATTACTAGATGGTTCAATAATAATATTTGGCTTTTCATTATAAGTCATCTGCTTAACTAAATGATTAATCTTACCACTTCTAGAACCCTTAAATTTAATAATTTCACTAAACAATTCCTTAATTTCCACTGGGTTAACATCGCCACAGACAAATATATCAAGTTTGCCTGTGCTCATAATCATTTTATAAAAATCATATAAATCTTTTGCCGTCAAATTCTCTATCGCCTTAATTAATTCATCTAATTTAAATACCTTATACTTTTTTATCTGCATCTCTTCTGCTAGTCTACCACCCGCATAATTCTGTGGCCTATCTTTCATTGTACGGTAAAATTCTAATAACTTTTCCTTTTGAACCTCAAAAACCTCTTCATCAAAAGCAAAAGAAACAACTTTTGGTTCAAATAAAACTCCTGATAAAAATTCAAAATTCTTTTTATTCATTCCTTCTTCCGTATACTTTTCATTAACAAAGCTAGAAGTTAAACACAAGATATTTTGCGAACCACTTTCCAAAACTCGAACATTATAAGATGGATCATAAATACTCGCACAAAAAGCATTGATATCTCTTACACTATCAAACCTACTACTTGTCTGAATAAGTAATCTACTAAGTAAAGAAGTATATATTTCATTTTCCTTCTTATCATCAAACCTTATATTAACACTATAAAAAACAGTTTTAAAACGACTTGTTTTTATAACGTGCAAATCAAAATTATTAATATTATAATCATAAAATTTCATATTACACCTCATCAATATTATGTCCAAAAAATTAATTATAAAACCGAATCTAAAGCAAGTTTTATCATTTTATCTAAACCTTTTTCTCTCTCCTCTGCCGAAGCCACCTCTTTAATATACTTAGAATCAACAACACTCATTAAACAAGCCGCTTTCTTACCAAGCATTTTAGCAATATAAAATAAAGCAAAAGCTTCCATCTCTGCCGCAATCGGTTCAACACCTTTAGGCATCCTTTCAAAAAATTTATTAACATCAGTCATATAAACATCAAAACAATCTAAACAAGCTGTCATACCACGATATAATTTTATATCATTTTTATAAGCCACTTTCCCAATTTTAATATTTAAATCTTCATCACTATAAGCTATATGACATAAATCATTATTTAAAGTAAGAGCAAAACTACTTTCAGTATAAACCGCCGTTGACAAAATGATATCAAAAAGTTTCATCTCCTTTAAATAAGCTCCACAAGAGCCAATTCTAATAATTTCCTCAACATCATAAAACTTGTAAAGCTCATATGAATATATTCCTATACTAGGCATACCCATACCATGGGCCATAACCGTAACCTCTTTTCCTTTATATAATCCAGTATAAGCATACATTCCTCTAACATCATTTACAAGTTTATAATCTTCCAAATATTTTTCCGCAATATATTTTGCTCTCATCGGATCTCCAGGCATAATTACTGTTTTTGCAATTTCCCCTTTTTTCGCATTATTATGTGGTGTCATATTACCACCCTCCTTTTCTATCTAAATAAATTATAACAAAGCCTTATTTAATAATCAATTTTCTTACCAAAAACAATATATTATTTAAAATACTTTTTTATAAAAACCTATAACAATAATCTTACCATTAACCTTTTTATAACATATTCCATAATCGAACAAAATCGTCTTAAAAAAATTTATCTTAATTAATTTCATAAAAATCCCTTTCTAAGCCCCTTTATATATAAACATACGTCAAAAAAATCAAAATTCCTCTTAAAATTAAAAAAACTATTACACAAAAAAATAACCAGATAACTCTGATTATTTTTCATTTATAATTCGTTTACTTGTCGTATAAGTAACTATAAAATATCCTCCATATATAACAACAATAAGTAATGCCGCTCCAAGTATTGAAGTCATATTACTAGTCACACTCATACTTTCCATAATCGTATTCGCACACATTATGCCAAATATTGAGTGAATAATAGCAATTACAAGCGGGAACATAAAGAATATAAATATTTGTGTAAATAAAGCTCTATTTAATTTTTTATCATCTACACCAATACGCCTTAACATCTGATATTTTTCCTTATTATCACTACTATCAGATAATTCTTTCAAAGCGAGTATAGCTGCTGATGAAATTAAAAATATAACTCCCAAATATAAACCGATAAATATCATAATAGCTCTTAAACCCGTACTAGCTGTATAAATATCTAACTTTGTATCAGCTACTGCCCCATTAGAATTTATCTCATCCATATATTCTCTTAAATTTTCTTCAGCTTTATTTTTATCACCTTTATAATTAGCTGCCAAATAACTTCTAATTGTCTCATTTGAACTAATATCTACATTATCCGGTACCACTACAATACCAGTATTAGTTTTATTACCACTCATTTGTAGTAACCCTTCCTTGCACTCATCATATTTATTATGGTACTCTTTATCACCAATCTTAATAGTCACACCTTTTTCCAAAGCCATATTTTGATATTCTATCATTTGAGGATAATCTGCAACCAAAATAAACTCATCATCATTTAAACTGTAAGTATCTCTTCCATAAAATGAAGCAAACTTATTATAATCTGATATTTTCATAACTGGCAAATAACTATCTACCATCAAATAAGGGTAACTTTTTAAAACATCATCTAATATTGGAGTAAGTAAACTACCCACTGTCACGCTTTCAAATCCATAAGTATTGCCTCTGGCATATCCACTAAAGTTATCCATGCTATAACCTACTTTATCTAAAATATCTGTCTTTACATCTTTAGTCTCTTCCGCATAAGATGCAATAACTATATCAGCTGGAGTTCCATAAACTAAATCATTTTTTAAACTTACATTAATACTCCAAGCTGATGAAAAAATTGTAATTGTAAAAAATAAAAGTAAACAAATAATACTCATAGAAAATACTGTTGTATTAACCTTGCTGTTTATCTGTCTTAAAGTAAATATATTTAAACCTTTTAAATATAACTTCTTATTACTTTGAACTAACTTCAAAATAAATCCTGACATAGAGAAAAATAACAAAAATGTTCCAATAATTCCAAGTAATATAGAAAGTCCAAATAAATCTAAACTATCAAGTCTTTGCGTAGCTAAATAATAAGCAAACCCTAGTATCCCTACTGAAATAACAAATAATATTACAGAAATGGTCAAATTACGTGTCTTAATCTTTTCACCTTTTTTAGCCGCATTAAGTAAATCAATTAGTTTATATTTAGTAACCGCAAACACATTAAATACCATAACTATTAAATAAATAATCGCATAATAAATCACTGTTTTAAACATCGAAGCTTGTGAAAAGACAAACTCAAACCGAGACATGTCAGCTTCGAATAATTTAGCTACCACAATACTCATAAACTGTGAAGCAATAATTCCAAGACCAAGACCCACAGCAAGTGAAATAAAACCAATTATCAATGTTTCCATTAAAAGAATTTTTGAAACTTGCCTCTTACCCATACCTAAAGTAAGATAAATACCAAACTCCTTTTTCCTTCTTTTAACCAAAAACCTACTTGCATAAATAATTAAAAAGCCTAAAATAACCGCAACTAAAATAGAAACACCACTTAAAAACTCATTCATAAGTGAAATAATCTCTTTTTCAGTTTCCGTAAGTTGTAACATAGCTTCTTGACTATCAAGTGCATTAAATACATAAAAGATAGCTACACCAAGCACCAAAGTTAAAAAATATATTGCATAATCCTTAAAACTTTTTTTGATGTTTTTAATAGATAACTTAAAGAGCATCATTCATATCCCCTCCAAGTAATGTCACAACATCAATAATTCTATCAAAAAACTCTTTTCTAGAATCATCACCACGGATAAGTTCATTAAATATTTTACCATCTTTAATAAAATATATTTTTGAGCAGTAACTAGCTGTAAAAGCATCATGAGTAACCATCAAAATTGTCGCTTTTAAATTCTTATTAAGTTCTCCTAATTTTTCTAAGAGCATTCTACTACTTTTGCTATCCAAAGCTCCCGTTGGCTCATCAGCTAAAATAAGCTTAGGATTCGTAATAATTGCCCTAGCTGAAGCGACTCTTTGTTTTTCACCACCACTCATTTGATAAGGATACTTATTTAAAACATGTGTAATATTAAGAGTTTTAGCCACTTCTTTAATCTTATCATCAATCTCTTTTGGCTTTCTATTTTGAATAGTTAAAGCAAGGGCGATATTTTCATAACCTGTTAAGGTATCAAGTAAATTAAAATCCTGAAAAATAAAACCTAAATCTTCTCTTCTAAATTTATTTAATTTTTCTCCTCTAAGCTCTGTAACATCAGTCCCATTAATCAAAATATGACCACTTGTTACCTTGTCAATTGTTGAAATACAGTTTAACAAAGTAGTTTTACCAGAACCAGAAGCTCCCATAATTCCGACAAATTCTCCTTCTAAAACATCAAAAGAAATATTATCAATCGCTTTAGTCAAATTAGAGCGATTTCCATAATATTTTTCTACATTCGCAACTTTCAAAATTTTATCCATTTTTCTCACCTCTGCCACTAATTATACTCACATATCTTTTATATAACAATTTATTAACCTTACAAATTCTTACACTTTCGTAAGAAAAAACTAAAGAGTTTCATAATGTTTTAACCCTTTAGATGTAACTACATAATCCTTTCCATCTTTTTCAATTAACTTATACTCGGCTAATTTATCAAAAGCGGATAACCACAAATTATTTACTTCTTCACTAGAATTTAACTTTACCTCATAATCTCCAGCTAATAATTTTTTCTTTCCCTTAAAAAGTTTCTTATCCCCTCTTATTGCCTCTTTAAGTAAAATTTGACTTTTCTCATTAAGCTTCATTTGCTCAATATTATCAAAAGAAAACACAAAATCCATATCATCAATCCTAAAAGTCAAAGGATCATTTTCACCTCTATTGCTTTTCACTTTTAATCCCATAATCTTCATCTCCAATCATTTTATCAGTAAAAGAACCAAGCGGAAAAACAATCTGAACTATAGTTCCCTCACCTAAAACACTATCTATTATAACATTATTACCCAAAGCTAAACATAATTTTTTAACTAAATAAAGGCCCATACCAGTTGAATTATATTTTCTTCTACCATTTTGCCCAGTAAACCCCTTTTCAAACACTCTAGGTAAATCTTTATAATTAATACCTATTCCATTATCTTTAATATATAAACTCACACTTTCTTTATCAGAAACTGCGTATATTTCAATAAGTGGATTTTCATCTATATACTTTATACTATTAACTACAACCTGATTAACAATAAATTCCATCCACTTACTATCACTTCTAACTGACACATCTAAATCATGCATATCCAAACGAATATTTTTCTCTAAAAAACTATTCTTATTACGAATAATCACTTTATTTACAATATTAGTTAACTTACAATTTTTAATCAAATAATCTTTTTCAGGCATTTGACTGCGAGCATAAAATAAAATCATTTCAACAAAGCCATCAATTTTTTTAGCCTCTTCATTAATACTATTTGTAATCTTATTCTTATTATTCTCGGTAATCAAATTAATTGCTGCAAGTGGTGTTTTAATCTCATGCACCCAAAGTTCCATAAACTCTTGAAATTCCTCCTGCATATACTTATATTTATTGATTTGTTCTAACTTATATTTATCAGTTTCTCTTAAAACATCTAATAATATCTTACCTTCTGTAAAATAAGCCTCATTCATTGCCTCGTGTATTAATGTCTTATTATCAATATTATTTAAAATACTATATAAATTATCATAAAAGGTTTTCTTCTGATAAAATCTATAAAAAAACATAAATAAACCCAAAACAATTAGTAAAAATAAAATCATCATTATACCGGTATAATAAACTCTAAATACCATCAAAATAAAAGTAATCAAAGTAACAACCACAAAGTATATAAAAATTAAAGGAATTCTCTCTTTAAAATAATCTATAAACTTCATAATATAATATAACCCCATCCTCTTCTCGTTTCAATAACATCACTAAAACCTAATTCCTCTAATTTCTTACGTAACCTTGTAATATTAACTGTTAACGTATTATCATCCACAAACATCTCACTATCCCATAAATAACTCATCAGATCATCACGAGATACAACCTTTCCTCTATTCTCAAGTAAATAAGCCAAAATCGAAAGTTCATTTTTAGTAAGTAAAACATTTTCTCCATTATACTCAATAACCCCTTTAGACAAATTAACCTTCATTCCTTCATATTCTAAAACATGACTAACCTCTGGTTTACTTCTTTTTAAAACAGCCTCCATATGAGCAAGTAAAATTTGCAAATTATAAGGTTTAGTTATAAAATCATCCGCCCCATAATTCATGCATATAAGCTCATCCATCTCACTATTTCTACTTGTTACAATAATAATTGGTGTTTTTTTCTCTTTTCTAATCTCCCTGCACAAATGCATTCCATTAATTCCCGGAATATTAATATCCATTAAAATTAAATCAACATCTTTTTTCAAAATATCATCTAAAGTATTTTCAAATTTATTTATAAATAAAACTTCATATCCATTATTTTTTAAAAAAGTGGTCAGTTCTTCTCTAATCTTAACTTCATCTTCAACAATTAATATCTTCTGCATTTGAATCACCTAATTCATTATATCATAATTATAAATTATTTTTAATTACATATATTAATACTGGTGATAAAGTGCAAAAATTAATTAAAAATATTTTAATTCCTGTAATTATGGGTGGCATAATCGGTTTAATTATAAATCCATTTATGAACTATCAAGATCTAAATAAGCCACCTCTTTCTCCTCCAGGTATAATCTTTCCAATTATCTGGACAATTTTATACATTATTATGGGCTATAGCTTTTATAAACAAGATGGGCAAAATAAAACCATTTACTATACTCAGTTAGTAGTAAATGGCTTATGGTCTATTTTCTTCTTTGTTTTTAAATGGTATTTATTCTCCTTTATATGGATAATTTTACTAATTATTTTAGTCATTATTATGATAAAAGAATTTTATAAAGTAAATAAATTATCAGGTTTAATAAACACCCCATATTTAATATGGCTAATATTCGCCGCATATCTTTCATTTGGAGTATATCTATTAAATTAAAAAGCAGTGGTGAGAACTGCTTCGTGAGTATAGTTTAGAAAAAGCTAATTAATCATATATCACATCCTTCTAGAGTTCTTTCTTAACTCTGTAATAATCATACCAATAACTTATGGAAAAAATTTGATAAAATTGTGAAAAATTATGGTATCCATTTAGGATGCCATTTTTGTCTTTAATTTTTTTATCCATATTATATCATTAATCTTTTCTTTAATAATATTTTTAAAACAAGTAATAAATTTTGCTATAGCAAACGTAAAGATAATCAAAATAAATATTGATAAAACATTACCAAAAACAATATTACTCGGCAATAAATTCAAAGTAACCAAAGTTTTCATAATAGCCCCCTGCACCAAATAAATATAAAGTGTATTTTGTCCTATTTTAGTAAAGATAGTTTCCTTTTTAGAAATAACCTTAAAAAACGTAATACTAACAATTATACTAAATATATAAAACATAATTCTCTTTAAAAATACGCTTAATAAATCACCTGTTATTTCATAATAACTATATTTTCCTCGAAGTAACCTAAAAGGTAAAATATCATCGTAAACAAAAGACAATATAAGTATCAAAACTGAAAAAACTATAAATGTCTTTTTAAAGTTATCACTTTGAAGTTTTTCAATTAATTTTAAATCTTTCGCATAAAAACCAATTACATAAAAAGGTAAAAACGTAAATGTTCTAGCAAGTGATGCCCATTCTCCAATAAATGGAATAAAACCAATAAACAAAGATATTATAAATGAAAGAGGTATCATCACATTATAACTAATTTTATCAAATAGATACTCTAAAATTAAATATGTAATCATTGTTACCAAAAACCAATAAGTATATCTAGGATATAAAACATTAAAACTAAAATTCATTATATTTAAAACAAAAGAGTAATAAATAGTTACAATCATTTGCCACACTAAATAAATCTTTAACATACTTAAAATTCTTTGACCTCTTTTACTTTTTGATGAAAAATAAGCCGAAATAAAGAAAAAACATTGAATCATAAAAAGTGAAAAGAATTTATAAAAATTATCATCATATCCATAATAATCAGCGCACGCACTAAAAACATGTCCAAGTATAATAAATATAATTAAAATCCCTTTTGCATTATCAAAATATTTTATTCTCATTTATTTATCCTCTCTTTCCTAAACACTATAATTTTATTAATCAAAAATAAAATCAACGTGAAAAAAATTCAAAATAAATATGAAAAAAACTTCAAATTAATGAAGTTTATTTAAAATAAATAGCTCTTTTACCAAACAAATTATACATTTTTTGAAATTGACTCTTACGATATTTTTCTATATCTCCAGTATAAGGATCAGAAACATATACATAATTATCATTAAATCCAATAACAACCACGCTGTGCAATGAACAAATCCAATTAATTTTTTTACCAGAAGCTTTATGTGTCCAATCCGCACAAACTGAAGTGTTTTTTAAATTAATTGACACCCACACTTGAACTGGTTTTCCACTTTTAACTATCTCTAAAACTTGACTTAATGAATGTCCTGTATAATCAACCATACCAGATTTATATTTACTAGCTAAATTAATAATTGGCTTTTGATATACTCCGTAACCGTGCTGGTCCCTTGGATCTCCAACAAACTCAATTTCTGGATCTCCACCATATCTTATACCATTCTCCCAATGTACTCCATCACCTTTAGCTAAATTATTAACAAGTGTTTCTGGAGAAACATTAATTCCATAATACTTAAGCATCAAGTATAAAGCAATGGTTTCACAGCCATTTGGATAATTAGGAAACTGTGAATATGTTGGAAAATTATTAATCATAACTGTTTTGGCTCTTATAGTAATCTTTCTTTCCCTAATTGTTTCATTACCCAGTTTATCAGTTACCTTATAGTATATTGTATAAGTTCCTGGTGTATTATAATTAACTTTAGAATCATCGACAGTAAACTCTAAATCACCAAACCTATCATCTTTAGCAGAAACGTTCTTTTTCAAATCCGGTTTATTGCCAGCTTCCACACTTAAATTAGTAAGCCCACTAAATTTAACAGAACCTTTATACTCTAATATTGTTAATTTTGCTTTTTTACTAGTTTTATTATTATATTTATCAGTAGCAGTTATAGTAACCTCATGTTCACCAACAACTTTTTCTACATCACTCATTTTTAAATCTACTTTAGACAAATCATTAACCTTATCGACAAATTCTTCTACCTTAGGTAATTCTTCATCCATATACTTTTGAACATCTTTAACCATTAAATCAGGTGGTGTTGTATCTTTTATATTGACAACAACCTTAAATTCTTCTCCATCAATAGTTAAAGTAATTTCATGTTTTCCTACTTTTTTCAAACTACTTAATTTAGGTTCAAATTTAACTTTCTTAAAATTATCTTTTAAAATATAATCTGAAGTTAACTCTTCCCCATACTCGGCAGTAATATTATCATTAATTTTTTTAGCAATCTCACTTCTCTTATAAAACTTATAACCTAAAAAAGCCAATATTAAAACAAGTATAATAATCAATACAATCAAAATAATCTTTTTAATAAATCTTTTTTTCTTCTTTTTTTCACATTCTAAAGTAGCTAAAGAAATATCTTTTTTTCGTAAAACTTTTTCTCTTTTATTATGTTTCTTTTTTCCCTTACTTCCCATTCACTTCACACTCACTACATATTAATTATATCTCAAGAAAAAGGCTCTCCACTTTCTAGTGGGGTGGCAAATTTTAAAAAAACATTATAAACAAAAGAGAAAACATTGAATCTTAA